>NZ_CM007717.1:1182451-1482451 GCF_002019855.1 Streptomyces antibioticus | reverse complement strand
GTTCACGGAGCGTCCGGTGGCCGCGCGGATGCTCGGCGCCCACGCCGCCGTGATGCCGCTGGCGGGGCCCGCCGCGCTGGTGAGCGCCGTCGCCCCGGACGGGCGGCTGCTGCGGCGGGTGCTCGACGAGGCGCTCTCCACCCTTGATTGAACCGACAACTTTCGGTGAGCGGTACTTCACTATCCGGTTATCGGATTGGCAAAGAAGGTCAACCACACCTGTTCTCAGGCGCCTCACAGCAGCAAGGATCCCCCTAACGTGTCGTCACTAGCTAGGGGGAGATCCCACTTGAGGGACATACGACCGAACGCGCGCACCGCTGCGCTCGGGACGGCAGGCGCACTCGTCGCCGCAACCCTGATGGCCGGTGCCGTGGTGGCACCCACCGCCAGCGCGACCAGCGGCGGTGCGGGCCAGGACCGGGAGATGCGCGGCGCCGCCATCGCCGCGGAACGCGCCGCCAAGGCGGGCATCGACTGGCAGGACTGTCCCGCCGACTGGGGACTCGAGAAGCCGATCCAGTGCGGCTATGTCACCGTGCCGCTCGACTACGCCCGGCCCCACGGCAAGCAGATCAAGATCGCCGTGGACCGCATCGGCAACACCGGCACCAAGAAGGAGCGCCAGGGCGCCCTCATCTACAACCCCGGCGGCCCCGGCGGCTCGGGTCTGCGCTTCCCGCGCCGGGTCACCACCAAGGCCCCGCTGTGGGCCAAGACCGCCAAGGCGTACGACTTCGTGGGCTTCGACCCGCGCGGCGTCGGCCACTCCGCGCCCATCTCCTGCATGGACCCGCAGGAGTTCGTGAAGGCGCCCAAGGCCGACCCGGTGCCGGACACCGAGGCCGACAAGCTCGCCCAGATCAAGCTGGCCCGCGAGTACGCCGACGGCTGCTACGAGCGCAGCGGCGAGATGCTGCCGTACATGACCACGCCGAACACCGTGCGCGACCTGGACGTCATCCGGGCCGCCCTCGGCGAGAAGAAGCTCAACTACCTGGGCGTCTCCTACGGCACCTACATCGGCGCGGTCTACGGCACCCTGTTCCCGGGCCACGTCCGCCGGATGGTCGTGGACAGCGTCGTCAACCCGTCGCGCGAGAAGATCTGGTACCAGGCCAACCTGGACCAGGACGTCGCCTTCGAGGGCCGCTGGAAGGACTGGCAGGACTGGGTCGCCGCCAATGACGCGACCTTCCACCTCGGCACCACCCGCGCCGCCGTCCAGGCCAAGTGGCTGGACCTGCGCGCGACCGCGAAGAAGAGCCCCCTCGGCGGCGTCGTCGGCCCCGCCGAGCTGATCTCCTTCTTCCAGAGCGCCCCGTACTACGACTCCTCGTGGATCCCGGTGGCGACGGTGTTCAGCAAGTACGTCGCCGGCGACACCCAGGCGCTGATCGACGCGGCCGCGCCCGACATGAGCGACCTCGCGGGCAACGCCTCCGCCGAGAACGGCAACGCCGTCTACACGGCCGTCGAGTGCACCGACGCCAAGTGGCCCACCAGTTGGCGGACCTGGAACCGGGACAACACCCGGCTCCACAAGGACCACCCGTTCATGACCTGGGCCAACGCCTGGATGAACCTGCCCTGCGCCACCTGGCCGGTCAAGCAGCAGACCCCGGTGGACGTGAAGACGAAGAAGGGCCTGCCCGGTGTGCTCATCGTGCAGTCCGAGCACGACGCGGCGACCCCGTACGAGGGTGCCGTCGCCCTGCACAAGCGCTTCAAGGGCTCGCGTCTGATCACCGAGAAGGACGCCGGTTCGCACGGTGTCACCGGCCTGGTCAACCCCTGTGTCAACGACCGGGTCGACGCCTACCTGCTCACCGGCAAGCTGGACGCCCGGGACGTGACCTGCGCCCCGCACGCCACGCCGAAGCCGTAACACGCGCCACCCGTACGACGAGGGGCGGCCGGATCGACTCCGGCCGCCCCTCGCGTATGTGACGTACCGTCAACGGCGCGGCAGTCTGGGGAACTTGCGCTGCCGCTCCGCCTTGGCGGCGGTCTCCTCCGCCTTCACGACCGCCGCGTACCGGTCGACGTACTCCTGCTCCGACAGCGACAGGATCGCGTACATGATCTCGTCCGTGATCGCGCGCAGGATCGCCTTCTCGCCCTCCATGCCCGCGTAGCGGGAGAAGTCGAGGGGCTCGCCGAAGCGGATGGTCACCGGGTGCGGGGTCGGCAGGACCTTGCCGGGCGGCTGCGCCTCGAAGGTGCCGATCATCGCGCAGGGGACCACCGGCACCCCGGCCCGCAGCGCCATCACCGCCACCCCGACCTTGCCCTTGTACAGACGGCCGTCGTGCGAGCGGGTGCCCTCCGGGTAGATGCCGAGCAGTTCGCCCTTGGACAGCACGCCGAGGCCCTCGCGGATCGCGGCCTGGCCCGCCTCCTTGCCCGAGCGGTCCACCGGGATCTGCCCGGCGCTGCGGAAGAAGGCCGCCGTCAGCCGTCCCTTGAGACCGGGGCCGGTGAAGTACTCGGCCTTGGCCAGGAAGGTGATGCGCCGTTTGAGGACCGCCGGCATCAGGAAGTGGTCCGCGAACGACAGATGATTGCCCGCCACGATGGCCGCGCCCGACTCCGGGATGTGCTCCAGGCCGGATATCCGCGGACGGAAGGTCAGTTTGAGCAGCGGTCCCAGCACCACGTATTTCAGGAGGTAGTAGAACAAGGGGATCGCTCCTCAGCCGGGCGGACCGCTGCCGTCGCCGTGTTCCAGCAGGTCAACGGGTGTGATGTGGGCTGCCAGTGTAGGCGCAGGCCGCGGCGCCCGGAACCGGTGCGGGAGCGGCTCCCCGCCCCCTGGCACACCACCTGACACGCCACCTGACGGGCCGTCACAGCCGTACCACCACCAGCGCCGTGTCGTCCGTCGCACCGCCCGGCGGCAGCAGTTCCAGCAGGACGGCGTCGGCGAGGGGCTCGGGGTCGTCGGCGCGGTGCCGGGCGAGCGCGTCGGCGAGCCGGTTGAGCCCGGTGTCGATGTCCTCGTGCCGGCGCTCCACCAGACCGTCCGTGTAGAGCGCGAGGGTGGCGCCGTCCGCGAAGGGGACGCACGCCTGCGGCCGCGGCATCGGATCGGGGCGGGCGTCGAGCGGCGGATCGGTGGCCCGGTCCAGGAACTCCACCCGGCCGTCGGCGTGCACGAGCACCGGCGGCGGATGCCCGGCGCTGCTGTAGGTGATGGTGCGGCGGTCGAAGTCGATGAACGTGGTCACCGCGGTCGCCGACTCGGCACCGTCCACCACATGCGCGTACCGGCCGAGGACGTTCAGCGCCTCGGCCGGACCCTCCGCCACCCGGGAGGTGGCGCTGAGCGCGCTGCGCAACTGGCCCATCACCCCGGCCGCGCCCAGCCCGTGCCCCACGACGTCACCGACCGACACCCCGAGGCGGTGGCCGCCGACCAGCTTCACCAGGTCGTACCAGTCCCCGCACACGTTCAGCGCGCCCACCGCCGGCCGGTAGCGCACGGCCACCCGTCGGTCGCCGAGGAACTCCCGGCGGGCGGGCAGCATCGCCTCCTGGAGCGCCAGCGCCACCTCCCGCTCGCGCGCGTGCGCCAGCCGCAGCCGTTCGTTGACCTCCTGGAGCTCCCGGGCGCGCGTGTACAGCTCGGCCTCCAGGATCCGGCCCCGGGTGCCCGGCCGTTGCCCGCCGGAGGCGCTGGACGTGCCGGACGTGCCGGACCCACCGGTTGCGCCGCGCGTGCCGCGGGCCCGGATCAGCTCGGTGACCTCCTCGACGCGGTGCACCAGCAGCACCACCGCTCCGTCGGGCCCGAGCACCGGCACGTTGACCGGGCTCCAGTACCGCTCCTCCCACTCGCCGGAGCCGTCGGGGCTCTCGACGTCGTAGCGCTGGAGGGCCATCGCGTCCCGCTCGCCCGTGGCGACCACCCGGTGCAGCGAGGCCGCCAGATTGCGGATGCCGCTGGCGTCCGGGTCGTTGGGGTTGTCCGGGAAGACCTCGAACAGATGCTGTCCGACCACCTGTTCGCGTGTGCGGCCCGCGACCCGCAGATACTCCTCGTTGGCGTCGGCGAACACCAGGCCCGGCGTCAGCAGCGCGACCATGCCGGGCAGCGCCTGGAAGACTCTCGCGTAGTCGATCGCCGCGTCGTTCATGGCTCGTGCCCCATCCGCCGGTCCTAGGTCATTTTCCCATGGCATGTGACAGACGGCCCGTGCGTCACACGCCGGGGTCCGTGAGCGGCTGCTCGGACCAGATGACCTTGCCCTCGGGCAGAAACCGGGTGCCCCAGCGCCTGCTGAGCTGGGAGACCAGCAGCAGTCCGCGGCCGCCCTCGTCGGTGGCGCGCGGATGCCGGGGGTGCGGCGCGGTCGCCGCGCCGTCGAACACCTCGCAGGTCAGGGCGCGCTCCCGGATCAGCCGCAGCCGGATCGGGCCCGCCGCGTACCGGATGGCGTTGGTGACCAGCTCGCTGACGACCAGCTCGGTGGTGAACGACAGCTCTTCAAGACCCCATTCCGCCAGCCGCCGGTTCGCCGTCCTGCGCGCCTCCGCGACCGCCGCCGGATCCGCCGGCAGCTCCCACTCCGCCAACCGGTCCGGCGGCAGCCGCCGGGTCCGGGCCATCAGCAGCGCCACGTCGTCGTACGGACGGTCCGGCACCAGCGCGTCGATCACGGCCTGACAGCGCAGATCGAGGGTGGCCGCCCGGTGCTCCAGGGCCCGCCGCAACCGCTCCCGCTCGCCGGCCGGCGTGGACGCCGTACGGCCCATGCTCCCGACCTTCTCGGCCTGGCCGGCGTCTCCGGCGTCTGTGGCCGTCTCCGCACCCTCGGCGTCCACCGCCTGCGCGGCCTCTGGGGCCTTCCTGGCTTCCCCGGCCTTCCCGGCGTGCTCGGCCCCCCTGGCGTCCCCGGTGCCCGTGGCCGTCACGCCCCCGGCGTCCGCAGCCCGCTCGGCCCCTGTGGCCTCCCCGGCGTGCCCGGCCTTCTCCGCGTCCGCGGTCCTCCCAGTGCCCTCGCCCTCCCCGGTGCCCTCGCCCTCCCCGGCGCCCCCGCCCTCCCCGGTGCCCTCGCCCTCCCCGGCGTGCGTGGCCTCCCAGGTGCCCCCGGCCACCGAGGCGCCCCCGGTCCCCTCCGTGGCCTTGGCCAGCAGGCCGTCCGTGTGGAGTGCCAGTACGCTGCCCTCCGGCAGGATCACCTCGGCCGCCTCGAACGGCATTCCGCCCGCGCCCAGCGGGGGTCCCTGGGGGAGCTCGACGAACGTGACACTTCCGTCGGGCAGCACGACGGCCGGCGCGGGATGCCCGGCCGCCGCCATCACGCAGCGTCCGCCGACCGGGTCGTAGACGACGTACAGGCACCCGGCCCCCACCGCCTGCGCGCCGTCGGGACCGTCGGACGCCGGGTCCTCCTCGGCGGCCATCCGGGCCACCAGGTCGTCGAGATGCGCCAGCACTTCCTCCGGCGGCAGATCCAGCGCCGCCAGCGTGCGCACCGCGGTCCGCACCCGGCCCATGGCCGCCGCCGCGTCGATGCCGAACCCGGGCACCTCGCCCACGACGAGCGCCACCCGGGCCGCCGACAGCGGGATGAGGTCGTACCAGTCGCCGCCCAGGCCGGTGAGTTCGTCGGCCGGCCGGTAGCAGGCGGACGCCTCCACCGCGTCCTGCTCGGGCAGCCGGTGGGGCAGCAGATTGCGCTGGAGCACCAGCGCCGCCGCCCTCTCGCGCGTGTAGCGGCGGGCGTTGTCCACACAGACGGCCGCCCGCGACACCAGATCCTCGGCCAGCGCCAGATCGTCCTCGCCGAACGGCTCCCGCCCGCGCCGCCGCAGAAACGTCGTGACCCCCAGCACCGCCCCGCGCGCCCGCACCGGCACGATCAGCACGCTCGCCGCCCCGCCCGCCGACGGCAGCGCGCGCGTCCACGCCTCACCGGGCCCTTCGGCCCGCTCGCCCCGCCACGGCCGCCCGGTGACCAGACAGCGGGCCGGGGGAGAACCGAGCGGATAGCTCACCGCGGGGGAGCCGGTGAGCCGGCCCCCGCCGCCCGCCGAGGCGGACAGCAGATCGCCCGCGTCCACCGGAGAGGCGTCCGGCGCGTCACCCCACCACTGCGCCGTCCGCAGCCCCGCCCGGCGCAACGAGACCCCCTCCGCGGGCATACCGTCCGCCGTCGGCTCCGCGCCCCGCAGCACCGGCTCCAGCAGATCCACCGTCACCGCGTCCGCGAAGCCCGGGACCGTCACATCGGCCAGTTCCTGGGCGGTGCGCACGATGTCCAGGGTGCGCCCGATCCGCCGCCCCGCCCGGTCCAGCAGGGCGAGCCGCTGCCGGGCCCGGTGCCGGTCGGTGATGTCGACGACCGTGTAGTAGACCCCCGTCGGACGGCCCCGGTCGTCGTCGAGCCGGGTGAACGACATCATGTGCGCCGTCTCGCGGTGCGGCGCGCTGCGCAGATGCCCCAGATGCTCGTACCCGACGACGGTCTCACCGGTCGCCAGCACCCGCCGCATCTGGGCCTCGATCGCCTCCGAGTCCAGACCCGGCTGGACGTCCGCGAGGCGCAGCCCCAGCCGGTCCCGGGGCGGGCCGCCGCCGAACCGGGCCAGCGCCGCGTTCGACCACACGAACCGCAGATCCGTGTCGACGATCGCGATACCGATCGGGGAACCGCCGAGCATCTGCTCCAGCATCGAACGGCTCATGTTCCAGCCGGGGGCGTCCTCACCCACCTCGCTGAGCAGCAGCAGCCACCGCGACACCCCGCCCGGCTCGGCGGCCGGCGTGATCCGGGCCATCACCGGCACCGCCCGGCCGTCCTCGCGGCGCGCCCACAGCAGCCCCGCCCAGCCGCCCTCCCGACGGGCCCGCTCCAGGACCTCCGGCGCCCGCAGCGCGTCCGCCTCGGTCAGCAGCCGCTCCAGACCCCGGCCCACCGCCTCGGCGGCCCCGTACCCGAGCAGTTCCTCGGCGCGCCGGGTCCAGCTCGTCACCGCCCCCCGGGCGTCCAGCAGCAGGGGCGCGGCGTCCGCCACGTCGAACCGCCGACGGGAAACCTCGCCCTCGTCGTGTGTGCCCACGGCCGACCTCTCTGTCGCTGAGAGTGGTCACCACCTCCTGACCCACTCCTCACCCTGCCCGCAGGGCGGCGGCCGAGCCACCCGGGAGCCCCCGACCGCGCACCGGCCGGGGGACCACCCGCTCAGGCCCCCGAGGTCAGGACCTTCCGCAACGAGCCCAGCGCCGAGCGCAGTTCCTCCTCGGTGACGGTCAGCGGCGGCGCCAGCCGGATCGTCGAGCCGTGGGTGTCCTTCACCAGGACGCCCTCGCGCATCAGCCGCTCGCTGACCTCACGGCCGGTGCCCAGCGCCGGGTCGACGTCGACGCCCGCCCACAGCCCGCGCGCCCGGAAGCCCGCCACGCCGTGGCCGACCAGCTCGGCCAGACCGTCCCGCAGGACCGTGCCCAGCTCGGCCGCCCGCCGCTGGAACTCACCGGTCTCCAGCAGCTCCACCACCGCCGTGCCGACCGCCGCCGCCAGCGGGTTCCCGCCGAACGTCGAGCCGTGCTCGCCCGGCCGCAGCACCGACAGCACCTCGCGGCGCGCCACCACCGCCGACACCGGCACGATCCCGCCGCCCAGCGCCTTGCCCAGCAGCACCACGTCCGGGACGACGCCCTCGTGCTCCACGGCCAGCGTCCGCCCGGTCCGCCCGAGCCCCGACTGGATCTCGTCCGCGATGAAGAGGCAGTTCGCGCGGCGGGTCAGCTCCCGCACCCCGGTCAGATAGCCGTCGTCGGGGATGACGACACCGGCCTCGCCCTGGATCGGCTCGATCAGCACCGCCGCCGTCGTCTCGTCGACCGCCGCCTCCAGCGCGGCCAGGTCGTTGTACGGCACGATCCGGAAGCCCGGCGTGAACGGGCCGAAGCCGGCCCGCGCCGTCTCGTCCGTGGAGAAGCTCACGATCGTCGTCGTACGGCCGTGGAAGTTCTCCGCCGCCACCACGATCGTCGCCCGGTCGGCGGGGACGCCCTTCACGTCGTAGGCCCACTTGCGGGCCACCTTGATGGCACTCTCCACCGCCTCGGCGCCGGTGTTCATCGGCAGCACCATGTCCAGGCCGGTCAGCGCGGCGAGCCGCTCCGCGAACTCCGCGAGGCGGTCGTTGTGGAAGGCGCGCGAGGTCAGCGTGAGCCGGTCGAGCTGGCGGTGCGCCGCCTCGGTCAGCAGCGGGTGCCGGTGCCCGAAGTTGAGGGCCGAGTAGCCCGCCAGCATGTCCAGGTAGCGGCGGCCCTCGACGTCCTCGACCCACGCGCCCTCGGCGCGCGCGACGACCACGGGCAGCGGGTGGTAGTTGTGGGCGAGGACCGGCTCCTCGGCGCGGATCAGGTCGCCGGAACTGCGGGTGGGTGCGGGCGCGGTCATGAGCGGATCTCCTGGGTGCAGCACTTGATGCCGCCGCCGGCCTTGTGCAGCTCGGACAGGTCGACGGGGACGGGAAGGTAGCCGTGCTCGCCGAGCCGGGCGGCGAGCGCCTCGGCCTGCGGCGCGATGAAGACGTGCCGGCCGTCGGAGACGGAGTTCAGCCCGAACGCCAGCGCGTCCTCCCGGGTGGCGAGCACCGCGTCCGGGAACAGTCCGGCGAGCACCTCGCGGCTGCCCGGGGAGAACGCCTCCGGGTAGTACGCCACGTTGTCGTCGTCGAGGACGAACAGGGCGGTGTCCAGGTGGTAGAAGTGCGGGTCCACCAGCGTCAGGCTGATCACCGGACGGCCGAAGAACTCCTGCACCTCGCGGTGCGCCTCCCGGGTGGTGCGGAACCCGGTGCCGGCCAGCAGATAGCGGCCGGTCCACACCAGGTCGCCCTCGCCCTCGCAGACCGACTCGGGCCGGTACACCTCGTACCCGGCGGTCTTGAACCAGGTGTCGTAGTGCACGGACTCCGGGCGGCGCTCGGGGGCGTGGAACAGCGAGCCGAAGACCCGGCCGCCGACGACGACCGCCGAGTTCGCGGCGAAGACCATGTCGGGCAGGTCGGGAGCCGGTTCCACGCTCTCCACCGTATGCCCGTGGGCCCGGTAGGCGTGGATCAGCGACCGCCACTGCTCCTGGGCGAGATCGACGTCCACGGGGGTGTCGGGATGCATCCAGGGGTTGATCGCGTACCGCACGGCGAAGTGTCTGGGTTCGCAGACGAGAAAGCGCCGGGGGCGCCGCACACGGGTCAGGGACACAGAGGTGTTCCTCCGCTTCCAACGGTGTCGACTGAGGGGTGACACCACGGTAAGAAGCGACGGCCACGCCCGACAAGCGACAACGGTTGCGTGTCCGCGCAGGAATGCTGCGTCTTCGGCCTGCTCAGCGCACGTCCGGTGCGTGCTGGGTGGCGCCCGCCTCCGGACTCTCCGGCAGCAGATGGGACAGCACCATCACACTGATCGTCTTGCGGATGAACGGCTCCACCCGGATCCGCTCCAGCACCTCCTCGAAGTGCTCCACGTCCCGCGCCCGCACGTGCAGCAGCGCGTCAGCGCCGCCCGTCACCGTCATCGCCGCGGTGATCTCCGGATGGTTGCGCACCACCTCCGCCAGCCGTCTGGGGGGCGCGGCGCCCTCGCAGTACACCTCCACGTACGCCTCCGTGCGCCACCCCAGCGCCGAGGGCCGCACCGTGGCCGTGAACCCGGTGATCACCCCGGTCTCCCGCAACCGGTCCACCCGGCGCTTCACCGCCGTCGCCGACAGTCCGATCGCCGTGCCGATCTCGGCGAAACTCGTCCTGGCGTTCGCCATCAGAGCGGTGATGATCTTCCGGTCGAGCTCGTCGAAGGGGGCGGGCGCGCTGCTCATGCGGGCACTGTATCCAGCGCGTACGTCCACACCGGGGACATGTCCAGGCGCGCGGATCGCCCCTACACTCCACCTTCATGCTGCGCGCCCTCGCCGTCGACGACGAACGCCCCTCGCTGGAGGAGTTGCTGTACCTCCTGCGTGCCGATCCGCGGATCGGGAGTGTGCAGGGCGCGGGGGACGCGACCGAGGCGCTGCGCCGGATCAACCGGGCGCTGGCCGGGGGGCCGGACGGGCCCGACGCCGTGGACGTCGTCTTCCTCGACATCCAGATGCCCGGACTCGACGGCCTCGACCTGGCCCGGCTGCTCGGCGGGTTCGCCCGGCCGCCGCTGGTCGTGTTCGTCACCGCTCACGAGGACTTCGCCGTCCAGGCGTTCGACCTCAAGGCCGTCGACTACGTCCTCAAACCCGTCCGCAAGGAACGCCTCGCCGAGGCCGTGCGCCGCGCCGCCGAACTGCGCGGCACCGCCCCCCGGATCCCGGTCCACGAACCCGACCCCGACCATCTGGCCGTCGAACTCGGCGGCGTGACCCGGTTCGTCACCGTCGACGACATCACCCACGTCGAGGCCCAGGGCGACTACGCCCGGCTGCACACCGACCGCGGCAGCCACCTCGTCCGCATCCCCCTCTCCACCCTGGAGGAGCGCTGGCGCGCCCGCGGCTTCGTCCGCATCCACCGCCGTCATCTGGTCGCGCTGCGCCACATAGGGGAACTGCGCCTGGACGCCGGCACGGTCAGTGTCCTGGTCGGCGGCGAGGAACTCCAGGTCAGCCGACGGCACGCCCGCGAGCTGCGGGACCTGCTGATGAGGAGGCCGTGACCGTGCCCGGCCAGGACCCCGCCGAGCGCCGCGTCGTCGTCACAGGACCGCCCCGCCGGACCCGCCGCACCCTGCGCGCCTCCGGCTACTACCGGCCGCGCACCGAGATCGACGAGCAGACCACCCTCGGCCACACCTACGTCCGCTCCCTGATGCGCTCCCAACTGCGCGCCGCCCTCACCGTGTTCGCCGTCCTCGCCCTGCTCGTCGGCCCGCTGCCGCTGCTGTTCGCCGCGCTGCCCGACGCCCGCCGCCTCGAGTGGGCCGTCCTCGGCTTCGGCCTCTATCTGCCGCTCGTCCTGCTCGCCCGCTGGTACGTGCGCCGCGCCGAGCGCAACGAACGGGACTTCGTGCGGCTGGTCGAGGACAAGTGAGGGCCGCACCGCGATGAACTCCGGCTACACCGTCACCGCCGTCGCCCTGGTCGTGGTGGCCACCGTCCTCGTCGGCGCCTTCGGACTGCGCATCTCCCGCACCACCTCCGACTTCTACGTCGCCTCCCGCACCGTCGGCCCCCGCCTCAACGCGGCCGCCATCAGCGGCGAGTACCTCTCCGCCGCCTCCTTCCTCGGCATCGCGGGCCTGGTCCTCGTCCAGGGCCCCGACATGCTCTGGTACCCGGTCGGCTACACCGCCGGCTATCTCGTCCTGCTGCTGTTCGTCGCCGCCCCGCTGCGCCGCTCCGGCGCCTACACGCTCCCCGACTTCGCCGAGGCCCGCCTCGCCTCCCAGGCGGTACGGCGGCTCGCCGGCACCTTCGTCGTCGGCGTCGGCTGGCTCTATCTGCTGCCGCAGCTCCAGGGCGCCGGACTGACCCTGACCGTCCTCACCGGCGCGCCCTCCCACCTGGGCGGGCTGATCGTCGCCGTCGTCGTCACCGCGACCGTCGCGGCGGGCGGCATGCGCTCCATCACCTTCGTGCAGGCGTTCCAGTACTGGCTCAAGCTCACCGCGCTCCTCGTGCCCGCCCTCTTCCTGGTCCTGGCCTGGCAGGGCGACGGCGCGCCCCGGCGGCCCTTCGACGAACCGGCCGCCTTCCGCGAGCAGCGGACCGTACGCGTCGACGACACCCTCGACCTGCGGCTGGCGAGCCCCCTCACCGTCACCGTGGACGGCACCGTCGACGGCCGCCCGCACCACGGCGCCGTGCTGCGGCTGTCCGCCGGCACCCACCGCGTCGACCGGGGCACCCGGCTCACCTTCCCGGCGGGCGCCGCGGTCCCCGCCGCCGAACGCGGCAGCAACGGCGGCATGTCCACCTCGCTCGCCGCGGGCCGCGAGGAACGCCCCCTGTACGCCACCTACGGGCTGATCCTCGCCACCTTCCTCGGCACGATGGGCCTGCCGCACGTCGTCGTCCGCTTCTACACCAGCCCGCACGGCGTCGCCGCCCGCCGCACCACCGTCGCCGTGCTCGCCCTGATCGGCGGCTTCTATCTGCTGCCGCCCGTCTACGGCGCCCTCGGCCGTCTCTACGCCCCCGAACTGGCCCTGACCGGCGACGCCGACGCCGCCGTCCTGCTGCTGCCGGACCGGGTGATCGGCGGGCTCGGCGGGGATCTGCTGGGCGCGCTGGTCGCCGGCGGGGCGTTCGCCGCGTTCCTGTCCACGGCGTCCGGGCTGACCATGGCCGTGGCCGGCGTCCTCGCCCAGGACGTGCTGCCGACCCGCGGCGTACGGCACTTCCGCCTGGGCACCGGCCTCGCGACGGCCGTGCCGCTCGCCGCGGGCCTGTTGGTGGGCGGGCTGCCGGTGGCCGACGCGGTGGGGCTGGCCTTCGCGGTGTCGGCGTCCTCGTTCTGCCCCCTGCTCGTCCTCGGCATCTGGTGGCGCCGCCTCACCCCGCCCGCCGCGGCCGCCGGGATGCTGGTGGGCGGCGGCTCCGCCTTCCTGGCCGTCGCCGCCACGATGGCGGGCCTGCCGGTCACCGGAACCCTGCACGCCCTCCTCGCCTGGCCGGCCCTGTGGACGGTCCCCCTGGCCTTCCTCACCATGATCCTGGTCTCCCTGGCCACCCCGAGCCGCGTCCCGCCCGGCACGGCGGCGATCCTGGCCCGCTTCCACCTCCCCGAGGAACTGGGCCCCGAGGAACTGCGAGCGGCGGGGGCGAAGACGACGGAGGCCATGGCGTCGAGAACCCCGGCCACCGCTCCCCACCCCCGGGAGGCCACCCCATGAGCGGCTTTCTCGCCGGTGTCTGCATAGCGATCCTGCCCGTGCTCGCCCTCGGGTTCTGGCTGGGGCGCAGGACCGCGCGGCCCGAGAGTCTGGGCGGTCTCGGGACGCCCGTCGAGCACGCCACCTTTCAGACCCTGCACACGGCCTCGCTCGCCGCGCCCCCGCTGCGGGCCGGGCTGACCGAGGAGACGGCCCGGCGGTCCGCGCGACGGCTGCGCACGCTGCTCGGCACGGACGCGCTCTGTCTCACCGACCGCACGCGGGTGCTGGTCTGGGACGGCGTGGGCGCCCACCACCGCGCCGAGATCATGGAACGGCTGGCAGGGCCCCTGGACAGCGGCCGCGGCGAGGCGTTCCCGCTCGACTGCGACCACGCCGACTGCCCGGCCCGCTGGGCGGTGGTCGCGCCGCTCACCGTCGACGACCGGGTGCACGGCGCGCTCGTCGCCTGCGCGCCCCGCGAGTCCGCCGTCCTGGTCCGCGCCGCGGGCGAGGTGGCCCGCTGGGTGAGCGTCCAGTTGGAGCTGGCCGACCTCGACCGGTCCCGCACCCGGCTGATCGAGGCCGAGATCAAGGCCCTGCGCGCCCAGATCTCCCCGCACTTCATCTTCAACTCGCTCGCGGTGATCGCGTCCTTCGTGCGCACCGACCCCGAGCGCGCCCGCGAGCTGCTGCTGGAGTTCGCCGACTTCACCCGCTACTCGTTCCGCCGGCACGGCGACTTCACCACCCTCGCCGACGAACTGCACGCCATCGACCACTATCTGGCGCTGGTGCGGGCCCGCTTCGGCGACCGGCTCGCCGTCACCCTCCAGATCGCCCCGGAGGTCCTCCCGGTCGCGCTGCCCTTCCTCTGCCTCCAGCCGCTGGTGGAGAACGCCGTCAAACACGGTCTGGAGGGCAAGGCGGGCACCTGCCACATCCAGATCACCGCCCAGGACGCGGGCGCCGAGGCCCTGGTCGTCATCGAGGACGACGGCGCGGGCATGGACCCCGTCCTGCTGCGCGGCCTGCTGGCCGGCGAGGCCAGCCCCTCCGGCGGCATCGGCCTGTCCAACGTGGACGACCGGCTGCGTCAGGTGTACGGCGACGACTACGGCCTGGTCATCGAGACGGCCGTGGGCGCGGGCATGAAGATCACCGCCCGGCTGCCGAAGTACCAGCCGGGCGTCCACTCGGCGGCCCGCCTCACCCCGGGGTGAGGCGGGCGGGCGGTCAGCCGGTCTTGGTCACGATCAGTGCGAGGGTGATCAGCCCGAGCACGACCCAGCCGAACCACAGCCAGCCGTTGCTGCCGAGCGCCACCGAGTAGGCGGTCACGACGACGAGTCCGCCGAGCGTGAGCGCGCCCATGGTCTTCGTGGAGCTGTCCGTGGAACCGGCCATCGTGACACCCTCCTGTAGGCCCGCCCTCCGCAGGACGGGTCCACCTCCATGGTGCCCCGGGATCAGCGTCCGCGTGCGTCGAGTGACGCAAGATAGGCGTTGTATGCCTCCAGCTCCCGGTCCCCGTCCCGGTCCGCGGCCCGGTCCTTGCGCTTGGCCTGCCGCTGCTCGGAGCCGTACCACTGGAAGAGCAGGGCGATCAGCACCAGCACCGAGGGGACCTCGCTGAACGCCCAGGCGATGCCGCCCGCCCAGGTCTGGTCGGACAGCGCGTCGATGCCCAGCGAGGAGGGCGGGTGCTCGAACGTCTCGACCATCGGCTCGGACGCCATCATCAACGCGATGCCGAAGAACGCGTGGAACGGCATGCCCGCGAACAGCTCCAGCATCCGCATCAGATACCCCGGCCGGTGCGGGCCCGGGTCCACTCCGATGATCGGCCAGAAGAACACCACGCCGACCGCGAGGAAGTGCACCATCATCGCGATGTGCCCCACCTGGGAGCCCATCAGGGTGTCGAAGAGGGGCGTGAAGTACAGCGCGTAGAGCGAGGCGATGAACATCGGGATCGTGAACGCCGGGTGCGTGACGATCCGCATGTACTGGCTGTGCAGCAGCGCCAGCAGCAGCTCGCGCGGCCCCTTGCGGCCGCGGCCCGCCGCCGGCAGCGCGCGCAGCGCGAGCGTGACCGGCGCGCCCAGCAGGACGAGGATGGGCGACAGCATGCTGATCACCATGTGCTGCACCATGTGCACGCTGAACATGACCATGCCGTAGTCGTTGAGTCCGGTGCACATCACCAGCGCGATGGTCAGCACCCCGACGGCGTACGACACCGTCCGTCCCATCGGCCAGGTGTCGCCCCGGCGCCGCAGCCGGACCACGCCCCACGCGTAGAGCCCGAGCCCCAGCAGACAGGCGACGAGGAAGAACGGGTCCGGTGACCACTGAAGACCCCGCGCCAGCGTGAACGGCGGCAGATCCATGGTCATGCCGTGCCCGCCGTGATCCATCTCCGTCGGCTCCTGATTCGTGGGGGGATGTGCGTTTCCTGCGGCCCCCAGACTAGAACCGCCCCCGGCGACTGCTGTCACCGGGGGCGGTCGAGGACGCGGGTCGGACGCGGCTCGTCCTACAGGACGGTCTGCGCCTCGGCGTAGCGGTCGGCGGGCACGGTCTTCAGGGTCTCCACGGCCTCGGCCAGCGGCACCATCACGATGTCGGTGCCCCGCAGCGCCGTCATCTTCCCGAAGTCGCCGCGGTGCGCCGCCTCCACCGCGTGCCATCCGAAGCGGGTGGCGAGCACCCGGTCGTAGGCGGTCGGGGTGCCGCCGCGCTGGACGTGCCCGAGGATGACCGGCCGGGCCTCCTTGCCGAGCCGGGTCTCCAGCTCGACGGAGAGCTGCCGGGCGATGCCGGCGAACCGCTCGTGGCCGTAGACGTCCTTGCCGCCCTCGTCGAAGTCCATGGTGCCCGGCCGCGGCTTGGCGCCCTCCGCCGCGACGACGATCGCGAACCGCTTGCCCGCCTCGAACCGCTCGCCGACCCGCCGGGCCAGCTCCTCGATGTCGAAGGGGCGTTCCGGTACGACGATCGCGTGCGCGCCCGCCGCCATGCCGGACTGGAGCGCTATCCAGCCGGTGTGCCGCCCCATGACCTCGACGACCAGGACCCGCTGGTGGGACTCGGCGGTGGTCTTCAGCCGGTCGAGGGCGTCGGTCGCCACCCCGACGGCGGTGTCGAAGCCGAAGGTGACGTCGGTGACGGCGATGTCGTTGTCGATGGTCTTCGGCACGCCGACGATCGGCAGACCGCTGTCGGACATCAGCCGGGCGGCCTTGAGGGTGCCCTCACCGCCGATCGGGATGATCGCGTCGAGACCGAGTTCCCGGACATGGCCCTTGGCCCGCTCCACACCGTCGCGCAGATGCGAGGGCTGGACGCGGGAGGAGCCGAGGATCGTGCCGCCGCGGGCGAGGATGCCGCCCACCGCGTCGAGGTCGAGCTTGAGGTAGTCGCACTCCAGGAGGCCCTTCCAGCCGTCCCGGAAGCCGATGACCTCGTCGCCGTGGTCGGCGACGGCACGGTGCACGACGGACCGGATGACGGCGTTCAGGCCGGGGCAGTCGCCGCCGGACGTGAGGACACCAATGCGCATAGCCCGAAACAACCTTCTCCACGTGGGCCGGAACCGGACCACGCCGTCCGGTTCGAGACCCCGCCACCCTAGCGGCATCGGGGGGCGGGGCCGAAGCACGCGTCCGCCTGCTGGACGTGCCCGCTCACCTGTGCGGATGCCCTGTCAGACGGGCTGCCGACGGCACCCCGAACATCGGGTGAACACACAGATGGGCACGGTGTCCTAGGCGGGCTGCTGGGCGGCCGCGATCCGCTCGTTGCGGAGGGCGTCGTACCAGCGGTCGTCGGTCGGCGGGAGCGCGTTCACGTCGAGCGCCAGCTTCAGCAGCAGGTCCGCGATGAGCGGGTTGCGGGCCAGCACCGGGCCGTGCATGTAGGTGCCGAACACCGTGTCGTTGTACGCCCCTTCGGTGCCGTCGCCGGTGCCGTTGCCCTTGCCGATCTGGACGCGGGCGAACGGCCGGGCGGTCGGGCCGAGGTGGGTGATGCCCTGGTGGTTCTCGAAGCCGGTGAGCTGCGGCAGCCCGAGCCGCGGGTCGATGTCCGCCAGCACGTCACCGACGCACCGCTCGCCCTCGCCGCGGGTCGTGGTGACGTCGAGCAGACCGAGGCCGGGCTCGCGCTGGCCGAGGTCGTTGACGAACTCGTGGCCGAGGATCTGGTAGCCGGCGCAGACCGCGAACACGATCGCGCCGTTCTGCACCGCCTGGTACAGATGCGCGTCCCGGCGCAGCCGCTCCGCCGCGAGCCGCTGCGGCCGGTCCTCGCCGCCGCCGATCAGGTAGATGTCGCCGGAGGTCGGGATCGGCTGGTCGCTGCGCACGTCGAGCCGGGCCACGTCCAGGCCGCGCTGCCGCGCCCGGCGCTCCACGACCAGGACGTTGCCCTGGTCGCCGTAGGTGCTGAGCAGGTCCGGGTAGACCCAGACGATCCGAAGCTGGTTGTCGCTCATGAAGTGGTCGTCCTTCGTGGTCAGTTGCCGACGCGGCGGCGCAGGTCCTGGAACGCGGTGTAGTTCGCGATGACCTCGATCCGGCCCGGCGGGCAGAGCTGCACGGCCTGGTCGACGTTCTCGCACACCTGGAAGTGCTGGTTGGCCACCTCGAGGCGGACGGCGAGGTCCAGCTTGCGGTCACCGACGACGAAGATCGGGTGGCCGGTCAGCCGGGTGTAGTCGACGTCCCACAGCCAGGAGGTGTCGGTGCCGTCCGCGCCGCGCGCGTTCACCGAGAGGATGACCGGGGCGGGTGCAGGATCGATCAGGCTGAACGTCTCCAGCCAGCCCGCGGGGTTCTTGGCGAGCAGCAGCCGCAGGTCGCGGTCCATGAACTGGACGACGTCGTAGCGGCCGGCCACGGCCTGCACCTGGTACATGCGCTCCAGCGCGACCTGCGGCGGCACCCCGAACACGGCGGCGACGGCGGCCGAGGAGGCGGCGTTGGCCTTGTTGGCGCGCCCCGGGAGCTGGAGCCGGATCGGCCAGGCGGAGCCGTGCGGGTCGAGGACGTGGTCCCCGGACAGTGCCCAGCTCGGCTGCGGCCGGCGGAATCCGCACTCGCCGCAGAACCAGTCGTCGCCGGGGCGCTGCATGACACCGCCGCAGGACGGGCACGACCAGGCGTCGTCCTTCCACATCTGCCCGGCGGCCACCCAGACCACGTTGGGGGAGGAGGACGCGGCCCACACCACCAGCGGGTCGTCGGCGTTGGCGACCACGACGGCCTTGGAACCGGCCAGGCCCTCGCGCCAGTTCTCCGCGAGCATCCGGGTCTCGGCGGCGCGGTCGAGCTGGTCGCGGGAGAGGTTCAGCAGGGCGATGCACTTGGGGTCGGTGTCCCGGGCGACGCCCGCGAGGTACTTCTCGTCGACCTCGATGACGCCGTATCTGGCCTCGGAGCCGCCGGCGAGGGCCGAGGTGATGCCGGCCGGCATGTTGGCGCCGAGCGCGTTGGACACGACCGGCCCGGCGGCGCGCAGGGCCTCGGCGATGAGCCGGGTGGTGGTGGTCTTGCCGTTGGTCGCCGAGACCAGGACGACGTCCAGGTTCTGGGCGAGGCGGGCGAGCAGGTCGGGGTCGAGTTTGAGGGCCACCCGGCCACCGATCACCGAGCCGCTGCCGCGTCCGGCCGCGCGGGATGCCGCAGCGACCGCCTTGCCCGCGGTCACGGCGATCTTCGCCCGCGGCGTGAGCGGGTCCGAGTTGCCTGCCATCAGTTCTCGATCCTCCTTGCGTACGCGCCGCGCCTTCGCCGTACGGCACC
The DNA here is from genome assembly GCF_002019855.1 of Streptomyces antibioticus. Classification (NCBI taxonomy): domain Bacteria; kingdom Bacillati; phylum Actinomycetota; class Actinomycetes; order Kitasatosporales; family Streptomycetaceae; genus Streptomyces; species Streptomyces antibioticus. Next base: position 1,463,818 of record NZ_CM007717.1, on the reverse strand, counting down.
GTGGTGGGTGGTCAGCCTATCGAGATCCATTCACACTCCCGAATCGCGGCATCGTCCCACGCCCGTGCGGCATGCGCGTGTCAGAAAGGACCGTACCCTTGCCGCCATGCGACACGGCTCCATCCCGGGCGCCCACGGGCATGTCCGGCCTCTCACTCTGCTCGGTGACCCCGTCCTTCGGGAACCCTGCCGACAGGTCACCGACTTCGGTCCGGAACTCGCCCGACTCGTGGAGGACATGTTCGCCACGATGTACGCCGCCCAGGGCGTGGGCCTCGCCGCCAACCAGGTGGGTGAACCGCTCAGCGTGTTCGTCTACGACTGTCCCGACGACGAGGACGTCCGTCATGTCGGCCATGTGGTGAACCCCCGTCTGGTGGCGGCGGACGGCATCGTGCTGCGCGGTCCCGAGGGGTGTCTGTCCCTGCCGGGCCTGGAGGCGGGGACGGAACGCCACGACCACGCCGTGGTCGAGGGACACACCATGACGGGCGACCGCGTACGGATCCACGGCACCGGATTCTTTGCCAGATGCTTGCAGCACGAGTGCGACCATCTGGCGGGAACGGTGTACGCGGACCGGGTGGAGGGGTGGCGGAAACGCCGGCTGCTGCGCCAGGTGGCGCGGGCGCCCTGGAACCGGGGCTCCTGGAACCGGGGCTCCTAGAACGCGTGCCGGTGCCGGGCGGTGCTCAGAAGCCCGGGCCGCCGATCTTGTCGCCGGCGGCCGCGAGACGGCCCCACAGCAGGTCGGCGAGGCTGCGCACCAGCTCGGCGCGGGAGCAGGGGCGCTCGCCCAGCCACCAGTCGCCGGCCGCGTGCATCATCCCGACGATCCCGTGTCCCCACACCCGGGCGAGCTGCTGGCTGCCCGGTCCGAGGTCGACGCGCTCCTCGATGACCTGGGCCAGCTCCTCGCCCATCCGGCGCAGCAGCGGGGCGGAGTGCTTGCCGACGTCGAAGCCCTGGTCCCCGCCCTGGCCGCCCTCGGAGGGGTGCATCAGGAAGCGGTACACCTGGGGGCGGGCCTCGATCGCGGCCAGGTAGGTGTCGAGGGTGGACTCGACCCGCTCGCGGCGCTCGGCGGGGGCGTCCAGCGCCGCCCGCAGCGAGCCCAGCAGGGCGTCCGTGTGCCGCTTGGCGAGGGCGGCGTAGAGCCCGCCCTTGTCACCGAAGTGGCGGTAGAGGATCGGCTTGGTGATGCCGGCCTCGGCGGCGATGGCGTTCATGGAGGCTTGTGGTCCGTCGCGCAGCACCACCCGGTCCGCGGCCTCCAGCAGCTCGCGCCGACGGCGGTCGGCGGACCTCTGCTGCTCGGTCCGCTGTGTGGTGTCCATGTGCTCTCCCCACCCGTGCTGATTCGGTGACGCCTGCGCAAACTAACACTTGACGGCCCTCTCGCATCGAACGGGCTGCCGACCCGTCGTCAGGAGTTGACATTCCTTACTTGCGAGTAACAGACTTCGGGTTACCGCTAGTAACACGCACGCCCGCCGCTGGAGGGGACATGGCCGAGTTCACCATGGAGCTCAACGACGAACAGAAGGAGGTCCGGGACTGGCTGCACGGCTTCGCGGCCGACGTGATCCGCCCCGCGGCCGCCGAATGGGACGAGCGTGAGGAGACTCCCTGGCCGGTCATCCAGGAGGCGGCGAAGGTCGGCATCTACTCCCTCGACTTCTACGCGCAGCAGTACTTCGACCCCACCGGGCTCGGTATCCCGATGGCCATGGAGGAGCTGTTCTGGGGCGACGCGGGCATCGCCCTGTCCATTGTGGGCACCGGACTGGCCGCGGTGGGAGTCCTCGCCAACGGCACCGAGGAACAGATCGGCACCTGGATCCCCCAGATGTACGGCGACGCCAATGACGTCAAGGTCGCCGCGTTCTGCTCCTCCGAGCCCGACGCCGGCTCCGACGTGGCCTCCCTGCGCACGCGGGCCGTGTACGACGAGGCCAAGGACGAGTGGGTGATCAACGGCACGAAGACCTGGGCGACCAACGGCGGCATCGCCAACGTCCATGTCGTGGTGGCCGTCGTCGACCCCGAGCTGGGCTCCAAGGGGCACGCCTCCTTCATCGTCCCGCCGGGCACCCCGGGCCTCGCCCAGGGCCAGAAGTTCAAGAAGCACGGCATCCGCGCCTCGCACACCGCCGAGGTCATCCTCGACCAGGTGCGGGTGCCCGGCTCCTGCCTGCTCGGCGGCAAGGAGAAGCTCGACGAGCGCCTCGCCCGCGCCCGGGAGCGGGCCAAGGCCGGCGGCGAGCGGGTGAAGAACGCCGCGATGGCGACGTTCGAGGCGTCCCGCCCGGCGGTCGGCGCCATGGCCGTCGGCACGGCCCGCGCCGCCTACGAGGTCGCCCTCGACTACGCGAAGACGCGTGAGCAGTTCGGGCGCCCGATCATCGACAACCAGGGCGTCGCGTTCCAGCTCGCCGACATGCGCACCCAGATCGACGCGGCCCGGCTGCTGGTGTGGCGGGCGTCCTGGATGGCGATCAGCGGCAAGCCGTTCACCGCGGCCGAGGGCTCGATGTCCAAGCTCTACGCCAGCGAGACCGCCAAGAAGGTCACCGCGCAGGCCGTCCAGATCCTCGGCGGCAACGGCTACACGCGCGAGTACCCGGTCGAGCGGATGCACCGCGACAGCGCCATCTACACGATCTTCGAGGGGACGAGCGAGATCCAGCGCCTGGTGATCGCCCGCACGCTCTCGGGAATGCCGATCCGCTAGCCGCGACCGCGCCGTACGGCGGCGGGGGGTACGGGTTACGCCGTGCCCCCGCTGCTGTGCGCGATGCACGCGACGTCGATCCGGTCGGCCAGCTTCGCCAGCTCGATGGTCAGCGCGGCCACCGTGTCCTCGTCGAGTCCGTCCGCGCCCGCCTCGACCAGATGCAGCCACCGACCGCCCAGCGTGCGGAGCAGTTTGCTGACGTCGGCGGCCGACACCTGCAAGGTCCCCCGGTCGTCGACGATCAGAGGCAGAGTCACTTCGCGGTTCACATCCGGGATCGTAGCCGCGCGGCGCTCACGCACCGTGCCAAACCGTGGTGATGTTGCAGAACTCCCGGATTCCGTGCCCGGACAGCTCACGCCCGTACCCGGACCGCTTCACCCCGCCGAACGGCAGGGCCGGATGGGACGCCGTCATCCCGTTGACGAACACGCCGCCGGCCTCCAGATCCCGGACGAACCGGTCCACCTCCGCCTCGTCGCGCGTCCATACGTTGGAACTCAGGCCGAACGGCGAGTCGTTGGCGATGAGCACCGCCTCGTCCAGGCCGTCCGCCCGGTACACCGTCGCGACCGGCCCGAACGCCTCCTCGCGGTGGATGCGCATCTCACGGCCGACCCCGGCGAGCACGGTCGGCGGGTAGTACCAGCCGGGACCGTCGGGACGTTCGCCGCCGCACAGCACGCTCGCGCCGCCGCGCCGCGCGTCGTCCACCAGCTCCTCCAGATCGGCCCGGCCCTGCTCGGTCGCCAGCGGGCCGATGTCGGTGTCCTCCGCCTGCGGGTCGCCGACCCGCAGCGCCTTCATCCCTTCGGTGAACCGCTCGATGAACGCGTCGTACACGTCCGAGTGGACGATGAACCGCTTGGCGGCGATGCACGACTGGCCGTTGTTCTGCACCCGGGCGGTGACCGCGACCTCGGCGGCCCGCTCGACGTCGGCGGACGGCATGACGACGAACGGATCGCTGCCGCCCAGCTCCAGGACCGTCTTCTTCACCATCTCCCCGGCCGTGGAGGCGACGGCCCGCCCGGCCGGCTCGCTGCCGGTCAGCGTGGCCGCCTTCACCCGTTCGTCGCGCAGGATCTCGTCCACCGCGCCCGATCCGATCAGCAGCGTCTGGAAGACACCCTCGGTGAAGCCGGCCCGGTGGAAGAGGTCCTCCAGATACAGGGCGGTCTGCGGGACGTTCGAGGCGTGCTTGAGCAGCCCCACGTTCCCGGCCATCAGCGCGGGCGCCGCGAACCGCACCACCTGCCAGAGCGGGAAGTTCCACGGCATCACCGCGAGCACCGGCCCCAGCGGCCGGTAGCGCACCAGGGCGCGGGACGCGCCGGAGTCGCGTACGTCCGCCTCCGCCGGATGCTCGTCGGCCAGCAGCTCCGCCGCGCGCCCCGCGTACCAGCGCATCGCCTTCGCGCACTTCGCGGCCTCCGCGCGGGCCTGCCTGACCGGCTTGCCCATCTCGGTCGTCATGACCCGGCCGATCTCCGGCGCGTCCTCGTCCAGCAGGTCGGCGGCCCGGTTCAGCAGCCGCGCCCGCTCCTCGGACGATGTCGTCCGGTACGTCCGGAACGTGGCCTCGGCGAGCTGGAGCCGGCGTTCCAGCTCCTCCTCGCCCATGGCCTCGTACGTCTTGACCGTCTCGCCGTTCGCCGGATTCACCGTCGCGATGGGCATGACCGACCTCCCGCAGAGCTGGCTGTGCTTCGACCTTCCCGCGCCGCACCGGACGGCGCAACGCGTGGACGTCACACCGGGTGCTCCGCCAGCCGGTCCAGAAACGCGGCCTGCGCCGTGACGATCACCGCACGCGCCGCTTCCACACCGAACCAGGCGACCCGGTCCAGCTCGGGGAACTCCCGCTGCCGCCCGGACCGCGGCGGCCACTCCATGGTGAAGGTCCCGGGCACGACCGCCCCCGGATCGAGATCCGCCTCGATCGCCCATACGGTGACGATCTTGCCGTTCGTCTGCCGGACCTCCCCGAGCGCGATCGCCTCGCCGTCGGGCGGGGCCAGCCCCAGCTCCTCGCGGAACTCGCGCCGGGCGGCCTCCCAGGCGGGCTCGTCGGGCTCGTACTCGCCCTTGGGCACGGTCCAGGCGCCCGCGTCCTTCCGTGCGAAATAGGGGCCGCCCATATGGCCCAGCAGGACTTCGAGACCGGTGCCCGTGCGGCGGAACAGCAGCAGGCCGGCGCTGCGCCGGACGGTCACGGCCGTACCTCCGGATGGGCGGCCAGCAGCGTTTCCACGGTGTCGGCCTCCCCGGGCCGCTTGTCCTCGCGGTAGCGCAGCACCCGCGCGAACCTCAGGGTGACCCCGGCCGGGTAGCGGGTGGAGCGCTGGAGACCGTCGTAGGCGATCTCCACGACGAGTTCGGGGCGCACGGTGACGCCCCACGGATGCTCCTGCTCGGCGAGGCCCTGGAGCCGCTCGGTCTGCCAGGTGAGGAGGGCGTCGGTCATGCCCTTGAAGGTCTTGCCGAGCATGGCGAAGCCGCCGTCCGCGGTGCGCGCGCCGAGGTGCAGGTTGGACAGCTTGCCGGTGCGCCGGCCGTGGCCCCACTCGGCGGCCAGCACCACCAGGTCGAGGGTGTGCACGGGCTTGACCTTCAGCCAGGACGCGCCGCGCCGGCCCGCGCTGTACGGGGCGTCCAGGGACTTGACCACGACCCCCTCGTGGCCGCGCAGCAGGGTGTCCTTCAGGAACTCCTCCGCCGCGGGCGCGTCCGCCGGGCCGGTGACGACCGTACGGCGCACCCGCATCGGCTCCGGGACCAGCCGGGCCAGCTCCGCGTGCCGCTCGGCGAACGGCAGGTCGAGCAGGTCGCGGCCGTCGACCGACAGCACGTCGAAGAAGACGGGGGAGACCGGGACCGCCTCGGCGGCCGCCGCCACGTCCACCCGGGAGCCGACCCGGCCGGCCGTCTCCTGGAAGGAACGGGGACGGCCGTCGGCGCCGAGTGCGATGACCTCGCCGTCGAGCACGAACCGACGAACTGTCAGTTCGCTTGCCAGTGTGGTCAGTTCAGGGAGCCGGTCGGTGATGTCGTCCAGCGTGCGGGTCCAGACCCGGACGGTGTCGCCGTCGCGGTGCACCTGCACCCGGATGCCGTCCAGCTTCTCCTCCACCGCGCAGGCACCGAGCTTGCCGACCGCCTCGGTGACCGAGGACGCGGTGTGCGCGAGCATCGGCAGCACCGGGCGGCCGACGGTGAGCCGGAACGCCGCGAGCGCCTCCGGCCCCTCCGCGAGCAGCGCCCGCGCCACCGCGCTCAGCGAGCCCGCGAGCATCACCGCCCGCCGTACGTCCGCCGGGGGCGCCCCGGTGGCCTGGGCGAGGCCCTCGACGGCCACCGCGTCCAGGGCGCCCTGCCGGACCTCGCCGGTGAGCAGACCGAGCAGGAAGCGCTGCTCCTCGGCGGTGGCGGCGCCCATCAACTCCCCGACCAGCCGCGCCCGTTCGGCCTGCGAACCGGGCCCGGACACCTGGCCCAGCTCGGTGAGCAGGGCGTCCACCGCGCGCACGGTCAGCGTGGGCTCGGCGGCCGGGGCGGCCGGACGGCTCAGCGTCTTCCAGCCGACCCCGAGCCGCCCCTGCGGGAGCCGCCCGGCCAGATACGGGATGACGACGGGCGCCTCCTCGGCCTCCGCCTCCCGGAACAGTTCGGCGAGCAGGGCGATCTTCCGGGAGCGGGCCGAGGCGGCCGCGACCTCCCGGGACACATCGGCGAGCCGGGCGAGCAGCATGCAGCCATGGTGCAACGCCGGACGCGGGCGCACACCCGCGCGGCTCGGGGCAGCGGGCCTACCTGCGCTCCGCCGCCGCGTCCAGATCCGCCATCAGCAGCTCCCCGTTGATCGCCGCGCCGGACCGGTAGCCGCGGCTGGCGGCGTTGACGACCTGTTCGGCGAAGCCGGAGACGTTGCCCGCCGCCCAGAGGCCGGGGACGGTGGTCCTGCCCTGGGCGTCGACCACCGGATACGCGCCGAAGGGTGTCTCCGTCATCTCGGCGCCCAGCCGGGCCGGGAGGTCCGTGCGGGGTACCGCGCGCGGCGCGACGAACAGCACCTCGCGGTCGTACTCCGTGCCGTCCTGGAGGCGGACGGCGGTCAGCCGGTCGTCGGCGACGGTCAGCCCGGACACCTCGCCGGGGACCACGCGCACGCCCGCCGCCGCCAGTCGGCGCAGGTCGTCGTCGGACAGGTCCGCCTCGGCGACCGTGTGCAGGAACAGGGTCACGTCCTTCGACCACTGGCTCACCATCAGCGCCTGGTGCACGCTCAGCGGGGTGGTCGCGAGGACTCCGAAGGCCCGGTCGCGGACCTCCCAGCCGTGGCAGTACGGGCAGTGCAGCACATCGCGGCCGAACCGCTCGGCGAGCCCCGGCAGCGGCGGCAGCTCGTCCTTCAGCCCGGTGGCGACGACGAGCTGCCGGGCCCGTACGGTCCGCCCGCCCGCGAGGACGACGGCGAAGTCCGTGTCCCGCACGACGTCCACCGCCCGGTCCCGGACCAGATCCACGCCGTAGCGGGCGATCTCCTCGCGTCCGGCGGCCAGGAAGTCGGCCGGCGCCATGCCGTCCCGGGTCAGATAGCCGTGCATGTGGGCGGCGGGCGCGTTGCGCGGCTCGCCCGCGTCGACCACCAGGGTGCGGCGGCGCGCCCGGCCGAGGACCAGGGCCGCGGAGAGGCCCGCCGCGCCGCCGCCGATCACGATCACTTCGTATGTCTCGTCTGCCTCGTCGTATGTCTCGGTCATGCCGCCACGGTCGCTCCGCAGGCGCGGGATTGACAAACCTCTTTGCCGATCCTGCAATAAGAGACATGAGTGCTGACGATGTTCTGGCGGAGGTGGGGCCCCGGCTGCGCCGGATCCGGAAGGAGCGGGAGGTGACCCTCGCGGCGCTGTCCGAGACGACCGGCATCTCGGTCAGCACGCTGTCCCGGCTGGAGTCGGGGCTGCGCAAGCCCAGCCTGGAGCTGCTGCTGCCGATCGCGCAGGCCCACCAGGTGCCGCTGGACGAGCTGGTCGGCGCCCCGCCGGTGGGCGACCCGCGGGTGCGCTCCCGGCCGCTGGTGCGGCACGGGCGCACCTTCTGGCCGCTGACCCGGCAGCCGGGCGGCCTCCAGGCGTTCAAGGTGCTGGTCCCGCGGCGCGACGAGGAGCCGGAGCCGCGCACCCACGAGGGCTACGAATGGCTGTACGTGCTGTCCGGGCGGCTGCGGGTGGTGCTCGGCGAGCACGACGTGGTGATGACGGCGGGCGAGGCGGCCGAGTTCGACACGCGCGTGCCGCACTGGTTCGGGTCGACGGGGGAGGGCCCGGCGGAGTTCCTGAGCCTCTTCGGGCCGCAGGGCGAGCGGATGCACGTACGGGCGCGGCCGTCGGGGGCGTGACACGTCCGGCTGTTTCCCCGGGTTCCGCTGTTCCCTGATCGGCAAGCGACCGCTTAGTATGCGATCGACCCCGGTCGGAACACCGTCCGGGCACGCCGGTCGGGAACGCCGGTCGGACGACGCAGTCCCGTGGAGGCTCCGCATGCAGGCATGGCAGGTGCACGAGAACGGCGAGCCGAGCGAGGTGATGCGGCTCGAGGAGGTGGAGCGGCCCACGCCCGGCGACGGCCAGGTCCTGCTCAGGGTGCGCGCCGCGAACGTCAACTTCCCGGACGCGCTGATGTGCCGCGGCCACTACCAGGTCCGCCCGCCGCTGCCCTTCACCCCGGGCGTGGAGATCTGCGGCGAGACCGAGGACGGCCGCCGCGTCATCGCCAACCCGGCCCTGCCGTACGGCGGTTTCGCCGAGTACGCCGTCGCGGACGCCGCCGCCCTGCTGCCCGCCCCCGACGCGCTGGACGACGCCGAGGCCGCCGCCCTGCACATCGGCTACCAGACCGGCTGGTTCGGGCTGCACCGGCGGGCCGGGCTCGAAGCCGGCGAGACCCTGCTCGTGCACGCCGCCGCGGGCGGCGTCGGCACCGCGGCCGTCCAGCTCGGCAAGGCCGCCGGCGCCCGGGTCATCGGGGTCGTCGGCGGCGCCGACAAGGCCGCCGCGGCCCGGGAGGCGGGCTGTGACGTGGTGATCGACCGCCGTGCCGAGGACGTCGTCGCCGCCGTGAAGGAGGCCACCGGCGGCCGGGGCGCGGACGTGATCTACGACCCCGTCGGCGGCGACGCCTACACGCAGTCCACCAAGGTCGTCGCCTTCGAGGGCCGGATCGTGGTCGTCGGCTTCGCCAGCGGGACCATCCCGAGCCCCGCCCTGAACCACGCCCTGGTCAAGAACTACTCGATCCTCGGCCTGCACTGGGGCCTGTACAACACCAAGAACCCCAAGCTCGTCCTGCGCTGCCACGAGCAGCTCACCGAGCTGGCCGCGCGCGGCGCGATCAAGCCGCTGATCAGCGAGCGCGTCCCGCTCGCCGGGGCGGCCGCCGCCGTGCAGCGGGTCGCCGACGGCACCACCACCGGCCGGGTCGCCGTCGTACCGTCGCTGCGGAACGGAGCCGCCGCATGACGATCGACGCCGCCGAACTCACGCGCCGCACAGCCGAGTTGCTGGCCGCGCACCCGCCCGCCACCACCGACCGCCTCGACTTCCTCAAGGCCCGCTACGACGCGGGCCTGGCCTGGGTGCACTACCCGGAGGGCCTCGGCGGACTCGGCGCGCCGCGCTCCCTCCAGGCCGTCGTGGACACCGAGCTGGAGGCCGCCGGCGCCCCCGACAACGACCCGCGCCGGATCGGCATCGGCCTCGGCATGGCCGCGCCGACCCTCCTGAAGTACGGCACCGAGGAACAGAAACAGCGCTTCCTGCGGCCCCTGTGGGTGGGGGAGGAGGTCTGGTGCCAGCTCTTCAGCGAGCCGGGCGCCGGCTCCGACCTGGCCGCCCTCGGCACCCGGGCGGTCCGCGAGGGCGACACCTGGGTGGTCAACGGGCAGAAGGTGTGGACCTCCAGCGCCCATGTCGCCCGCTGGGCCATCCTCATCGCCCGCACCGACCCGGACGTGCCCAAGCACGCCGGTATCACCTACTTCGTCTGCGACATGACCGACCCCGGCGTCGAGGTGCGGCCGCTGCGCCAGATCACCGGTGAGGCCGAGTTCAACGAGGTCTTCCTCACCGACGTCCGCATCCCCGACTCCCGCCGCCTCGGCGAGGTCGGCGACGGCTGGCGCGTCGCGCAGACCACCCTGATGAACGAGCGCGTCTCCATCGGCGGCATGCGGCTGCCCCGCGAGGGCGGCATGATCGGCCCCGTCTCCCGCACCTGGCGCGAGCGCCCCGAGCTGCGCACCCACGATCTGCACCAGCGGCTGCTGAAGCTGTGGGTCGAGGCCGAGGTCGCCCGCCTCACCGCCGAGCGCCTGCGCCAGCAGCTCGTCGCGGGCCAGCCCGGCTACGAGGGCTCCGGTATGAAACTCGCCTTCGCCCGCCTCAACCAGGAGATCAGCGGCCTGGAGGTCGAACTGCGCGGCGAGGAAGGGCTGTTGTACGACGACTGGACCATGCGCCGTCCGGAACTGGTCGACTTCACCGGCCGGGACGCCGGCTACCGCTACCTTCGCTCCAAGGGCAACAGCATCGAGGGCGGGACCAGCGAGGTCCTGCTGAACATCGTCGCCGAGCGCGTTCTGGGCCTGCCCGCCGAACCGCGCACCGACAAGGACGTCGCGTGGAAGGACCTGTCCCGATGAAGCCGCAGCCGACGCAGCCCGACCTGCTGTACTCGGAGGAGGAAGAGGCGCTGCGCGCGGCCGTACGGGATCTGCTGGCCGACCACTGCGACGCGCCCTCGGTCATCGCGCGCGCCGAGTCCGACGCCCCGCACGACCCGGCCGCCTGGAAGGCGCTGGCCGACGGGATGGGGCTGGCCGGACTGCTGATCCCCGAGGCGCAGGGCGGACAGGGCGCCACGCACCGCGAAGCCGCCGTCGTCCTGGAGGAGTTGGGCCGCGCGGTCGCGCCCGTGCCGTATCTGACCAGTGCCGTGGTCGCCACCGAGGCGCTGCTCGCCTGCCAGGACGAGGAACTGCTCGGACGGCTGGCGTCGGGGCGAACCGTCGGCGTGCTCGCGGTCGGCCTCCACACCGCCCCCGGCGCCGCCTTCCCGGCCGTACGCCTCGAAGCGGGCGCCCTGCACGGCGAGTTGACCGGCATCGCGGACGCGGCGGCCGCCGACGTGCTGCTGGTGCCCGCCGCCGACGGCGGGCTGTACGCGGTCGAGGCCGCCGACGCGACCGTCACCCCGCAGATCTCCCTCGACCTGACCCGCCCGCTCGCCACCGTCACCCTCACCGGTGCCGCGGGCCGCCGGATCGGGGACGCCGAACCCGCCGTGCGGCGCGCGCTGTCGGCCGGTGCCGGGCTGCTCGCCTCCGAACAACTCGGGCTCGCCGACTGGGCGTTGACCGAGACCGTCCGCTATCTCAAGGACCGCAAGCAGTTCAACCGTCCGGTCGGCGGCTTCCAGGCGCTCAAGCACCGGCTCGCCCAGCTCTGGCTGGAGGTCGTCAACCTGCGGGCCGCCGCCCGGGGCGCCGCCGACGCGCTCGCCACCGGCCATGACATCGACGTGGCGGTCGCCGTCGCCCAGGCGTACGCGGCGTCCGTCGCCGTCCGGGCCGCCGAGGAGGCCCTGCAACTGCACGGCGGCATCGGCATGACCTGGGAACACCCCGTCCACCTGTGCCTCAAGCGGGCCAAGGCCGACTCGATCGCCTACGGCACGGCGGGCGCCCACCGCGAGGCGCTGGCCGAACTGGTCGACCTGCGCGCGCCCTGAGCGTCACGCGGCGAAGCCCGCCCCGGGCCGGGGCGGGCTTTTCCGTGCGCTCGCGCGGGAGGGGCGAAGAGGGGTGAACAAGGGGCGGCGGTCCGGCCAACTCCTCGCGTGCGGCGGTTCGTTGTGGTGCGCGCGGCCCCATACTCCCTGTGGTTCGGACCCGCCCCACAGGGAGGAACACCATGTCCTTCGTCACCCGTCGCCGAGCGCTCACCGGCCTCGCCGTCACCGCCGCCGCGGTGCTCGCCCCGCCCGCCGGCAGCGCCTTCGCCACCGATGCCTCGGCCGACGGCCGCCCGCCCGGCCCCCGCCCGCTGTGGCGGGCCCACGCCCACAACGACTACGAGCACCCCCGCCCCCTCCTCGACGCCCTCGACCACCGCTTCGGCAGCGTCGAGGCCGACATCTTCCTGGTCGACGGCGCACTCCTCGTCGCCCACTCGGCGGACCAGCTCGACCCCGCCCGCACCCTGGAGTCCCTCTACCTCGCCCCGCTCGCCGCCCGGGTGCGGGCCCACCACGGCTCGGTGTACCGGGGACACCGGCAGCCCCTGCAACTGCTCGTCGACATCAAGACCGAGGGCGCCTCGACCTACCTCGCGCTCGACCACCAACTGCGCCGGTACCACGGCCTGTTCACTACCTACGCGCACGGCAGGGTGTGGCCGGGCGCGGTCACCGCCGTCGTCTCCGGCGACCGGGCGGCCCGCGTCCCCCTGGCGGCGCAGGCCGTGCGCCACGCCTTCTACGACGGACGGCTCGCCGACCTCGGGACCACCGACGCCGCCTTCGCCCCGCTGATCAGCGACAACTGGACCCTGAACTTCGGATGGCTCGGCGTCGGCGCCTTCCCCGAGGCGGAGCGGCGCAGACTGCGCACGATCGTCGCGGCGGCCCACGCGCGCGGCCAGCGGGTACGGTTCTGGGCCACCCCGGACCTCGCCGGACCCGCCCGTGACGCGGTGTGGACGGAACTCCTCGCCGCGGGCGTCGACCACCTCAACACCGACGACCTGGCCGGCCTGGAGGCGTTCCTCGACGCGCGCCGGACGCCGTAGACACCACTCGTTCGGCGGACAGGTCAGCCGCCCTGACGAACCCTCCGTTACGCCACACTTGCGGCCGAACGCCGCGAAAGCGGACGTGGCGGAGGAGGTTGACGATGGCCGTTTCCATTTCCGTGGTGCTGTTGCTGCTGATCCTGGCGGTGATCTTCCTGCGCAACGGCGGACTGAAGATGTCGCACGCGCTGGTCTGTCTGCTGCTCGGCTTCTTCCTGGCCGGTACGAGCATGGCGCCCACCATCCAGAGCGGCCTCACGGCGACCGCCGACATCGTGGGCAGTCTCCGGCCCTGAGGCCGGGGCCGCCTATCGGGTGAAGACCCCGATGCCGTTCGGCACGGCACGCTCGGCGCCGCCCGAGGGACGGTTGCGGACCGTCACCCGGGCGGCGCCCGGCGCCCGGGTCACCAGGGTGGTCGAGCCGCCGCCGTCCAGGCTGAACCCCTCGGTGGCGCCGAGCGCCCTCAGCGCGGCGGCGACCTCGGCGACCGTCAGACCCGTGCGGTGAGCGGCCGCGCCGTCCAGCGCGAACAGATACACCCGCCGTCCGCCCGCGCCGATCCCGACGGCCGTCCGCACCGCCGTGACCCGGGTGTCCAGACCGGCCCGGGCCCTGCCGCCCGCCAGCACCGGGTACCCGCCGACCGCGAAGCGGTACGCCGCGGACGACGCGGAGTCCAGTCCGTACCGCACGGTCACGCGCTCGCCCACCCGGAGTGTCCGCAGGCGCGCCGCGCCCGCCTCCCGGCCGAGGAGCACCGTGGTGCCCGCGGCGACGGCACCGCTCCCGGGCCTGGCCGACGCCGACACCACCTGGCCCCTCCTGACCGTCACCTCGTAGGTCCTGGTGGCGCACGGGGCGGCCCGGTCGGTGTCCGTGCCGCAGACGGCCCGGGTGCGCGCGACGCCGCCCCAGTCGGAGGTGAAGGCGCCGATCGAGTTCTCCGGCAGCGCGTACTGGTTGAGCCCGCGCAACGTCAGCCGCCGTCCGAGGGCGCTCACCGAGCCCGACAGCGACAGACTGTCCACCCGGGCCCGGCCGCCGGTGTCCACGCCGACCACGGCCTCGGTGCCGGTGCCCGGCGGCAGCTCGGGCCCGAACCGCTGCCCGACCGGGACGGCCCCCTTGAGCACCCGGCCCTCGGCGATCGCCGGACCCACGCTCGCGCCGGTCGCCGGGACGCCCGGATGCTGGGTCTCCGAGATGTTGAAGAAGTCGCCGTTGATCCCGGCGACGGCCCGCCGGGCGTCGGCCAGCGAGGACAGGCGCGCACGCGCCGCGACCGCCCCCGGGTACAGCAGCCCGAGCCGCACCCGGCCATGGCCGAGGTCGACGTTCAGCACATGCGCGCGGGCCGTCCCCGCGGCCGCCGCAAGGTCGTACTGCCGGTACGTCACCCCCGGCGCCACGGTGGTCCAGACGGGCGCGGCGCCCGCCGGAGCCGCCCCCACCAGGACGGTCGCGGCGAGCGTCGCGAGCGCCGCCGACACTGCGGGCGTACGCTGTACGACCGTCCCGAACCATGTCCGACGTCGTGTCACGAAGCCGACCCCCCTGGGAAGTTCTGCCTGTCCGCAGCCATGGTCACGGGCAGGGGGAACGGCCGCCGGGAGCGCCGGGCAAGTCCACGCGGACGAGTGACAGCGGGGACACCGGCCGGTGCCGTCGTGGGGGAGGGGGCTCAGAGCACCCGGCCGCGCCGCCTGCCCCGGTTGCGGCGGCGGCGCAGCCGGGTGCGGCTGGTCCGCAGCAGGGCGGCGGACTCCGGGGCGCGCGCGGCCAGTTCGGTCAGGGCCGGATGGACGCCGGCCTGTCTCAGGTGTGCGGCGACCGGATCACCGAGGCGCGTGGCGGCGGCCTCCCGCCGTTCGCTCAGCCCCAGCCAGTGGAACTGCCCGAGCAGCGCCGCGCCGACGACGACGGACGCCGTCCAGTCGACGGCTCCCCGCGGCCGTCCGTCGAGCAGCGCGACCGTGGTGAAGGTCATCTCCAGGACCAGCAGCAGGACGCCGATCACCGTCAGACATCCGGCCGGGCGCGGCGGGCGCGGTCGCCCCGCCGCGAGCCGGTCCCGTACGGCCGTGTGGAAGTCCGCGCGGGCGGCACGGAAGGCGGTGTCGTGCGCCAGGAGGTTGCCCAGGGCGGCCGACGCGGTGCGGCGCCGCAGGGCGGTGAGCAGGGCGTCCGGCAGCGGGTGACCCGCCGTGCGGGCGGGATCGGCGCCCGCGGCGGTCAGGCTCAGATTGCCGCGGTGGTTGACGGTGACCAGCCCGTCCAGCACCAGTCGCGCGGCGGCGGCCTGGACGTCGTCCTCGGGCCACCAGCGGTCGTCGGCGCCGGCGTACGGATCGTCCGACAGCGCGGCGGCGCACCGCTCGGCCACCGCCCGCCGCCATCGTGTCTCCCGCCGGTGGCGCAGGCCGGACGACCCGTACAGCAGCGCTGTGACGGGCGGTACGACACAGGCCAGCGCCACGGAGATCACGGGCCGAGACTACGGGCCGCACCCATCGCGCCCGCGGCCCGTCCGAGATCTTTGTCCTGGGAGTGGAGAAAGTCGTGTCGAATTGCTGCACGACTTCTTCCCAGGGTCGGCGGCCGCTGCTACGTTCCCCTCGAAAGCCAGTCACCTGGTGGCCGAATCTTGGCGGGGAGGGGTTCGTGAGACGTATGACGGCACGACCTGCGAACGCGCACCAGTCCCGGCTGCTCACCCTGCTCCGTGACGGTGGCCCCAACTCCCGTGCGCAGCTCGGCGATCAGGTGGAGCTGTCGCGGTCCAAGCTGGCCGTGGAGGTGGACCGGCTGCTGGAGACGGGCCTCGTGGTCGCCGACGGACTCGCCGCCTCGCGCGGTGGCCGCCGCTCCCACAACATCCGGCTCAACCCCGGTCTGCGTTTCCTCGGCGTCGACATCGGCGCGACCTCGGTCGATGTCGCCGTCACCAACGCCGAACTGGAGATCCTCGGCCATCTCACCCGGCCGATGGACGTCCGCGAGGGTCCCGTCGCCGTCTTCGAGCAGGTCCTGGAGATGGCCGGGAAGCTCCGGGCCACCGGGCTCGCCGAGGGCTTCGACGGCGCCGGCATCGGCGTCCCCGGGCCCGTCCGGTTCCCCGAGGGCGTGCCGGTCGCGCCGCCGATCATGCCGGGCTGGGACGGCTTCCCGGTGCGGGAGGCGCTCAGCCAGGAACTCGGCTGCCCGGTCATGGTCGACAACGACGTGAACCTCATGGCCATGGGGGAGCAGCACGCCGGGGTCGCCCGGCCCGTCGCCGACTACCTCTGCGTCAAGATCGGCACCGGTATCGGCTGCGGCATCGTCGTCGGCGGGCAGGTCTACCGCGGCACCACCGGCAGCGCGGGCGACATCGGCCATATCCAGGCGGTACCGGACGGCAGGCCCTGCGCCTGCGGCAACCGGGGCTGCCTGGAGGCCCACTTCAGCGGCGCGGCCCTGGCCAGGGACGCCCTGGAGGCGGTCCAGCAGGGGCTGTCCGCCGAACTCGCCGCCCGGCTGGAGGCGAACGGCACCCTCACCGCCGTCGACGTCGCGGCCGCGGCCGCCGCGGGCGACGCCACCGCGCTCGACCTGATCCGCGCGGGCGGCACCCGGGTGGGGCAGGTCATCGCCGGACTCGTGTCCTTCTTCAACCCCGGCCTGGTGGTGATCGGCGGCGGGGTGACCGGCCTCGGCCACACCCTGCTCGCCGCGATCCGCACCCAGGTCTACCGCCAGTCGCTTCCGCTGGCGACCCGCAACCTCCCCATCGTGCTGGGCGAGCTGGGACCCACCGCCGGTGTCATCGGCGGAGCCCGGCTGATCAGCGACCACCTCTTCTCACCCGCGTAGCCGGCCGCCGCCCGCGCGGCCGCCCTCTCACCCCGCTCCGCCCCGTCGCGCTCACCCCTGCCCTGACACCGGCCCGCACGTCCGCCGAGGGGAACCACATGGCACCCGAACCACCCCTGCTCAGCATGTCCGGCATCACCAAGTCGTTCCCCGGAGTCCGTGCCCTGGACGGCGTCGACCTCGACGTCCAGGCCGGTGAGGTGCACTGTCTGCTCGGCCAGAACGGCGCCGGGAAGTCCACCCTCATCAAGGTCCTGGCCGGCGCGCATCTGCCCGACGAGGGCACCGTCCGCTGGCGCGGCGAACCCGTCGCCCCGCGCTCGCCGAGCGCCGCCATGCGCCTCGGCATCGCCACCATCTACCAGGAACTCGACCTGGTGGAGCATCTGTCGGTGGCGGAGAACGTGTACCTCGGCCATGAGCCGACCGCCGCCGGGTTCGTGGTCCGCGGCAGGGCGGCCAGGGCGTCGACGGCCGCGCTGCTGGGGCGGCTCGGGCATCCCGAGATCGATCCGGGCGCCCTGGTGGGGAGGCTGTCGGCCGCCCAGCGGCAGATCGTCTCCATGGCCCGGGCCCTCTCGCACGACGTGCGGCTCATCGTCATGGACGAGCCGTCCGCCGCGCTCGACCCCGACGAGGTCGACAACCTCTTCCGGATCGTCGGGGACCTCACCGCCGACGGGGTCGCGGTCGTCTACATCTCCCACCGCCTGGAGGAGATCCGCCGCATCGGCGACCGGGTGACCGTGTTGAAGGACGGGCGGGCGGTCGCGGGGGGACTGCCCGCCCGGTCCACCCCGACCCGGGACGTGGTCGCCCTGATGACCGGCCGCACCGTCGAGTACGTCTTCCCCGACCGGCCGTCCGAGCCGCCCACCGCGCCCGCCGTGCTCCAGGTGCGCGGCCTCGCCCGGGACGGCGAGTTCGCGCCCCTCGACCTCGATCTGCGGCCCGGGGAGATCGTCGGCCTCGCCGGCCTGGTCGGCTCCGGACGCTCCGAGATCCTGGAGACCATCTACGGCGCCCGCAGGCCGACGGCCGGTCAAGTCCTTGTTCAGGGACGGCCGTTGCGGCCCGGCAGTGTGCGCGCGGCGGTGCGGGCCGGGCTCGGGCTCGCCCCCGAGGAACGCAAGGCGCAGGCGCTGCTGATGCTGGAGTCCGTCACCCGCAACGTCTCCGTCTCCACCCTCGGACGCTTCGCGCGGGCCGGCTGGATCGACCGGGGCGCCGAACGCGCCGCCGCCCGGGCCGCCGTCCGTGAACTGTCGCTGCGGCCCGACGACCCGGACGTCCCCGTCCGCACGCTCTCCGGCGGCAACCAGCAGAAGGCCGTCCTCGCCCGCTGGCTGCTGCGCGGCTGCCGGGTGCTGCTCCTGGACGAACCCACCCGGGGCGTCGACGTCGGCGCGCGCGCCGAACTGTACGCCGTGGTGAGGCGGTTGGCCGACGAGGGACTGGCCGTGCTCCTCGTCTCCAGCGAGGTGCCCGAGGTCCTCGGCCTCGCCGACCGCGTCCTGGTGCTGCGGGAGGGGCGGGTCGTGCACACCGCGCCCGCCCGGCAGCTCGACGAACACCGAGTCCTCGATCTCGTCCTGGAAGGAAGCCCGGCGTCATGACGCAGCACGCCTCCCCGCCCCGGGACGCCACCGGCAAGCTCCCGCCGGCCGGCCGTCTCCCGTCCTGGCGCCTGATGTCGGCCCGCGCCGACGTGCGCACCCTGTCCCTGCTCGGGGTGCTCGCCGTCCTCGTCGTCATCGGCGGGGTCACCGAGCCCGACTCCTTCCTCGACGTACGGAACCTCCAACTCATCCTGACCCAGGCGTCGGTGATCGGGGTCGTCACCGTCGGCATGACCTTCGTGATCACCTCCGGCGGCATCGACCTGTCCGTCGGCGCGATCGTCGCCCTCGCCTCCGTGTGGGCGACCACCGTCGCCACCCAGGAGTACGGCTTCGCCGGGATCCTCTTCACCGCGGTGCTCGTCGGCCTCGGCTGCGGCCTGGTCAACGGCGTGCTCGTCGCCTACGGCCGGATGGTCCCCTTCATCGCGACCCTCGCCATGCTCGCCTCGGCGCGCGGCCTCGCCCTCCAGATCACCGACGGCCGCACCCAGGTCGTCACCGTCGACTCCGTCCTCTCGCTCGGCGAACGCGACGCCTACGTGCTCGGCATCCCGCCGCTGTTCCTGGTGTTCGCGCTGGTCACGGTCGTCGGCTGGCTGGTGCTCAACCGCACCACCTTCGGCCGCCGCACGGTCGCCGTCGGCGGCAACGCCGAGGCCGCCCGGCTCGCCGGCATCGACGTCCGCCGCCAGCGGCTCTACCTCTACCTGCTGTCCGGCCTGTGCTGCGGCATCGCCGCCTTCCTGCTGATCGTGCTCTCCGGCTCCGGCCAGAACACCAACGGCAACCTCTACGAACTCGACGCCATCGCCGCCGCGATCATCGGCGG
Organism: Streptomyces antibioticus; assembly: GCF_002019855.1. NCBI lineage: Bacteria > Bacillati > Actinomycetota > Actinomycetes > Kitasatosporales > Streptomycetaceae > Streptomyces > Streptomyces antibioticus. The sequence continues at coordinate 1,444,924 of NZ_CM007717.1, read as the reverse complement.
CACCCTGCTCAGCGGGGGCCGGGGCACCATCACCGGCTCCGTCCTCGGCGTCCTGATCTTCACCACGATCACCGACATCTTCGCCCTGAACAACCTCCAGAGCGACGTCCAGCAGATCGCCAAGGGCGCGATCATCGTCGCCGCCGTCCTGGTCCAGCGCCGTACCGCGAACACGACCTGAGGAAAGGGTTCACCGCCATGCCAGAGCAGACCAGCCACGCCATGAACGGGCGCACCAGCCGCAGAGGACTCCTCTTCGGGACCGCCGCCGTCTCCGCCGGAGCCTTCCTGGCCGCCTGCACCAGCAACGAGCCCAAGGACCAGGGCCCCGCCGCCGACAGCGGGCCGGCCGCCGACGACAAGCCCGGCAAGCACGTCACCATCGGCTTCGCCGGACCCCAGGCCGACCACGGCTGGCTCAACGCCATCAACGACAACGCCGAGAACCGGGCGAAGAAGTACTCCGACGTCTCCCTGGAGATCACCGAGGGCTCCAACGACACCGCCCAGCAGATCGGCCAGATCGAGACCCTCATCAACAAGAAGGTCGACGTCCTGGTGGTGCTCCCCGCCGACGGCAAGGCGCTCACCCAGGTCGGCCTCAAGGCGATGCGGGCCGGCATCCCGGTCATCAACCTCGACCGCATCTTCAACTCGGCGCAGGCGTACCGCTGCTGGATCGGCGGCGACAACTACGGCATGGGCCTGAACGCCGGTCACTACATCGGCGAGAAGCTCAAGGACAAGCCCGACGCCAAGGTCGTCGAACTCGCCGGCCTCGACAACCTGGAGCTGACCAAGCAGCGCACCCAGGGCTTCGACGACGCCCTGCGCAACTACCCCAACATCCGCAAGGTGGCCCGCCAGGCCGCCGAGTTCACCGTCGAGACCGGCCAGGCCAAGATGGCCCAACTCCTCCAGGCACAGCCCGACTTCGACGCCCTGTGGAACCACGACGACGACCAGGGCGTGGGCGCGCTGCGCGCCATCGAGCAGGCCGGACGGGACGGCTTCCTGATGGTCGGCGGGGCCGGCGCGCTCTCCGCGTTCCAGGCCATCAAGAAGGACGACGGCGTCCTCAAGGCGACCGTGCTCTACCCGCCGACCATGGCCGCCTCCGCCATCGACCTGGCCCGCGCCCTCGGCCAGGGCAAGGGCGTCGGCGGACTCGCCGAGTTCGAGATCCCGGCCTCGATCACCCTCTACTCGGCCGTCGTCGACAAGGACAACGTCGACCAGTACATGCCCACCGGCTTCCGGTGAGCCGCCCCGCGGCAGGGCCGGAGGCGGAGAAGGAAGAAGACGAAAGGGAGGACGAGCGCATGGAACCGGACCCCGGGCAACTGCCGTTGCGCGTCGGGATGGTCGGATACGCCTTCATGGGCGCCGCCCACTCGCAGGGCTGGCGCACCGCGGGCCGGGTCTTCGACCTGCCCCGGCAGCCCGTCCTGGCGGTGCTCTGCGGCCGTAACGCCACCGCCGTGCGCGCGGCGGCCGACCGGCACGGCTGGGCCGACGTCGAGACCGACTGGCGGGCCCTGGTCGCCCGGGACGACATCGACCTCGTCGACATCTGCACCCCCGGCGACAGCCACGCCGAGATCGCCCTCGCCGCGCTCGCCGCGGGCAAGCACGTGCTGTGCGAGAAGCCCCTGGCGAACAGCGTCGAGGAGGCCGAGGCGATGGCCCGCGCCGCCGAGACCGCCCGGGCGCGCGGCCGCACCGCGATGGTCGGCTTCAACTACCGCCGGGTGCCCGCCACCGCGCTCGCCCGCCGGATGGTCGCCGCCGGGCGGCTCGGCACCCTGCGCCACGTCCGGGTGTCCTACCTCCAGGACTGGCTGGGCGACCCGGAGTTCCCGCTGACCTGGCGGCTGCGCCGGGAAGCGGCCGGATCCGGCTCGCTGGGCGACCTCGGCGCGCACATCGTCGACCTCGCCCAGCATCTGGCGGGGGAGCGGCTGGCCGGTGTCTCCGCGCTCACGGAGACCTTCGTACGGGAACGCCCGCTGCCGGCCGCGGAGGGGCCCGGCACCGGTCCGGTCACCGTCGACGACGCCGCGCTGTTCACCGGCCGCTTCACCTCCGGCGCGCTCGCCACCTTCGAGGCCACCCGGTACGCCACCGGCCGCAAGAACGCGCTGCGCATCGAACTCAACGGCGAGCGCGGCTCGTTGGCCTTCGACCTGGAGCGGCTCAACGAACTCTGGTTCCACGACGCCACCGGGCCCGGCACCGAGGCGGGGTTCCGGCGGATCCTCGTCACCGAGCCCGACCACCCCTATCTGGACGCCTGGTGGCCGCCGGGACACGGCCTCGGCTACGAGCACACGTTCGTCCACCAGGCCCGCGATCTCGTCCACACCATCGCCGAGGGCCGCCGCCCCGACCCCTCCTTCGCCGACGGACTCCAGGTGCAGCGGGTCCTCGCGGCGGTGGAGGAGAGCGCGGCGAAGAACTCCGTGTACACGCCCGTCCCCGACTGACGCCCGTCCCCGACCGAGGAGGCCCGCCCATGCCACGCCCCTTCACCCTCTTCACCGGCCAGTGGGCCGACCTGCCGCTGGAGGAGGTCTGCCGGCTCGCCCGCGACTTCGGCTACGACGGACTCGAACTCGCCTGCTGGGGCGACCACTTCGAGGTCGACAAGGCGCTCGCCGACCCCGGCTACCTCGCCTCCCGCCACCAACTCCTCGACAAGTACGGCCTGAAGTGCTGGGCCGTCTCCAACCACCTGGTCGGGCAGGCCGTCTGCGACGCCATCATCGACGAACGCCACCTCGCGATCCTGCCCGACCCGGTGTGGGGCGACGGCGACCCCGAGGGCGTACGGCAGCGGGCGGCGGAGCGGATGCGGGACACGGCGCGGGCGGCGGCCGCGTTCGGCGTCGACACGGTGATCGGCTTCACCGGCTCCTCGATCTGGCACCTCGTGGCGATGTTCCCGCCCGCCCCCGAGGCCATGATCGAGCGCGGCTTCGAGGACTTCGCCGAGCGCTGGGACCCGATCCTCGACGTCTTCGACGCGGAGGGGGTGCGCTTCGCCCACGAGGTCCACCCCGGGGAGATCGCCTACGACTACTGGACCACCCTGCGCGCCCTCGAAGCGGTCGGCCACCGCTCCGCCTTCGGCCTCAACTTCGACCCCTCCCACTTCGTGTGGCAGGACCTCGACCCGGTCGGCTTCCTGTGGGACTTCCGCGACCGGATCTACCACGTGGACTGCAAGGAGGCCCGCAGACGCCTCGACGGCCGCAACGGCCGCCTCGGCTCCCACCTGCCCTGGGGCGACCCGCGCCGCGGCTGGGACTTCGTCTCGGCGGGCCACGGGGACGTGCCCTGGGAGGACGTCTTCCGCATGCTCCGCTCCATCGACTACCGCGGCCCGGTCTCGGTCGAATGGGAGGACGCCGGCATGGACCGCCTCCAGGGTGCCCCCGAGGCCCTCACCCACCTCAAGAAGTTCGACTTCGACCCCCCGACGTCGTCGTTCGACGCGGCGTTCTCCCACTGACCCACCCCACGCCGGGGCCACGAGCGCCGCCGCCCCGCACAGGGGACGGGACGGCACGCGCCGAGCCCCGCTCGGCGTGGGGTGGGTGCCGGTGGTCCCGGCCGTGCGGATGCGGGGGTACGGCGTAACGTCGTCTGTGTGGACGTCAGTGCCGGTGAGCTGGTGGCCCGCGCCGCGCATCGGCTCGGTGCGGGCGCGGAGCTGTTGATCGCGGACGTGGAGGTGTGTCTGCGCAAGGAGGTCCCCGAGCTGTGGGACCCGCCCGACCTGGCCCGGATGGCGTCGGAGAACATCGCCGAGCACATCAACGGCGTCCTGACCGACGTCGCCCGGGGCGTCGACCCCGACCGGATCGAACCCCCGCCCGCGGACGCCGAGCGCGCCCGCCGGCTCGCCAAGCACGGCACCTCCGTCAGCGCGCTGCTGCGCGCGCACCGGCTCGCCCAGGGCATCGTCTTCGACCGGCTCCTCGCCGAGCTGCCCGCGCTCACCGACGACACCGCGCTGGTCGTCGAGGCCGCACGCCGGATGATCATGACCGGGACGGAGTACGTGGACCGCGCCTCCCAGCAGGGCGTGGCGGCGTTCCAGGAGGAACGCGACCGCAGACTGCGCTGGCGCCTCGCGCTGGTCAGCGAGGTCAGCATGTGCGTCGGCACCACCCTGGACATCGCCCGCACCACCCAGGAGCTGGCGGACGTCGTCGTGGAACACTTCGCCGACGCCGTCATCGTCGACCTCCTCGACTCCGTCCTCAGCGGCCACGACCAGCCCCAGGCGGACCCGCCCGTCCTGCGCCGCGTCGCCGGACGGGCCGTGCCGCCCGCCGTCGAGATCCCCGGCGGCACCGTCCCGCCGGACAGCCTGCACACCTACCCGAAGGACTCACCGCCGTACCGCGCCCTCACCACCGGCCGGCCCAGCCGCGAGCACCCCGAGGACGCCGCCCACGACGAACCCGGCGCCCGCGTCCACTCCACGATGGCCGTCCCGCTGCGCGCCCGCGGCACCACCCTCGGTGTCGCCCAGCTCTTCCGCTACCGCGACCCCGACCTCTTCCACGACGAGGACCTGCTGCTCGCGCAGGAGATCGCCGCCCGGGCCGCGGTGGCCGTGGACAACGCCCGCCGCTACACCCACGCCCGCGCCGCCGCGCTCGCCCTCCAGCACAGCCTGCTCCCGCGCCGCACCCCCGAGCAGTCCGCCGTCGAGGTCGCCTGGCGGTATCTGCCCGCCGGCGCCCTGTCCGGCGTGGGCGGCGACTGGTACGACGTCATCCCGCTCTCCGGCGCCCGGGTCGCCCTCGTCGTCGGGGACGTCCTCGGACACGGCGTGCAGGCCGCCGCCACCATGGGCCGGCTGCGCACCGCCGTCCGCACCCTCGCCGACATCGACCTGCCCCCCGAGGAACTCCTCACCCACCTCGACGACGTCGTCCTGCGGCTGTCCGCCGAGGCGTCCGACGACCCCCCCGACGAGACCGACGCGACGGCCCCGGACCGGGACGTGTTCGGCACCGGCGCCACCGCCACCTGCCTCTACGCCGTCTACGACCCCGTCTCACGGCACTGCGCCCTCGCCCGCGCCGGCCACGTCCTGCCCGCCGCGCTGCGCCCCGACGGCACCGCCGAGATCCTCGACCTGCCGCCCGGCCCGCCCCTCGGCGTCGGCGGGCTGCCGTTCGAGGCGGCGGAGTTCGACCTGCCCGAGGGCACCGTCCTCGCCCTCTACACCAACGGCCTGATCAAGGGCGGCGACCACGACACCGAGGCCGGGCTGAACCGGCTGCGCCACGCCCTGACCCTCGCGGGACCCTCCCTGGAGGCCACCTGCGACCGGATGCTCGACGCCCTGCTGCCCGACCGCCCGGACGACGACGTGGCCCTGCTGCTGGCCCGCACCCGCGCCCTCGGCGAACGCCAGGTGGCCGTGTGGGAGCTGGACGCCGACCCCGCCGCCGTCGCCGGGGCGCGCGCGGACGTCACACGCCAACTGAACGACTGGGGACTGGAGACGCTGGACTTCACCACCGAACTCGTCGTCAGCGAACTGCTCACCAACGCCATCCGCTACGGCCGCCCCCCGATCCGGCTGCGCCTCATCCACGACCGCTCCCTGCTCTGCGAGGTGTCCGACTCCGGCAGCACCACCCCGCATCTGCGCCGGGCCCGCCACTTCGACGAGGGCGGCCGCGGCCTGTTCCTGGTCGCGCAGCTCGCCGAACGCTGGGGCACCCGCCACGGCCGCGACGGCAAGACCGTCTGGGCCGAACTGAGCGAGTCCGACGGCCTCCTCGCCGCCCTCGCCCTCGAATAGAGCGTTCTCAAAAACACCTCACACCGCCCGCGCCACCAGCAGCGCCACGTCGTCGTGGTCGTCGGGGTGGCGCAGGCCGTACAGCAGGAGGTCGCAGATCTCCTCCAGCGGCCGCTGGGGTTCGTCCAGGAAGCCGAGAAGGACGTTCAGCCGGTCGTCGATGGGATGCTGCCGGGTCTCCACCAGGCCGTCGGTGTACAGCACCAGCAGATCGCCCCGGCCCAGCTCGACCGTGGCGGTCTCGAAGGGGACCCCGCCGACACCGAGCGGCGCGCACGGCGGCAGGTCGAGCAGCACGGGCTCCCGGCCGGGGCGGGCCAGCGCGGGCGGCATATGTCCGGCGTTGGCGATCCGGCACCGCCCGGTCCGCGGGTCGTACACCGCGTACAGACAGGTCACGATGTAGTGCTCCAGATCGCAGGTGATCTTGTCCAGGTGCTGGAGCACATCACCGGGGTCCAGGTCGAGATCGGCGTAGGCGCAGGTCGCGGTGCGCAGCCGGCCCATGGTGGCGGCGGCGTCGATGCCGTTGCCCATCACGTCCCCGACGACCAGCGCGGTCTTGTCGTCGGTCAGCGGGATGACGTCGTACCAGTCGCCGCCGACCTCGCTGGTGGCCTGCGCGGGCTGGTAGCGGGAGGCCAGCTCCAGTCCCGTGTGGTGCGGCGCGTGGTCGGGCAGCAGGCTGCGCTGGAGGGTGAGGGCGGTGTTGCGCACGCTCTGGAACCAGCGGGCGTTGTCGATGGCGACGGCCGCGCGCCCGGCCAGCTCGGTGGCGAGGACCACGTCGTCGTCGTCGAACGGCAGCGGATTGCGGGTCCGTTTGAGGTCGAGGGCGCCCAGCACCTCGCCGTGCGCGATCAGCGGCACCGCCAGATACGAGTGCACGCCCGCCCGCGCCAGCATCGCCGCGGCCTCCGCGTCCCGGGCGATCCGCGGGATGTCCCGTTCGCCGACGTGCCGCACCAGCACCGGCCGCCCGGTGTGCACGCACAGGGTCACCAGCCGGTCGCCCTCGTAGGAGGCGATGTCGCCCGGCGGATCGGCGGCCCGCAGCGCCACCGTGGGATGCGCCGCCTTGAGGGCGAGGGCCCGGAACAGCTCGGGGCCGTTGTCGGGACGGCGGGAACGGCGGCAGGCCAGCGCCGAGTCGAGGATGTCCACGGCCACGACGTCGGCGAGCTGCGGGACGGCGATCTCGGCCAGCTCACGGGCCGTGCCCTCCACCTCCAGCGTGGTGCCCACCCGCGTCGACGCCTCCGCGACGAGCGCCAGCCGCCGCCTGGCCCGGTCGGCCTCCGCAGCCACCCGGTGCCGTTCGGTCACGTCGACGACGGACACGGCCGCCCCCAGCACCCGCCCGCCGGGGTCCTCGAGGCGGTAGAACGACAGCGACCAGGCGTGCTCGTGGTCGGGATCGGTCCGCGGGCTGCCCACGTGGTACTGGTCGAGCAGCGGGGTGCCGGTGGTCAGCACCTGGCGCAGTGCGGACTCGATGGTGTCGATGTCCGGCAGCGGCAGGGTCTCGCCGAGCCGGCGGCCCACATGGTCCTCGGCGGCCACGCCGTCGATCCGCTCCAGCGCCGGGTTGACCAGGATGTACCGCAGATCGGGGTCCAGCAGGGCGAGTCCGATCGGCGACTGGTTGATCAGCCGCTCGCACAGCGCGAGGTCGGTCTCCACCCGCTGGAGCAGGGCGTGGTCGGCCGCGATGCCCAGGGCGTAGACGTCCCCCAGGTCGTCCTGGAGCCGCATGTTGCGGAACTCCATCAGCCGGCTGCTGCCGTCCTTGTGCCGGATGGGGAAGGCGCCGGCCCAGGACCGCCCGGTCTCCAGCACCTCGGTGAACAGCCGCACCACGGACGGCAGATGCTCGGGATGGACGAACAGCCGGGCCGCGTACGCGCCGAGCGCCTCCTCGGCGCTGTAGCCGAACAGCTCCTCCGCCTGCGGGGTCCAGAACACGATCCGGCCCTGGGTGTCGACGACCATCGCGGACACGCTCAGCACGTCCAGGAGCCCGGTGCTCGGCGGCGCCCCGGCGGGGCTCGGACCGGCGTCGGACCCGAAGGGTTCGGTTGTCATCCCATCCTCCTCCACCGTACGGCGGGGCGCGGCGCCACCTGTCGGCACGCACCGCCCGCCCGGGATCCCACCGCCGGTACCTCCATGCTCCCTCCGCCCCGCCGGGTGCGGTAACGCGACGGGCGCGCCGAGGGCGATGCGGCGGCCGGATCGGGCGTCGCGCCGCGGCCGGATCGGGCGTGACGCGGCGGTCGGATCGGCGGTGATGCGGCGCCGGATCGGTGGTGGCGTGGTGGGTGCGCCGGTGGCGGGGGGCGGGCGGATCGGCGGTGGCGCGGCTGGCGGACCGGCGGTGGCGCGGTGGGTGCGCCCGTGGTGACGCGGCTGGCGTATCGGTGGCGGTGCGGCGGCTGGACCGGTGGTGGCGTGGCGGGCGCGCCGGCGGCGACACGGCGGGTGGATCGGTGGTGACGCGGTGGGTGCGCCGGTGGCGGCGTGGCGGGCGGATCGGCGGTGGCGCGGCTGGCGGACCGGCGGTGGCGCGGCGGGCGCGCCCGTGGTGACGCGGCTGGCGTATCGGTGGCGGCGCGGCGGCTGGACCGGTGGCGACACGGCTGGCGTATCGGTGGTGACGCGGTGGGTGCGTCGGTGGCGGCGCGGCGGCCGCATCGGCGGTGGCGCGGCGGGCGGACCGGTGGTGACTCGCCGGGTTCCCCGGCGGCGGCGTGGCGGTCGTACCGGCGACGACATGGTGGGCGCCCGACGGGCGTGCCGTGCGCGCCGTGCGCATCGGGCGGACAGGCAGGAACATGGTTCGGGTAGAGGATGGAGCGATGGATTCTGCGCGTGAGGCTTCCGAGGCCCCGGCGGCCGCGGCGCCCCGCGATCTCCTCGACGCGTCCAGCGACGCGGCGGCGGTCGTCTCCGGCGACGGCGTCGTGACCGGCTGGACGCGGGGCGCCGAGGCACTGCTCGGTCTCCCGGCGTCGCAGGTGGTCGGCGGCCCCGCGGCGGCGCTGGTGGCGATGCCCGCCGACCCGTCCCGGGTGGCCGGTGTCGCGGAGCGCTGCCGTGCCGGCATGGGATGGAGCGGCCTGGTCTCCCTGCGGCACCAAGACGGCCGTACGGTCGACGTGGATCTGCGGGTCTCGGCGTCCTTCCGGATCGGTGAGGACGAGGTCTTCCTGCTGTCGGCCCGCCCGCAGCGCCGGCACTGGACGGTCGGCCAGTCGGTCCTCGACGGCTTCCTGACCCGCTCCCCGGTCGGCATGGCGGTGCTGGACCTGGAGCTGCGGTACGTCTGGCTCAACGACACGCTGGAACGCTTCGGCGGGGTGCCGCGGGAACAGCGGCTCGGCCACCGGCTGAGCGAGCTGCTGCCCGGCCTCCAGGCGGTCGCCATCGAGAGCCTGATGCGCAAGGTCCTGGAGACCGGCGTCCCGCTGACCGACTACGAGTACGTGGGGTGGAGCTGGGCCGATCCGCACCGCCGGCACGCCTACTCGACGTCGTTCTTCCCGCTGATGGGCGCCGACGACACCGTCACCGGCATCTGCTACATGGTGCTGGACGTCACCGAGCGCTGGACCGCCCGCCACCTCCTGGCGATGGTCAACGAGGCCGGGACCAGCATCGGCACCACCCTGGACGTGCTGCGCACCGCGCAGGAGCTGGCCGACTTCGCCGTGCCCCGGTTCGCGGACTTCGTCGTCGTGGACCTGCTGGAGCCGGTGCTCAGCACCGAGGGCCACGGCGCCTGGCTGCCGGACGCGGGACCGGCGCCCGCCTGGCCGGTGATGCGGCGCGCGGGGATGAGTTCGGTGCGCGAGGGCTGCCCGGAGGCGGTGGCCCGGGTCGGCGACCGGGTGGACTTCCGGCCGCCCCCGCCGCACGACGCGCATCTGCTGGGCGAGGGCGATCCGATCCTGGTGCCGGTCCTCGATCCGGCGGACGATCTGTGGGCCCGCCAGGAGCCGGAGCGGGCGGCGACCATCCGCGAGTTCGGTCTGCACTCCCTGGTCGCGGTGCCGATGCGGGCCCGCGACACCACCCTGGGCCTCGCCACCTTCATCCGGTCCCTCAACCCGGTCTCCTTCCAGCCCGACGACGTCCTGCTGGCCCGTGAGCTGGTGGCGCGGGCGGCGCTGTGCGTGGACAACGCCCGCCGCTACACCCGCGAGCACACGGCGGCCGTCACCCTCCAGCGCAGCCTCCTGCCGCACGCCCTGACCGGCGGCACCGCGCTGGAGGTGGCCTCCGCCTACCGTCCCGCCGACGCCACGGACGGGGTCGGCGGCGACTGGTTCGACGTGATCCCGCTGTCCGGGGCGCGGGTGGGCCTGGTCGTCGGCGACGTCGTGGGGCACGGCATCGCCGCCGCCGCGACCATGGGCCGGCTGCGCACCGCCGTGCAGACCCTCGCCGACATGGAACTGCCCCCCGACGAACTGCTGGCCCACCTCGACGACCTGGTGCTCCGGCTGAGCGCGGAGAGCGCCGACGACGGCGCGGCCCGCCAGAGCACCACCGCGGTCCTCGGCGCGACCTGCCTGTACGCCGTCTACGACCCGGTCACCCGGCGCTGCACGATGGCGCGGGCCGGCCATCCGCCGCCCGTGGTGGTGGCGCCCGACGGGCGGGTGACGTTCCCGGAGCCGCCGCCGGGGCCCCCGCTCGGGCTGGGCGGCATGGCCTTCGAGTCCACCGAGATCGAGCTGGCCGAGAACAGCCTGTTCGGGCTCTACACCGACGGTCTGATCGAGGGCACCGACCGGGACATGGAGGCGGGCATGGCCCGGCTGGGGGAGCTGCTGGCCGGCACCGCCGACGATCTGACGTCCTTGTGCGGTTCGGTGGTGGACCGGCTGGTGCCGGTGCCGCAGCCCGACGACATCGCCCTGCTCCTGGCCCGCACCCGCGCCCTCGGCGCCGACCACGTCGCGTCCTGGGAGGTGCCGGCGGACCCGGCGGCCGTGGCCGAGGCCCGGGCCCGGGCGACCCGCCAGGTGACGGACTGGGGGCTGGGGGAGCTGGCCATGACCTCGGAGCTGATCGTCAGCGAGCTGGTCACCAACGCGATCCGCTACGCCGAGGGCCCCATCCGGCTACGGCTGATCAAGGACGCCCGGCTGACCTGCGAGGTCGCCGACGCCAGCAGTACGGCGCCCCGGCTGCGGCACGCCCGCAGCACGGACGAGGGCGGCCGGGGCCTGTTCCTGGTGGCCCAGCTCTCGCACCGCTGGGGCGCCCGGTACACCGGCGAAGGGAAGATCATCTGGTCCGAGCAGGACATCCCGGGTCAGTAGTTGTCCCACTCGTGCTGCACGTACTCCAGCACGGCGGGGTCCATCAGCGTGCTCGGCCGGACGTCCTCGCGGCGGCGGTCGACGGGGAACACCGCGGCCGCCCGCAGCACGTCCGCGTCGAGATAGCGCAGCGGGGGCGCGTCCGCCGCGAGCCGCGGCCGCGGGGGCGGCCCGGAGCCCGGGGTGGCCAGCACGAAGCCCCAGTTGCCGAAGCTCGGCACGTCGACCTGGAACTCGCTCGTCGCATAGCCCGCCGCCTCGACGGTCGCGGCGATCGACCAGAACGTCTTCGGCGCGAAGAACGGCGACCCGCTCTGCACCATCACCTGGCTCCGCGGCGTCAGCACCTGCCCGAGCAGGTGGTAGAACTCCACGGAGTACAGCTTGGCCAGCGCCGCCGTGTCGGGGTCGGGGAAGTCGATGACGACCGCGTCGTACCGCTCCCGGGCGCCGCGCAGCCAGGTGAACGCGTCGGCGTTCACCACCTCGACCCGGGGGTCGGTGAGCGACCCGCGGTTCAGCTTCCGCAGCGGCGTGAAGTCGCGGGCGAGGCCGGTCATCGCCGGGTCCAGCTCGACCAGGGTGACCCGCTCGACGTCGTCGTAGCGCAGCACCTCGCGCAGCGCGAGCCCGTCGCCGCCGCCCATGATCAGCACATGGGAGCGGTCGCCCGACAAGGCCGGGTGGACCAGCGACTCGTGGTAGCGGTACTCGTCGACGGAGCTGAACTGGAGGTCGCCGTTGAGGAAGAGCCGCATGTCCGGCTCACCGGTGAAGGCGGTGGAGCGGGTGACCACGATCTCCTGGTACGGCGTCGTCTCGGCGTGCACGATCGGGTCCCGGTAGAGCTGCTGACGAGCCGTCACCTCCAGCTCGTCGGCGAGCGCGTAGGCCGTTCCGAGCACCCCCAGCACCGCCGTGACCGTCGCCAGCAGACCGAGCTGGACCCGGCGCCTGGTCTGCCGCCGGAAGATGACGACCACCACCACGACCCCGGCCACCGCGTTGACCGCGCCCACCACCAGCGCGCCCTTGAGCTGACCGAACGTCGGCAGGAGCAGCAGCGGGAAGCAGAGTCCGCCGACCAGCGCGCCGATGTAGTCGACGGCGAACATGTCGGCGACCGCGCTGCCCGCCTCCTGACGGCGGATCCGCTGGAGGAGGGTCATCAGCAGCGGGATCTCGGCGCCGATCAGCAGTCCGACCAGCAGCGTGATCACGATCATCACCGGTGTGTAGACCCGCAGCCAGGCGAACGCCGCGTACAGCACCAGCACCGACAGCCCGCCGACCAGCGCCAGCGCCGCCTCCACCAGGGCGAACGCGCCCACCGCGCGGCGGCGCAGCGGTTTCGCGGCGAGCGAGCCGAGCCCCATCGCGAAGACCATCACCGAGATGACCACGGAGGTCTGGAGCACGGAGTTGCCGATGAGGTAGCTGCCCAGCGCGGTGAGCGCCAGCTCGTAGACGAGACCGCAGGCCGCGCAGAGGAACACGGCGAGCAGCAGCAGGAAACGGGCCCCCCGGGAGTGCCGGGGGGCCGGGGGGCGGGTGACCGCCGCGGTGTCGCGGCCCCGCTCGGCGACGGTGGTCATGGGGTGCCGGCTACGAGAGCGCCGCGCCGACCATGACCGCGGTGCCCAGGTACATGGCGGCCTGGACCCAGGCGCCGGGGTGCGGACGGCCGTCGTTGTCGTCGAGGACGACCGCGCCCATCTGGCCCGGGGTGAGCAGGCCGATGACTATGCCGACGACCGTCATCACCACGACGCCCGCCAGGCCGTACAGCAGCGTGCTCACCAGGCCGTAGCCGAGGCCCTGTTCGGACTCGCTGGCGCGGATCGCCGCCATGATGACCAGGCCCACGGAGACGGACTGGCTGCCCAGCAGCACGGCGGCGCCGCGGTTGCGGTCCGTCCAGACCACGTGGAAGAGCTTGCCGGGCGTGACCAGGTCGAGCGCGAGGAAGCCGGCGGCCATCACCACGAGGCCCACGACTCCGTAGAGCAGGGCCTGGCCGGTCGACTCGAGGATGTCGGTCACTGCGTTGCCTTTCTTCAGGTCTTCGGGGCGTGCTCGGATGGCTCTTCAGGTGTGCGGGGGAGGGGGAGCCGCTACTTGCCCTCGCCGGGCCCGCCGCCGCGGAAGCTGTCGCTGTCCGGGCTCGGCCAGTTGTAGAGGTACTGGCTGTGGCGGCGGTAGCCGGAGCGGTAGTCCTCTATGTCGATGCGGCTGCCGGCGCCGGACGGCGAGACGGTGACCAGGTCGTCGCCGTAGCGCAGGAACTCCATGCTGTCGCCGCTGGCGCGGTCGAGCGCGTGGCGGTGGCCGTGGATGGCGTCGGCGACCACGATCGGATTGCTGTCCGGGTCCAGCCAGCCCACCCCCTCGGACCGGTAGGTGTCCCCGATCCAGCCGCGCGGGACCCCGTTGTCCCCGCCGGAGGAGCAGGCGGTGAGCAGGGCCGCGGCCAGCACGGCCGTCACCGCCGCGCGCGTCAGTCGGGAACCGTTCATCGGGCCTCCAGCCGGGTGTGCGTGGATACGATCTGGCCGTGCTGCGGATAGGTGTGCCAGGTGCGCCAGACCAGCCCGCCGCCGGACGGCCCGTCGGCCGCCTCGACGACCACCGCCGTGACCGCCTCCGGCGAGCCGGGGAAGATCCCGCACAGGCTGTCCGGGTTGGCGGCCACCAGGGCGAGCACCCGGGCCACCTCGGCGCTGAACGCCGCGGGCTCCAGGCGCCGGGTCTCGGCGCTGAAGTCGTAGGTCCAGCCGGGCAGTTCGCTGCGGTGGGCGGCCGGCAGCCCCCGGTCGGTCTCGCGCAGACACGCCACGGTCTCCCGCACCGGTCCCACGAAGACCTGGTGGGAGGCGCCGAGCAGACGCAGCCGTACGTCGATGCCGCCGACGGTGACCGCGCGTTCGGCGAGGGCGGGGCGTTCGGGCAGTTCCAGCGAGAAGCAGAGCTGATCCGCGTCCGTGTCCAGGTATGGGGCGCCCAAAGAAATGGCATGCATGTGGACTCCCCCGGTCGGATCTTGCTATAAGCGGCGCCGAGTATGGCACATCAGACACGTGAAACTTAAAACGGCCGGGCCCGCGTCCAGCCGAGCAGCACCAGCGAGCACAGGGCCGCGACCGCGCACCACGTGGAGACGAACTCCGTTCGCCACAGCGCCCAGCAGCCCACCGCGCCCGCCCCGGCCAGCACCCCGAGGAGCGTCAGCCGCCGGTCGCCGGAGAGCAGCAGGGCGCCCACGGTGGCCAGCAGATAGCCCGCGACGAGCACCGCCGGGCAGGGCACGTCGACGGCGTAGCCGACCGTGCGGCCGCGGATCTCGGCCGTCACCGGTCCGGTCGCGAGCCGGTACGCCAGCACCGCGGCCGTCCCGGCTCCGACGGTGAGCGGCAGCAGCAGCCGGGTCCTGGCGTCCGGCGGGGCGGCGCACCACACCCCGACCGGCACCCACACCGCGAGCAGCGGCAGCGCGATCGCCGCCCAGGCGAGGGTGGCGGGCCCGCCTCCGCCGCCGCCGTGCCAGACGACGGCCTCGACGATCTGATGGGCGCCGAGCAGCAGCGGCAGCGCGGCCAGCGGCAGTGTCCGGGGGTCGCGCACCCGCGCCACACAGGCCACCCCGACGGCCGAGATGCCGGCCCCGGCCACCAGATCGGCCGTCGCGCTCCAGCACATCACGCCCCCTCGAAGGCCAAGGTTGGGAGGACAGGTCGGGACGGCGGCACAGGGCCGCCCCTCAGGCCCGCCCGTGCGCCTCCTGGCTGCGGCGGGACACCGCGTCGATCATCACCGCGGCGAACAGCACCCCGCCCGTGATCACGAACTGCGCGGCCGGGGGCGTGTCCGTGATCGCCATGCCGGAGGCGATCGACTGGATGACCAGGATGCCGAGCACCGCCGACCAGGTCGTCCCGCGCCCCCCGAACAGACTCGTCCCGCCGATCACGGCCGCCGCGATCGCGTTGATCAGCAGCACCCCGGTGCCCGACGTCTGGCTGACCGACGTGATGCGGGAGGCGAGGAACAGTCCGCCGATCGCGGCCATGGTGCCCGACACCGCGAACACCGCCGTCTGCACCCAGACCACGTTGAGACTGGCCCGCCGCGCCGCCTCCTTGCTGCCGCCGAGCGCGTACACCTGGCGTCCGTAGTGCGTCCGGCGCAGCACGACGTCGAGGCCGGCCACCAGCGCCAGGAAGATCAGCAGGGCGAGCGGGAGCCCCTGGAAGCGGTTGAGCAGGAAGGCGATGCCGAACGCCAGGACGGCGATGCCGCCCGCGCGCACCAGGATGTACGTCAGTGAGCGGTGCGGCATGCCGGCGGCCCTGCGCCGCCGTCGGTCCAGGTCGGTCACGACGAACACCGATCCCGCGGCGAGGGCGGCCAGCCCGTAGCCGACGGCGTCGGGGAAGTAGTAGCTGGTGAGCTGGGAGACCAGTCCGTTCTCGTCGAGGTTGACGGTGCCGGTGCTGCCGAGGATGGCGAGCATGCACCCGTTCCAGGTGAGCAGCCCGGCGAGGGTCACCACGAAGGCGGGCACGCGGGTCCTGGCGATGGAGTAGCCCTGCACGGTGCCGGTCGCGGTGCCGGCGAGCACCGCGACGATCAGCGCCAGCCATTCGGGCATGCCGTTGTCGACGTTGAGCACGGCGAAGACGGCCGCGGCCAGGCCGCTGATCGCGCCGACGGACAGGTCGAGTTCGCCGAGCAGCAGCACGAAGACGATCCCGACGGCGATCATCCCGGTGCCGACGATGTCCACGCTGAGGTTGGACAGGTTGCGCGGCGAGAGGAAGTTCGCGTTGAGGGACTGGAAGGTGATCCAGACGACCGCGAGCACCAGGACGACGGGCAGCGAGCCGAGTTCCCCGGCCCGTACCTTGCGCTGTACGGCGGTGCCCCCGGCGCGCGCGGCGCGGGCCAGGGCCGCCCGGCCGCCGGCCCGCGGGGCGGCGGTGCCGGACTCGCCGCCCGGGGCGGGGGCGCCGGCCGCCGGGGTCCGGTCCGCCTGGCGCATGTCCTTCACCACGTCGACTCCCGGGTGGCGGGCCGGCGCGGCACGTTCTCCGTGGCGCCGGTGACGGAGGAGATGATCTGTTCCTGGGACGCGGTGTTCACATCGAAGAAGCCGTTGTTGCGGCCGAGCCGCAGCACCGCCGCGCGGTCCGCGAGCGCCTTGACGTCGCCCATGTTGTGGCTGATCAGCAGGACGCCCATGCCGCGGTCGCGGAGCCGGTCGACGATGTCGAGGATCTCGGCGGTCTGCTCGAAGCCCAGTGCCGCGGTCGGCTCGTCGAGCAGCAGCACCCGGGGCTCGCCGAGCAGTGAGCGGGCGATGGCGACCGTCTGCCGCTGGCCGCTGGAGAGCGCGGCGACCGGGCCGCGCAGGTCGGGGACGTGCCGGGTGAGGCGCTCCAGGAGTTCCCGGGTGCGCCGTTCCATCTCCATCTCGTCCAGGAAGCCGTACCGGCGGATCTCGCGGCCGAGGAACAGATTGCCGACGACGTCGAGGTTGCCGCACAGCGCGAGGTCCTGGAAGACGGTGGCGATGCCGAGGTCCCGGGCGTCGTGCGGGCGCCGGATCTGCACCGCCCGGCCCTGCCACTCGATGACGCCCTTCTCGGCGGGCGTCACCCCGGAGATCACCTTGATCAGGGTGGACTTGCCGGCCCCGTTGTCCCCGAGGAGAGCGACGACCTGCCCGGAGTGGATCTCCAGCTCGATGTCGGTGAGGACCTCGACGACGCCGTAGCGTTTGCACACGCCACGCAGCGCCAGCAGGGGCGGCTCCGGCACGGCGACCACTCTCCTTACCTAGGGTCCGGACCGGCCGGAACCGTCAGATCAGCCCGGCCCGGACGCAGTCGGCCTCGAGCTGGGGGGTGCAGATCTGCGCCACGGTGTACACACCGTCCTTGACGACGGTGTCCGCGATGGTGTCCACGGTCACGGACACCGGGGTGAGCAGCACGGCCGGGACGGGCTCCCCGCCGCGCGGCCGCACCTCGTCCGTGGCCTTGTCGTCCAGGTCCTCCCCGCGGGCCGCCGCCACCGCCATCGTGGCCGCGGCGGCGGCCTCCGGCTCGAAGGGCTTCAGGACGGTCATGTACTGCTCGCCCGCGACGATCCGCCGTACGGCGCCCAGTTCGGCGTCCTGTCCGGTGACCGGGGGCAGCGGCTCGACCTTGTTCGCCTTCAGGGAGGTGATGCTCCCGGCGGCCAGGGCGTCGTTGGCCGCGTACACCCCGTCGATGGCCTCGGGGCCGAGGGCGGCGATCGCGGCGGACATGTTCATGTTGGCGACCTCGGCCCGCCACTGGAGGGTGTCGTACGCCTTGCCGATCCGTACCTTCCCGTCGAGCACGGACAGCGCGCCCTCCTTGAAGGCCACCGCGTTGGGGTCGCTCGGATCGCCGTTCATCATCACGATCTGCGCGCCGGGCACCGCGTCGCCCATCGCCGTCAGCAGGGCCCGGCCCTGGAGTCTGCCGACCTCGCGGCCGTCGAAGGAGACGTATCCGGAGATCGGCCCCTCGGAGAGCCGGTCGTAGGAGATGACGGGGATGCCGGCGTCCCGGGCCTCGCGGACCGACGGGCCGAGGGAGCGGGCGTCCACGGGCGCCAGCAGGATCGCGTCGACCCCCTTGGTGATCATGGAGTCCATCTGGCCCTGCTGGAGCGCCACCTCGCCCTTCGCGTTGGCGTACTCCACCACACAGGTGGGGCACTCCTCCTCGATCCTGCTGGTGAGCAGCGGCCGGTCCTGGTGCTCCCAGCGGGCCGTGATGGCGTCCGGCAGCAGGATCCCGATCCGCGGCCGGCCCCCGTTGTCGGGGTCGCTGCCACCGCCGCCGGAACCGCAGGCCGCCAGGGCGACGGCCGTGGCGACCGTGATCACGGCCACGGCCGTGTCCCGTAGGGAGCCCTTCATGTGATCCCAGTCGTAGACGACAATAGGGTGGATACTCAGCGATATGTCCGGTTGATTCTTATATGCGATTCTGGTGGCTGGTTGCCCCGATCTCAACCTGTCGGAGGCTGCGGCGGGGACGGGAGGTACGGTGCGGACTTGCCTCGATCGGGCCCTGACCTTCGTCGGAGTGACCCGGGCAGCGGTCTACGTCCCGGACGCCGCGCACACCGAGCTGCGGCTCGTGGACAGCGTCGGCTTCCCGCCCGACGGCCGCCCCTGGCTCTCCGACCGGCTCGCCGTCTCGGGTGACGAGCCCGCGGCCCAGGCGTTCCGGGCCGACCGGCCGCTGTGGCGGAACACCGGGGGCGCCCTGGGCGCGCTGCCGCTCGACACCGAGGGCCGCCGGCTGGGCTGCCTGGTGGTCACCGGCGACCTCGCCGACGGCTTCCAGGCCGAACAGCGCCGCTTCCTGGAGCGCTACGCCGCCGCGGTCGCCTTCCTGCTGCGGCACGGCACCCCGGCCGCCCCCGCCGGGCTGCTCGGCCCCGCCCTGCGCAGCCTGCGCGTCGGCTCCTTCGTCCTGACCCCCGACACCGGAGTCACCGAGGCCGACGACACCCTGCTCGACCTGGTCGGCATCACCCCCGACGACTTCGACGGCAAGGCCGACACCCTGCTCGCCCACGCCCTCCCCGAGGACATGCACGCCCTGATGTCGGTCCTGGAGCCCGCCGCCGACACCTCCGGCCGCCGCGAGCTGGAGTTCCGGGTGCGCGGCCCGACCGGCGAGATGCGCTGGCTGAGCCTGAGCTGCCGCTCCGAACCGGCCGCCGACGGCCTGGGCGAGCGCGTCGTCGGCGTGATCACGGCGACCCCGGTGCTGCGCCGGGGCGCCGACGACGTCGCCCGGATCCAGTGGCTGACCGCCGCCCTGGACGACGCCACGACCGTCCAGGAGGTCGGCCGGGTGGTCGTCGCCGCCCTGCGCGATCCGCTCGGCGCCGCCCGGGTGGCGCTCGCGGGTCTTCAGGACGACCGGATGATGGTCGCCGTCCTCGATCCGCCGCAGCCCGCCGCCTGGCCGGCCGTCTGGCGGGCCGAATGGCGCACCGAATGGCCCGACGCCCCGGTCCGCCTTCTGCCCACCCTCCAGGAGGCCCTGCGCGACGGCCGGGTGGACCTGTGGCCGGCCGGCACCGAACTCGAACCCGGCCTCGCCGGCATCGGCCCCGGCGGCCTCGCCGTCCTGCCGCTGCCCGCCAAGGGCCGGATCACCGGCATCTGCCTGGTCGGCTGGGACGAACCGCACGCGTTCGCCCCCGAGGAACGCTCCCTGCTCACCGCCACCGCCGCCCTGGTCGGGCAGGCGCTCCAGCGCGCCCACGCGTACGACGCCGAGCAGGAACTCGCCACCATGCTCCAGCGCAGCCTGCTGCCCCGGCGGCTGCCCGAACTGCCCGGCGGCACCGCCGTCGCCCGCTATCTGCCCGCCCGCCGCGGCCTCCAGGTCGGCGGCGACTGGTACGACGTCATCGCCCTCTCGGAGGAACGCGTCGCCCTCGTCATCGGGGACGTGCAGGGACACAGCGCCGCCGCCGCCACGATCATGGGTCAGATGCGCACCGCCGTCCGCGCCTACGCCATGGAGGGCCATCCGCCCGACGTCGTCGTCTCGCACGCCAACCGGCTCCTCGTCAGCATGGAGACCGACCTCTTCGCCACCTGCTGCTACGCCGAACTGGACATGGAGGAGGGCAACACCCTCTTCGTGCGCGCCGGCCATCTCGCGCCGCTGCTGCGCGGCCCCGACGGCTCCGTCGAGGAGGTGGAGGTCGCGGGCGGCCCGCCGCTCGGCATCGTCGCCGAGGCCGACTTCCCGATGACCGCCGTCGCCCTGACCCCCGGCACGGTCCTCGCGCTGGTCACCGACGGCCTGGTCGAGGCGTCCGACCTGCCCGTCGACGAGGGCATGCGGCGCACCGGCGCCGCGCTCGCCGCGGCCGACCCCGCCCATCTGGGCCGGATGGCCGACGAACTGCTCGGCGACGGCGGCCGCCGCGAGGACGACGTGGCGCTGCTGCTCATGCGCTACGACGGCATGCGGATCAAGCCGATCCGGGCCGGCTGGATGGTGTGGCGGCTGCCCGACGCCGTGATGCACGCCCGCCGCTTCACCGCGCGCACCCTGCGCCGCTGGAAGGTCGAGGAGGTGACCGACGCCGCGCTGCTGGTCGTCTCCGAACTCGTCACCAACGCCCTGGTGCACACCCAGGGGCCGGTCCAGGTCGATCTGACCCTGCGCGGCGACCGGGTGCGGGTCGCGGTCAGCGACGCCTCGCCGCGCGCCCCCGCCAAGCCCGTGAGCGTGGACTGGGAGTCGACCGGCGGCCGGGGCCTGCTGCTGGTGGAGGCGATGTCGGACTCCTTCGGCACGGTGCCGGTGGCCGGCGGCAAGCAGGTGTGGAGCGAGATCACCGTGCCGGGCCACGCCCCGGACGTCACGGCCGACCTGGCCGGCACGGCCCTGGGGCGCGAGGGAGGCGGCCCGCCATGAGCACCGGGACCCGCACCCGGCATCTGGTCGCCCTGTTCCTCGCGGCCGTCCTGACCGTCTGCCTGGCCTCCTGCGGCGACGGCGGCGCGCGCAGCGAACGGGGCTTCACCGTCGGCCTGCTGCTGCCGAGCCGCTCCCTGCCCCGCTGGGAGAACGCCGACAAGCCGCTGATCGAGGAGCAGCTCAAGGCCCGCTGCCCCGCGTGCACCCTGACCTACGCCAACGCCGAGAACGACGCGGCCCGCCAGCGCCAGCAGATGATCTCCATGATCACCAAGGGGGCCCGGGTGCTGATCGTGGACGCCGCCGACACCAAGGCCCTGCGCTCCTCGATCTACGAGGCCCACCGGGCGGGCGTCCCCGTGGTCGCCTACGACCGGCTCGCCGAGGGCCCGATCGCCGGATACATCGGCTTCGACGGCGCCCAGGTCGGCCGGCTCCAGGGCCAGGCCCTGCTGACCGCCCTCGGCGACAAGGCCCCGGGCGCGACCGTCGTCATGATGAACGGCGACCCGACCAGCCCCAACGCCGCCTGGTACCGGGAGGGCGCGCTGTCCGTCCTGCGCGGCCGGGTCGACATCGCCCGCTCCTACGACACCCCCGGCTGGAACACCCAGGAGGCGCACACCAACATGGTCGCCGCCCTCGCCGCGCTGGGCCCCGAGGGGATCGACGCCGTCTACGCGGCCAACGACGCGATCGCCGCCGGGGTGATCTCCGCCCTCAAGAGCGCCGGCGTCCGCAGGATGCCGCCCGTCACCGGGCAGGACGCCGATCTGGACGCCGTACGGCGCATCGTCAAGGGCGAGCAGTACATGACCGTCTACAAGGCGTTCCGCGACGAGGCGGCCTCGGCCGTCGCCATGGCCGTCGCGCTGGGCCGCGGCGAGGACCCCGGCGGCACCCCCACCACCATCGACAGCCCCACCACCCGCGACATCCCCGCCGTCCTGCTCAGCCCGACCGCGATCACCGTCGCCGACATCGGGCCCGTCCTCGTCGACGGCGGTGTCTACCCGCTGTCCCGCATCTGCGTCCCGCGCCTGCGGGAGGCATGCGCCGCCGCCGGACTCACCGGCTGAGCACGGCCGGGGCCGGAGGGGGACGCGTCAGTGCTGGTACGGCTGCTGCTGCGGCTGCCCGTACGCCGGTGCGCCGCCCGCGGCCTGCGCCAGGAGCTGGTCGGCCTGCTCCTTCGTCAGCCGCTGCTCGGTGCCGCAGAAGGTGCACTGGGTGGCGTACTTCGTGGAGAACGGGAACAGCGGCACGAAGAACAGGGTGAACTTCGTGACCCGCTTGCGCAGGGTGTGCGCGGCCGGGTTGCCGCAGCCGCCGCACACCAGCGTCAGTATCGCGAGCTGGTACAGATATCCCTTGGTGCCGAAGATGATCACGCCGTGCGTCCTCCTGTGTCGGTGCCTGCCGTCCACCCCAGTCTCCCGCACGCCCGGCCGCCCTTCCGCATGCCCAGCCGGGTGAAAGCCTGAGCCGCCGTCAGCATCACGGGGCAAGGATGAGGAATCTCGGTCAGTACCGGCCGAAACGGCGAAAAAACCTTGCTGGAGGCGTGAGAGATGAACGAACGAGCCGATCAAGCCGACGACCACACCCTCAGAGTCCCGGTCCTCGTCGTCGGCGGCTCCCTGGTCGGACTGTCGACCTCGTTGTTCCTGAGCCGGCTCGGCGTGCGGCACGTCCTGGTGGAGCGCCATTCCGGCACCTCCATCCACCCGCGCGGCCGCGGCAACAACGTCCGCACGATGGAACTCTTCCGGGTGGCCGGCGTCGAGCACGACATCCAGGCGGCCGCCGCGACCCTCGCCGACAACCACGGCATCCTCCAGACGCCCACCCTGGTCGGCGAGGCGGGCGAATGGCTGTTCCGCAACATCGATCCCGGCGGCGGACTGGCCCGGTTCAGTCCCACCTCCTGGTGCCTGTGCAGCCAGAACGACCTGGAACCCGTGCTCCTCGACCATGCCCGCAGGCTCGGCGGCGATCTGCGCTACTCCACCGAGATGATGTCCTTCGACGCCGGCCACGACGGGGTCACCGCCGTCGTCAAGAGCCGGGAGACGGGCGAGCACACCACCATCCACGCCGAGTACCTGGTCGCCGCCGACGGCCCCCGCAGCCCCGTGCGCGAACAGCTCGGCATCGGCCAGAGCGGGCCGGGCGACCTCTTCCACAACGTGAGCGTCACCTTCCGCTCCCGCCGGCTGGCCGACGTGGTCGGCGACCGCCGGTTCATCGTCTGCTACCTGACGCATCCGGACGCCGACGGCGCGCTGCTGCCCGTGGACAACCGCGAGCAGTGGGTCTTCCACGCCCCCTGGCACCCCGAACAGGGCGAGACGCTGGAGGAGTTCACCGACGAGCGGTGCGCCGAGCACATCCGGCGCGCGGTCGGCGTCGCCGACCTCGACGTGGAGATCACCGGCCGCGCCCCCTGGCACGCCGCCCAGCGCGTCGCCCGCGGCTACCGCTGCGGCCGGGTCCTGCTGGCCGGCGACTCCGCCCACGAGATGTCGCCCACCGGCGCCTTCGGCTCCAACACCGGCATCCAGGACGCCCACAACCTCGCCTGGAAGCTCGCCGCCGTCCTGGACGGCTGGGCGGGGGAGGGGCTGCTGGACAGCTACGACGCCGAGCGCCGCCCGGTCGCCGAGGCCACCAGCGCCCGCGCCGCCGCCCGGTCGGCCGAACACAGCCACCCCGGCTTCGCCCCGCCGCCCGGCGCGGGCGGCGGCCGGCAGAGCGGCATCCTCGACGTGGCGCTCGGCTACCGCTACCCGCGCGGCGCCGTCGCCGGGGTCCCCGCCGGCGCCCCGGTCGTCCCCGAACAGCTCGACCTGAGCGGTGAACCGGGCAGCAGGGCACCGCACTTGTGGGTACGGCGCCAGGGCGAGCGGATCTCCACCCTCGACCTGTACGAGCGTCAGCCGGTCCTCCTCAGCGCCGCCGCGGGAACGGGGAAGTGGCACCAGGCCGCCGCCCGGCTCTCCGACGAGCTGCTGATCCCGCTGCGCTCCTTCCGGCTGGGCACCGACACCGACCCCGGCGCCGACCTCGTACCGGAGGACGGCGAGGACTGGGCCCGGCGGCACGGGATCGCGCCCGGCGGCGCCGTCCTGGTGCGGCCCGACGGATTCGTCGCCTGGCGCGCCACCGACGCCGACCCGGACGCCGTGTCGACCCTGCGTCAGGTCCTGATGAAGGTGCTCTCCCTGGGCTGAACCGACGTGCCGTCAGATCCCCGCCGCCCCCGGCCCCACCAGGGCCGGGGGCGGCCGCGTTCAGCCGGACGCCCCGCCCGTTCACCCGTGTGATCCTCCCGAGTGGTGGGCTCGCGCGCCCTGCCTGACGGTGGATCACGTCGGGGCCGGGTCTCGAAAGCTGACGAAGCGCCAGCTTCCCGGTCCAGGACGGAAGGACCATCAGATGCGTTCTGCTCGCGTGATCCTGGCCACCGCGGCGGCCACGGCCGTCATCGGACTCGGGGCGCCCGGCGCCTTCGCGGCCGGCAGCGACTGGGAGAAGGGCGACTCCAGCTCCAGCTCCAGCACGAAGGAGGAGTCCACCACCAAGGAGGAGTCCGGCTACCTGGCCAAGCACCCCGAGGACGCCGGCAAGTCCAAGGGCGACTGGGGCGGCAAGCCCAGCGGTGGCGTCCACACCGGCGGCGGCGCGCTGACCGCCGTCAACGAGGGCGACTGGGCCACCGCCAAGGACCCGAAGTACGACCCGGAGACCTACAAGGAGAAGGACTCCGGCAGCAGCACCAAGGAGGAGTCGGGCTACCTCGCCAAGCACCCCGAGGACGCGGGCAAGTCCAAGGGTGACTGGGAGAAGCCCAGCGGTGGCGTCCACACCGGCGGCGGCGGTCTCGCCACTCCGTCGGTGACGACCGGCGGCCTGGCCGTCCTCGGTGTCGCCGCAGCCGGCCTGTACGCGGCCCGCCGCAAGAAGACCGCCGGAAGCGTGATCTGACCATGGCGGCCGCGATAGCCGCGATAGCGCAGCCGAGGCCGCCACGCGTGCACCCGTGTGGCGGCCCGGCCCGTTTCCGGGGCCCTGTCTCCACGACGGCCCCGGCCCGTGCCCCGCCCCCGCTTCCTCCGCCCGCTGCCGTGCCCGAATGAGGTGGTCCTTCCGATGGCGGCCCCTTCCCCCACCCCCACTCCGCCGCACGCTCCGCCCTCCGGCGACGACCGGCCCGGACCGGACGAGCCGCGGTCGTCCCGCACCGGCGTGCTGATGATGTGCGCCGCGGCCGCCCTGGTCCTGGCGGTCAGCCTGACCGGCCGCGGCGAGGACCCGGCGTCCGACAGCTCCCGCCCCCCGCTCGCCCCCGCGGCCACCGCGTCGGCCCCCGTCACCTCGGAGTCCGCCGGACAGCCCCCGCGGTCCGCGCCCTCGCAGCCGCGCCCCGGACAGCCCGCCGCCGGGTCACCCGCCGGGAAACACCTGCCGCGCTCGCGCCCGGTGCGACTGATCGTCCCCAAGATCTCCGTCGACGCCCCGTTCGTCGACCTCGCGATCGACCCCACCGGCCGGCTGGAGGCACCCCCGGCGGCCGACACCAACCTCGTCGGCTGGCTCGCCAAGGGCGTCTCGCCCGGTGAGCCGGGCACCGCGATCATCGCCGGGCACGTCGACACCAAGACCTCGGCCGCCGTCTTCGCCAACCTCTCCGCGCTGAAGCGGGGCGACCGCTTCCACGTCCGCCGCGCGGACGGCAGCAAGGCGGTCTTCCTCGTCGACGACGTCGAGACCTTCGCCAAGGACGACTTCCCCGACCGTCTGGTCTACGCCGACACCGACGACGCCCAGGTACGGCTCATCACCTGCGCGGGCGCCTACGACCGCACCGCCAAGGACTACACCGAGAACCTCGTCGTCTTCGCCCACCTGGTCTGAGGGTCTGGGAGTCCGAGGGTCCGGGGGCCCGGGGGTCACCCGCGCAGTGCACACGAGTCGCGCGGTCGCGGGGACGGGCACACGATCGAGGAAGCTGACGTCGCATCACGCGGCCGGCGTCGGCTTCCGCCCCCGCGAAGGAGTTGTGCGCAGGATGACCACCACGTCCGAACGTCTCTCAGGTCCGACGGCGCGCCAGGCGTCGCAGAGGGTGTCCCAGTCCGTCTTCGACGGCTCCCGGCTCCGGGTCGTCCTGCTGGTGGACGTCTACGACGGCGCCCAGCAGGAGTTCCTGGAGGCGTACGAACAACTGTGCAACCAGGTCGCGTCCGTTCCCGGACACGTCAGCGACCAGCTCTGCCAGTCCATCGAGAACCCCTCCCAGTGGCTGATCACCAGCGAGTGGGAGAGCGCCCCGCCGTTCCTCGCCTGGGTCAACAGCGAGGAACACGTCCAGATGGTGCGGCCGCTGCACAACTGCGTCCGCGACACCCGCTCGCTGCGCTTCCACGTCGTCCGCGAGACCGGCGGCCCCGCCGAGAACGCCAAGAAGGGCGGCCGCCGGCTCCAGAGCGCCCCCCGGATGGGTGACGGCGTCATCCGCCACGCGCTCACCTTCACCGTCAAGCCGGGCAGCGAGAAGAAGGTCGCCGAGATCCTCGCCGACTACGCCTCGCCCGACCCGAAGGTCGACGACACCACCCGCCTCGTCCGAACCTCGCTCTTCATGCACGGCAACCGGGTGGTGCGCGCCATCGAGGTGCGCGGCGACCTGCTCGCCGCACTGCGCCACGTGGCCCGCCAGCCCGAGGTGCGCGCCGTCGAGGAGGCCATCAACCCCTATCTGGAGCAGGACCGGGACCTCGACGACCCCGAGTCCGCCCGGGTCTTCTTCACCCGCGCGGCCCTGCCCGCCGTCCACCATGTGACGGCCGAGCGCGAGGACCCGGCCGCCGAGCGGCACGCGCTGTACTACCCGGCCCGCCCCGGCCAGGGCATGCGGCTCGCCGAACTGCTGGCCGCCCAGGACGAGGCCGCCGCCGACGACCCGGCAAGCCCGGTGCTGCGCAGCACGATCTTCCAGCGCGACGACGTCGTGGTCCGGCTGATCGACGTGCGGGGCGGACCGGACGCCGCCGACCCCGCGCTCACCCTCGGCCTCGCCGACCCCGCCCGGGCGGCCGAACTCGCCGAGTTCCTGGACCCCGCCGCGGGCGGCGCCCCGGCGCAGTCGCGCGGACCGGTCCGGATGGCCCTCGTCACCGACCGCCGCTCGCCCGACGCCTGATGCGTCCTCATCCGGGGCCGGGCGGCCCCGCCCGCACGCCGACGCAGTACCTGATCGGAGGAACGTCGTGATCACACCCCGTCCCAGAGTCGTGGATCTCAGCGAGGCCGAGCCCAACACCCGGCGCGGCGGCGATCTGCGCGCCCTGCTCACCCCGGCCACGGTCGGCTCCACCAGCGGATTCATGGGCGTGGCCCTGATCCAGCCCGGCGACCGCATCGCGGAGCACTACCACCCGTACTCCGAGGAGTTCGTGTACGTGACGTGCGGACACCTCGAGGTGGACCTCGACGGCGAGCCGTACGCGCTCCAGCCCGAGCAGGGGCTGATGATCCCCGTCAACATGCGCCACCGCTTCCGCAACGTCGGCAAGGTGGAGGCCCGGATGGTCTTCCACCTCGGCCCGCTGGCCCCCAGCCCGCCGCTCGGCCATGTCGACACCGAGGAGACCCCCGCCCCGGCCGAGCCGGTCGGCGCCGGCGAGGGAGTCGGCGCCGCCGCCCGACGTCAGGTCCGCTCATGACCAGGCGGCGGGTGGCGGTCACCGGCATAGGCATCGTCGCCCCCGGCGGCATAGGCGGGCCGGCGTTCTGGGACCTGCTGGCCTCCGGACGCACGGCGACCCGCGGCATCACCTTCTTCGACCCGGCCGGACTGCGCTCGCGGATCGCCGCCGAGTGCGACTTCGACCCGGCGGCCCATGGCCTGGACGCCGAACAGAGCGCCCGCAACGACCGCTACATCCAGTTCGCCCTGGTCGCCGGCGCCGAGGCGGTCCAGGACGCCGGTCTCGATCTGGCCCGGGAGAACCCCTGGCGCATCGGGGTCTCCCTGGGCACCGCGGTCGGCGGCACCACCCGGCTGGAGCACGACTACGTGCTGGTCAGCCATGGCGGCACCCGCTGGGACGTCGACGAACGACGCGCCGAACCGCATCTGCACCGCGCGTTCGCGCCCAGCACCCTCGCCTCGACCGTCGCCGAGCACTTCGGCGCGGGCGGCCCGGTGCAGACCGTCTCCACCGGCTGCACCTCGGGGCTGGACGCCGTCGGATACGCCTTCCACACCGTCGAGGAGGGCCGCGCCGACATCTGCATAGCCGGCGCCTCCGACTCCCCGATCTCCCCGATCACCATGGCCTGCTTCGACGCCATCAAGGCCACCTCCCCGAACAACGACGACCCCGCCCACGCCTCGCGTCCCTTCGACGCCGACCGCGACGGGTTCGTGATGGGGGAGGGCGGCGCGGTCCTCGTCCTGGAGGAGCTGGAGCACGCCCGGGCCCGCGGCGCCCGTGTCTACTGCGAACTGGGCGGCTACGCCACCTTCGGCAACGCCTACCACATGACCGGGCTGACCAGCGACGGACTGGAGATGGCCCGGGCCATCGAGGACGCCCTCGACCACGCCCGGCTCGACCCGACGGCGATCGACTACGTCAACGCGCACGGCTCGGGCACCAAGCAGAACGACCGCCACGAGACCGCCGCGGTCAAACGGACCCTGGGCGAGCACGCCTACGCCACCCCCATGAGCTCCATCAAGTCCATGGTGGGGCACTCCCTCGGCGCGATCGGCGCGATCGAACTCGTCGCCTGCGTGCTCGCCCTGGACCACCAGGTCGTACCGCCCACCGCGAACTACGAGACCCCGGACCCCGAATGCGACCTGGACTACGTGCCCAAGGTCGCCCGTGAGCGCGCCCTGAACAGCGTGCTCTCCGTGGGCAGCGGGTTCGGCGGCTTCCAGTCCGCGGTGGTCCTGAACCGGCCCAGGGAGAGAACACGATGAGCGCACCACGAGGACGGCGTGCGGCCGTCACCGGCATCGGGGTGATCGCGCCCAACGGCGCCAGCACCGAGACGTTCTGGAAGTCCACCAAGGAAGGCATCAGCGTCCTCGACCGGGTCACCCGCGAGGGCTGCGAGGACCTGCCGCTGCGGGTGGCGGGCGAGGTCCGCGACTTCGACCCGACGGCCGCGGTCGAGGAGCGCTACCTCGTCCAGACCGACCGGTTCACCCACTTCGCGATGGCCGCCGCCGACTTCGCGATGGAGGACGCCCGGTTCGGCCGCCCCGAGGTCGACGCGGCGCCCTTCTCGGTCGGCGTGATCACCGCGGCCGGCTCCGGCGGCGGCGAGTTCGGCCAGCGGGAGCTCCAGCAACTGTGGGGCAAGGGCAGCCGGTTCGTCGGCCCCTACCAGTCCATCGCCTGGTTCTACGCCGCCAGCACCGGCCAGATCTCCATCCGGCGGGGCCTCAAGGGCCCCTGCGGGGTGGTCGCCGCCGACGAGGCCGGCGGTCTGGACGCCCTCGCCCACGCCGCCCGCGCGGTACGGCGCGGCACCGAGGTGATCGTCGCCGGCTCCACCGAGGCGCCGCTCGCCCCCTACTCGGTGGTCTGCCAGCTCGGGTACGACGAGCTGAGCACCGTCGAGGACCCGACCCGCGCCTACCGGCCCTTCACCGGCGCGGCCTGCGGGTTCGTGCCCGCCGAGGGCGGCGCCATGCTCGTCGTCGAGGGCGAGGACACGGCACGCGAACGGGGCGCGCCCGTCCGGGCGTTCCTCGCCGGGCACGCGGCGACCTTCACCGGCGCCTCCCGCTGGGAGGAGTCCAGGGAAGGACTCGCCCAGGCGATCCGCGGCGCCCTGGCCGAGGCGGACTGCGCCCCCGAGGAGATCGACGTGGTCTTCGCGGACGCCCTCGGCGTACCCGCGGCGGACCGGGCCGAGGCGCTGGCCATCACCGACGTCCTCGGCGCGCACGGCCGGCGGGTGCCGGTCACCGCCCCCAAGACCGGCATCGGCCGCGGCTACGGCGCCGCACCCGTCCTGGACACCGCGGCCGCGGTGCTCGCCATGGAGGACGGGGTCGTGCCCCCCACCCCGAACGTCTTCGACATCTGCCACGACCTCGATCTCGTGACCGGCCGGGCCCGGCCCGCCGAGGCACGCACCGCGCTGATCCTCAGCCGCGGCCTGATGGGGTCGAACGCGGCGCTCGTGCTGCGGCACGGCGCCGAGTGAACCGTACGAGGAAGACAGAAGGAGAGACACCCAATGAGTGAGCGCATCACGGTCGAAGAGCTGGCCGAACTCATGAAGAAGTCCGCCGGCGTCACCGTCCCGCCGGCCGAACTCCGGCAGCAGTCCGACACCGGCTTCGACGCCCTGGGCGTCGACTCGCTCGGACTGCTCGGCATCGTCGGCGAACTGGAGAACCGGTACGGCACCCCGATGCCGCCGGACGCGGAGCGCAGCAAGACGCCCCGGCAGTTCCTCGACCTCGTCAACAGTGCCCTCATGACAGGAGCGTGACATGGCCGGACACACCCAGAACGAGATCACCATCGCCGCACCGCTGGAGCTGGTCTGGGACATGACCAACGACGTGGCCAACTGGCCGCAGTTGTTCAGCGAGTACGCCTCCGCCGAGATCCTCTCGGTCGAGGGGAACAAGACCACGTTCCGGCTCACCATGCACCCGGACGAGAACGGCACCGTGTGGAGCTGGGTCTCGGAGCGGGAGACGGACCGGGACGCGCGCACGGTCAAGGCCCGCCGGGTCGAGACCGGCCCCTTCGCGTACATGAACATCCGCTGGCGCTACGAGAAGGTGCGCGAGGGCACGCGGATGGAGTGGACCCAGGACTTCGAGATGAAGCCCGAGGCGCCGGTCGACGACGACTGGATGACCGACAACATCAACCGCAACTCCAAGGTCCAGCTCGCCCTGATCCGGGACCGCATCGAGAAGGCCGCCGCCGAACAGGGCGCCGCACCGGGCCTGACCGACTGAACCGGGCAGCCCGACCGACCGAGACCGGACGGAGAACACACCCCATGCACCAAGCCCTGATCGTCGCCCGGATGGCCCCCGGCGCCGCCCCGGACATCGCCGGCATCTTCGAGGAGTCCGACCGGGGGGAGCTGCCGCACCTGGTCGGTGTCCGCCGGCGCAGCCTCTTCCAGTTCGGTGACGTGTATCTGCACCTCATCGAGTCCGAGCAGGACCCGGGACCCGCCATCGCCAAGGTGTCGGGACACCCGCAGTTCCAGGACATCAGCACCCGGCTGACCCCCTTCGTCAGCGCCTACGACCCCGCGACCTGGCGGTCCCCGAAGGACGCGATGGCGCGGCGCTTCTACCTCTGGGAGCGCGAGACGGCGGGCTGATCCCGCCGACCGCCACGGTGGCCGGGCCCGCGTCCTCGCGGTCCCGGCCACCGGCGTGTCACGTCCCGGACGCTCAGGCGGGCACGTGGCAGTCGAAGGCGTGCAGATACGGGTTGACCGGGCGGATGTCGTCGATGACCAGGCCCGCCTCCGTCAGCCGGGACACCATGCTGTCCGTGGTGTGCTTCGCCCCGCCCACGTTGAGCAGCAGCAGCAGGTCCATGGCGGTGCTGAACCGCATGGACGGCGTGTCGTCGACGAGGTTCTCGATGACCACGACCCGGGTGCCCGGGCCGCCCGCCGCGATCACGTTGCGCAGGGTGCGCGCGGTGCTCTCGTCGTCCCACTCCAGGATGTTCTTGATGATGTACACATCGGCCTGGACCGGGATCGCCGCGCGGCAGTCGCCGGGCACGACCTCGACCCGGCCGGCCAGCGCGCCGCCCTCGCGCAGCCGGGCGTCGGCGTTCTCCACCACGCGCGGCAGGTCGAGCAGGGTGCCGCGCATCGCCGGGTACTTCTCCAGCAGGCTCGCCACCACATGCCCCTGGCCGCCGCCGATGTCGGCCACCGACGCGGCCCCCGACAGGTCGAGGAACTCGGCGACGTCGCGCGCGGACTGCACGCTGGACGTCGTCATGGCCCGGTTGAAGACGTCCGCCGACTCCGGGGCGTCCTCGTTGAGGTAGACGAAGAACTCCTTGCCGTACAGGTCCTGGACGACGTTGTGGCCGGTGCGGACCGCCTCGTCCAGCTTGGGCCAGGCGTCCCAGGTCCAGGGCTCGGTGCACCACAGGGTGATGGCGCGCAGGCTGTGCGGGTCGTCCTCGCGCAGCAGCCGGGAGACATCGGTGTGCGCGAACGTGCCGTCGGGCCGCTCGGCGAAGACGCCGTAGCAGGACAGGGCCCGCAGCAGCCGGCGGAGCTGGCGGGGTTCGGTCTTCACCGCGGCCGCGAGGTCGTCCACGGTCGTGGGCCGCTCGCCGAGGGCGTCGGCGACGCCGAGCCGGGCGGCCGCGCGGAGGGCGGCGGCCGCCGCGGCCCCGAACGCGAGTTCCCGCAGGCGCATGGACGGGGGCGGGGACGCGGGCGGGGGCTGGGGCGGGGCAGTCTGTGCGGTCGTCATGTGCCGCCTTCCTTCTTTCGTCGGCTCACTGTCGTCGGTCGCGCTGTCGTCGTTCGCGGTTCACCGGGACGCGGGTCGGATGTGCGGGGTCAGCACAGTCCGGTGGGACGGGACGCCCGGCAGTCGTTGCGCTCGAAGGTGTTGCCCTGCCCGGTGTCCGCGTTCACGAGGTCCGCCGGGGCGTTGTCGCGCAGCACGTTGTCGCTGATCCGGTTGCGTTCGCTGGCGGCGCCCACGATGGACTTGAACAGGACGATGCCGCCGGACAGCGGGGAGGCGCCGGCGTTGCCGGTGATCACGTTCCGGGTCACGAGACTGTCCTCGGCGCCGGTCAGGACGATCCCGGAGCCCTGGAGGGCGTCCAGCCGGGCGGTCTTGGGACAGGACTTGTTGTTGTCGACGATGCGGTTGCCGCGCACGGTCACCAGACCGGCCTTGGGCTTGTTCTCGTCGCCGACGACGAAGACACCGGCGCAGTTGCCGGTGAAGTGGTTGCGGTCGACGGAGAGGTTGCGCAGCCGGCGGACGGTGACGCCGATCCGGTTGCCCTCCAGCCGGTTGCGGGCGACGACGGTGCCGCGGGTGTCCGTGGCGCCCTGCTCCGCGGTGACGGTGTTGGCCAGGAACAGGCCCGCGTCGCCGTTGTCACGGGCGGTGTTGTCCCGGTAGACGCCGCGCGTGGAGGCTTCGGTGGCGATGCCCCACACGCCGTTCTTCTCGGCGGTCACCCGGCGCACCGTCAGCCGGTCGGTGTCCACGGCGTACACACCGTGCTTGGTGAAGCCGGAGACGGTCAGCCCGGCGATCGTCACGCGCTCGACCTTGCGGTCCTTGGTGCCGGTGACGCAGATGCCGTGGCCGGCCGCGGCGCAACTGTTCGCGGCCTTCTTGGTGGTGGTCACGGGGGCCGGCCGCAGGACCGTACGGGGGCCGGTACCGCGCAGGGTCACCCCGGACGTGGTCAGGGAGACGCTCTCGCGGTAGGTGCCCGGGGTGAGGAGAACGGTGTCGCCCGGCTTCGCGGCGTCCACCGCCTTCTGCACGGACTCGCCCGGATGGACCACATGGAGCGTGCGGTGGTGGACCGGTGGGGCGGCGCCGACGGCCGTTCCGACGAGCGCGGCGGTGCACGCCAGGTACGCGATATGGCATTTCTTCATATGTAGCACGGTATGACCGGATGGTGTGCGGGCCAGCCGGATGGGCCATCCGACGGCGTGTCACGCCCCCGTCGCAGGCGGGGGCGTGACAGCCGGTGCCGTGCCGAGACGATCCGGACCGGTCAGCGAGTCGCCGTCCAGCTATGGGCGACGTCCACCACGAGACGGCCGTCCAGTGGCAGCACCCGGAACGGCAGCCGGGCGCGCACGCCGAGCCCGAACTGCGTCTGGCCCTCGAAGCTGCCGCCGTACTTGGTGTCCCGGAAGGTGCTGTACCCGGTGACGTTCACGCCCGGCAGCGGCCGTGCGAACCGGCCCGGGTAGGTGGAGGCGCCGGTCTCGGGGTTGTACGCGGGCGCGTTGACCCGCACTTCGAGGATGGCGCCGCCGGTCACGGGGATCGGGATGCCGGACGGGTCGGCGATGAACCGGTCCACGTACTGGACGAAGTAGCCGATGTCCGCGGCCGCCGCGCCCGGGACGTCGACGACGAACCGGTCGTAGCAGTCGTGGCGGCCGGTCCGCGCGTTGGTCACGGAATCCAGGGTGCCGGTGTAGTCGGTCTTCGGGAGGCTGCCCCAGCCGGTCGGGCAGGCGGCGGCCGCGCGCGGCGCGGCGGCGGGAGCGGCCGTGGCGGGCACCACGGCGGCGCCCAGCGTGGCGGTCATGAGAGCGGCGGTGACCCAGATGGTTCTGCTTCGTGCCATGTCGTCCCCCCTGGACGGATGTGACGGGGGTGTGTCGGGTATCGGGTGAGACGTTCGGTCCGCCGGAAAGGTTGCACGCCGGGCGCGCCCGGTGTCGCCAGGTGTTGCCGGGTGCCGTCAGAGGCCGCTCAGGCTGTTCGTCGTGTAGGCGCACTCCGTGTAGATGTAGCCGGACTGGAGCTTCGCGGTGTCCGAGGCGGGCGTGGCGATGCTGCCGGTCTGCGGCTTGTGCAGGAAGTACGTGGTGCCGACGGGCAGCCTGATGGTGCGCTGCGGGTAGTTCTTGCCGCTGCTGCACGGCTTGAACCCGGACAGCAGGGTGCTGCTCAGGGAGTACGCCTTGCAGCCGGAGCAGCCCTTGAGGGTGAAGCTGCCGGTGACCGGGCCGGTGTACATGACGGTGACCGGGTCCGGGCTGTCGTTCTTGACGACGACCTCGATGCTGCCGCCGGTCCGGGTGGTCGGCAGCTTCTTGCCGGCCGCCGGCACGGTCTGCGCGATCTCCGCGGCTATCGCGATCTTCTTGGCGAGCGCCGCGTTCTTGGCGCTCTTGTGCTCCGAGGCGTACTTCGTCAGGGTCGTCTGCGCCTCGGCGAAGTCCCCGTCCTTGTACTGGTCCACCCCGCAGGTGTACGCGCCCGCGTCGGCGCTGCTCTTCGCGCGGTCGGCGTCCTTGTCGAGCCCGGCGGCGACGGTCGTGCCCTGGGCGGGCAGATCGGCGATCCGGGTGCCGAGGGAGGTGAGCTGCTCGACCGCCGCGCAGGGCTCGCTGCCCCGCAGGCCGCTCTGCGTCTTCGTGACGGCGGCGGTGACGGCCGGCCCGACCTTCGTCGTCTGGTCCGACTCGGGGAACGTGGTGAGCAGCTCGCCGAACTGCACGGCCCAGCTCGACTGCCCGGTCGTCAGCCCGTCCGCCCCGCACTCGTACAGCGAGGTGGCCAGCCGCTCGTCGGGCCAGGACTCCAGATCGCCGAGGTCCGTGTCGTCGAGAGTGCCGGGCACCGTCCGCAGATACGTCAGCGGCTCGATCGCCTCGCAGTACTTGTCCTCGGCGTAGGGGGCGCCCACCGACTCGTAGTAGTCCCTGAGGCGGCCGGGCACCTTCGCGGCGGCCCGGGAGTCCGGGTGGTCGTCGCTGAGGTTCTCGTAGATCTTCAGCGCCTCGCGGTAGTCGGACCGGCCGGCGGTGAACGTGCCCTTGCCGGCCGACGCCACCAGGGTGTCCGCCTCGTCCAGCCGGTCCAGCAGCATCTGCTCCACGGCCTCGTCGCGCGCGTCGTCGTACAGCACGACGGCACCGGCCGGTACGGCGATCAGGAGGAGCCCCAGGACCAGCGCGAGCGGCGCCTGCGGGGGCCAGGCCAGCCGGGTGCGCAGCCCCACCACGGCGCCGTGCGCGGCGGCCGCGGCGAGGAACACCCCGTACACCACGAGCGCGGTCCTGGACACGCCGTCCGGGTCGGCCGGGAGCGCCACGAACAGCAGGACGGCGGTGGCCGCCCAGCACAGCGCCGTGAGCGCCCACTTGCGGGTCAGGGCGTAGCCCAGTCCCAGACCGCTGAGATTGAGCACCGCGACCGCCACGGCCCGCACCCCGTCGGCCGGCGCGGGCGGCGGCGCCGACGGCATCGGCGGCACGCCGTATCCATGGTTGTACGCCCCGAATCCGTCACCGGACATGCCCGGCCTCCCCCGCTCAACTTCCCCCACGAACTTAAGATTTGTCAGTGTACGGCCGAAGCCGACCCCCGGACAGGCCGAAAGCCGCCGGGGTCCGCTGGACCGGCCTCGGCGGTGAGCGGGTCGGCCAGGGCCACGGGTCGGCTGTCGCCCTCGGGGCGGTCACGCGTGCCGGGCGGCTCGGTCGGCCGGACCGGCCATGGCCGTCGAACCAGCCTCGATCGGCGGGGCCGGTCGGTGTCGGTGGGTTGTCAGGGCCTCTGCCTCGACTGCGCCCGCTGGATCGGTCTGGGCTGTCCGGCCGGCTCGGGTCGGCGGACCGGCTCCGGCCGTTGCGCCGGGCGGGTCGGCCAGGGCGCCGGGCCGGCTGCGGCTGGTGGACCGGTCAGGGCCGCCGGGTCGGCTCGGGGCGTCGGATCATGCTCGGCGTCGGGGCGGCCGCCGTCGGACGGTTCGAGTGGTGTCGGTCGGACCGGGCGGCGCCGGTGGAGGGGCGTCGTGGGTGGTTCGGGGGCGGGCCGGCGTGGCACGATCGGTGGGTGGGGAGTCGGAGTGAGCAGGGGCAGCGGCTTGAGGATCTTGCCCGGTTGCGGCGGGTCCGTGACCGGATCGACCGGGAGTACGCGCGGCCGCTGGACGTCGAGGCGCTGGCGCGGGGTGTGCACATGTCGGCGGGGCATCTCAGTCGGCAGTTCCGGCTCGCCTACGGGGAGTCGCCGTACGGCTACCTGATGACCCGGCGGATCGAGCGGGCCATGGCGCTGCTGCGGCGCGGGGATCTCAGTGTCACCGAGGTCTGTTTCACCGTCGGATGTTCCTCGCTGGGCACCTTCAGTACGCGTTTCACCGAGCTGGTCGGGGTGCCGCCGAGCGTCTACCGGCGTGAGCAGGCGGCCGCGACGGACGGGATGCCGTCCTGTGTGTCGAAACAGGTGACGCGTCCGGTCAGGAATCGAGAAGCGCCGGCACCGGGCGGCCCCTAGCCTCACTCCCATGGACATCACGATTCACGCGAGCTTCCTCCCGCACGACGACCCGGACGCCTCCCTGGCCTTCTACCGCGACCTGCTCGGTTTCGAGGTCCGCAACGACGTCGGATTCGGCGGGAAGCGCTGGATCACCGTCGGCCCCGTCGGGCAGCCCGCCACCTCGATCGTCCTGACGCCGCCGGCCGCCGACCCCGGTGTCACCGAGGACGAGCGGCGCGTCATCGCCGAGATGATGGCCAAGGGCACGTACGGCGCCCTCCTGCTCGCCACCCCCGATCTCGACGACACCTTCGCCCGCCTGGAGGCCACCGCCGAGGTCGTCCAGGAGCCGACCGAGCAGCCGTACGGCATCCGTGACTGCGCCGTCCGCGACCCCTCCGGCAACCTGATCCGGATCCAGGAGCGGCGCTGAGCCATGCGGCACCACGACGGGACGCCCACGACGGACACGACGGACATGATGGACATGATGGAGACGACACGATGAGCACGGACCCGCACGTCGCCGACAGCCACGACCTGATCCGCGTGCACGGCGCGCGTGTGAACAACCTCAAGGACGTCAGCGTCGAACTGCCCAAACGCCGGCTGACGGTGTTCACCGGGGTCTCCGGCTCGGGCAAGAGCTCGCTGGTGTTCGGCACCATCGCGGCCGAGTCGCAGCGGCTGATCAACGAGACCTACAGCGCCTTCGTCCAGGGCTTCATGCCGACCACCGCCCGCCCCGAGGTCGACGTGCTCGAAGGGCTGACCACCGCGATCACCGTCGACCAGCAGCGGATGGGCGGCGACCCGCGCTCCACCGTCGGCACCGCCACCGACGCCAACGCCCTGCTGCGGATCCTCTTCAGCCGGCTCGGCACCCCCCACATCGGCCCGCCCAGCGCCTACGCCTTCAACGTGGCCTCGGTGAGCGCGAGCGGCGCGATCACCGTGGAGCGCGGCGCCAAGAAGGCCGTGAAGGCCACCTTCAACCGCACCGGCGGCATGTGCCCGCGCTGCGAGGGCCGCGGCTCGGTCACCGACCTCGACCTCACCCAGCTCTACGACGACTCCAAGTCCCTCAACGAGGGCGCGCTCACCATCCCCGGCTACAAGGCCGGCGGCTGGGGCTACCGCCTCTACAGCGAGTCCGGCTTCTACGACCCCGACAAGCCGATCCGCGACTACACCAAGCGCGAACTCCACGACTTCCTGCACCGCGAGCCCACCCGCATGAAGATCGCCGGGATCAACATGACCTACGAAGGTCTGGTCCCGCGCATCCAGAAGTCCATGCTCGCCAAGGACAAGGAGTCGATGCAGCCGCACATCCGCGAGTTCGTGGAGCGCGCGGTCACCTTCAGCACCTGTCCGGAGTGCGACGGCACCCGCCTCAGCGAGGGCGCCCGCGCCTCGAAGATCGACGGCGTCAGCATCGCCGACGCCTGCGCGATGCAGATCACCGACCTCGCCGCCTGGATCCGCGGCCTGGACGAGCCCTCGGTGCTGCCGCTGCTCACCACCCTCGGCCAGACCCTCGACTCGTTCGTGGAGATCGGCCTCGGCTATCTCTCCCTGGACCGCCCGGCCGGCACCCTGTCCGGCGGCGAGGCCCAGCGCACCAAGATGATCCGCCACCTCGGCTCCTCGCTCACCGACACCACCTACGTCTTCGACGAACCCACCACCGGGCTGCACCCGCACGACATCCAGCGCATGAACGACCTGCTGCTGCGGCTGCGCGACAAGGGCAACACGGTGCTCGTCGTGGAGCACAAGCCCGAGGTCATCGCCATCGCCGACCATGTCGTCGACCTCGGCCCGGGCGCCGGCGGCGCGGGCGGCACCGTCTGCTTCGAGGGCACCGTCGAGGAACTGCGCGCCGGGGACACCGTCACCGGACGCCACTTCGACGACCGCGCCACGCTCAAGGACACCGTCCGCGAGCCGTCCGGGGCGCTGGAGATCCGCGGCGCGAGCACCAACAACCTCCAGGACGTGGACGTCGACATCCCGCTCGGCGTCCTCACGGTCGTCACCGGCGTCGCGGGCTCGGGCAAGAGTTCGCTGCTGCACGGCTCGATCCCCGCCGACGCCGGGGTGGTGTCGGTCGACCAGAGCCCGATCCGGGGCTCGCGGCGCAGCAACCCGGCCACGTACACGGGGCTGCTCGACCCGATCCGCAAGGCGTTCGCCAAGGCCAACGACGTCAAGCCGGCGCTCTTCAGCGCCAACTCCGAGGGCGCCTGCCCCGCCTGCAACGGCGCCGGCGTGATCTACACCGACCTGGGGATGATGGCCGGCGTCGCCACCACCTGCGAGGACTGCGAGGGCAAGCGGTTCGACGCGTCGGTCCTCGAGTACCGGCTCGGCGGCCGGGACATCAGCGAGGTGCTGGCGATGTCGGTGACCGAGGCCGAGGAGTTCTTCGGCTCGGGCGAGGCCCACACCCCGGCCGCGCACCGCGTCCTTCAGCGCCTCGCGGACGTCGGCCTCGGCTATCTCACCATCGGCCAGCCGCTCACCACGCTGTCCGGCGGCGAGCGGCAGCGGCTGAAGCTCGCCACGCACATGGGCGACAAGGGCGGCGTCTACGTCCTGGACGAGCCGACCACCGGTCTGCACCTGGCCGACGTCGAGCAGTTGCTCGGCCTGCTCGACCGGCTGGTGGACTCGGGGAAGTCGGTCATCGTGGTCGAACACCACCAGGCGGTCATGGCCCACGCCGACTGGATCATCGACCTCGGCCCCGGCGCCGGCCACGACGGCGGCCGGATCGTCTTCGAGGGCACCCCGGCCGACCTGGTCGCCGACCGCTCCACCCTCACCGGCGAGCACCTCGCGGCGTACGTCGGCGCCTGAGCAGCCGCGGGAACGGCTCGGCCTGGACGTCCCGGCCGAGCCGTCGGACTCGAACGTCCGTATGGCGGGCGCTCGTTGACGGGTAAAACGGCCTGTTCCTACACTTTGACGTACGACACGTGTCGACCGAACGCCGGGTCGGCCGTGCGTTCCTCCCTGCCGGAGGAGTGCGTCCGGGTAGCTGGGCCTACGGAGGAGACGGTCATGCAGCGCGTGCACAGCGGTGCCGCACCGCTTCGACTTGTGGCCAGACTGGACGTCGACCTGCGTCGCCTCGCCAGCTCTCTCTGTCGCTGACACCCGGGATGTGACCCTGCCGGACCGACGCCGGCCGGTCGCCCACCCGTTCACGCGCCCCGGCCCGTGCCGGAGGCGCGTTTTCGCACCCGGCCCGCACCTTCACACGATGGGGACAGCCCGCGGCGCATCGCGATCATGTGCCCTCGCCCCAGGAGAGCGCTTGTCCATGTACTTGGCGCAGCAGCACCGCACCGCTTCATCCTTCACCGTCCGCGGACGTCCCTACGAGACCGGCCGGCTCCAGGCGGCCTGGGAACGCTGCCGCGACGGCCGGGGCTCGGTCCTGACCCTGCACGGTCCCGTCGGCAGCGGACGGACCGAACTCCTCGACGCCCTGGGCGAGTTCGTCGCCTCCCAGGGCGCCCACGTCCTGACCGCCGCCGGCTCGCCGCTGGAACGCGACTTCCCGCTCGGCGTGGTGCGCCAGCTCTTCCAGAGCCCGCTCCTGCCGGACGGCATCGCCGCGGAGGCCGCCCGCCTCATCGAGAACGGCCTCGCCCCCGCCCTGGCGCCGGCCTGGCCCGAACCGGACGGGACCGACGCCGACGTCCCGATGCGGCCCACCCCGCATCTGCTGCACCGGCTGAGCAGTCTGCTGCTGGAGTACGCCCGGCAGGCCCCGGTGCTGCTCGCCGTCGACGACCGGCAGGACGCCGACGTGCAGTCACTGGAGTTCCTGCTCTATCTGACCCGGCGCACCCGCGGCGCGCGCATCCTGACCGTGCTCTGCTCGCGCGAGAACATGACGCCCCGGGACCCGTTCTTCGAGGTGGAGCTGGCCAGCCGGCCCGACCACGAGCGCGTCAGACTACGGCTGTTCGGCCACGAGGCCATCGCGGACCTGCTGCGTGAACGGCTCGGCCCCGACGCCGCGCAGCGGTACGCGGGGGAGGTCCTCGACCTCACCGGGGGCAACCCGCTGCTCGTGCGCGCCGTCGTCGAGGACCAGCAGCCCGGCGATCCCGGCGGACGGCTCGTGATCGGCGAGAACTACCGGCGGGGCGTGATGAACTGCCTGCACCGCATCGACCCGCTCGCCCTGCGCCTGGCCCGGGGCGTGGCCGCCCTGGGCCGTCCGGCCGGCACCGCGCTCCTCGCCGAACTCCTGCTGCTCGCCAAGGACTCGCCGCCCCGCGCCCTGTATCTGCTGCACTCCGCGGGCCTGTTCAGGGACGGCGACTTCCGGCACCGCAGCGGCGGCGGAGACCTGCTGGCGGCGATGCGGCCCGCCGAACTCGCCGCACTCCACCGCCGGGCCGCCGAACTGCTGCGCGCCACCGGGGCGTCCGCCGAGCACGTCGCCGAGCAGTACCGCGCCGCCGAGGGCCAGATACGCGCCCCCTGGTCGGCCGAGACGGCACCCGTGGCCGCGCCGGTGGACCCGGCGACCGGACCGCGGGAGGCCCCGCGTCCGGCGCC
Organism: Streptomyces antibioticus; assembly: GCF_002019855.1. NCBI lineage: Bacteria > Bacillati > Actinomycetota > Actinomycetes > Kitasatosporales > Streptomycetaceae > Streptomyces > Streptomyces antibioticus. The sequence goes on along the minus strand of NZ_CM007717.1, from coordinate 1,403,665 downwards.
CGCGCGGGAAGCGGGCAGGGACGACGTCGTCATCGAGTGCGTCCCCGTGCTGCCCGGCACCGAGCCCGACGAGCCGCCCACCCCCGGGCGGCAACGCTCCGCCGTACGCCATCTGTTCTGGGAGGGGCGCACGGAGGACGGCGTCGAGGCCCTGGCCCGGTACGAGGCCGACCACCCGCGCGACCAGGACGCCGCCGCCGGGCTGCGCACCTGGATCGGCTACTGGTACCCGACGCTCCTGCCCGGCACCGGACAGGGCCCCCGCCGGGGCGGCGCCGACGCGGGCGGGCCCTTCCTCGACGGCATGCGCGTCCTCACCGCCCTGCTGGCGGGACTGCCGCACCGGGAAGCGGTGTCGCGCGCCGAGCACATCCTGCGCGAGGGCCGCGTCGCCCACCTGCCCATCCGCTCCCTGACCGCGGCCCTGACCGTGCTCCTCTACGCCGACCAGCCCGGCCGGGCGGCGCGCTGGTGCGCCACCGTCGGCGACCGGACCGGCCGCGGGCCCGACAGCACGGAGGGCGCGCTGCTCGCCGCGCTGACGGCGGAGGCCGCACTGCGCCAGGGCGACATCCGGACCGCCGACGCGTACGCCCGCGCCGCGTTCCAGGAGATCACCCCCCGCCGGTGGGGCGTCGGCGCCGGATTCCCGCTGGCCACCATGGTGGGCGCGCGGACCGCCCTCGGCCGGCACGAGGACGCCGAACGCTATCTGGCCATGCCGGTGCCGGAGGCGATGTTCCGCACCCCGGCGGGACTGCACTACCTCGCCGCCCGCGCCGGACACCACCTGGCGACCGGGGACGCCACGGCCGCCCTCGCCGACTACCGCAGGTGCGGGGAGACGATGGCCCGCTGGGGCCTGGACCATCTGCCCGCCCTCGTCCCGTGGCGCATCGGCGCCGCCCGCGCCCAGCTCGCCCTCGGCCGCACCAGCGCCGCCCGCTCCCTGATCGAGCGGCAACTCGACGGCCTGGGCGGCGGACAGACACGCACCCGGGGGATGGCCCTGCGCACCGGCGCGGCGGCGACGGACCCCGCCGAGCGGACAGCCGTACTGGAAGAGGCCGTCCAGGCCCTGGAGGACTCCGGCGACCAGCTCGAACTGTCCGCCGCGCTCGCCGAACTCAGCGCCGCCCACGGCGCGTCGGGCGACCCCGAGCAGGCGCGCAGCGCGGACCGCAGGGCCCGTCATCTCTCCCGGGTCTCGGGCGCCGCCCCGGCACCGGACCGCGACGACGAACTCAGCGAGGCGGAACGGCGGGTGGCCGAACTCGCCGCGTCCGGCCTGACCAACCGCGAGATCGGAAAGAAGCTCTTCATCACCGTGAGCACGGTGGAACAGCACTTGACGAAGGTCTACCGCAAACTCGGGGTCCGCCGCAGAATGGATCTCGCCCGGCTGCTGGAGTACCGCCCAGGACTCGCAGGTTGACGGCACGTCAGGTAGAGGGGGCTAGGGGGGTGGCAGGGGGACAGTAGGGGTAGGCGGTGGCACTCGGTGCCCCAGGCTGAGACACATGCCTGCACCGGTGAACGAAGCCACAGCCGTCGTCGGGATCGCCTGCCGGCTCCCCGGCGCTCCCGACGCCGACGCCTTCTGGAAACTCCTCGACGACGGCAGGACCGCCGTCGGAGACGTGCCCCCCGGTCGTTTTCGGCACGCACCGGAGCACGCGGACGTCCGGCACGGCGGATTCCTCGACCACGTCGATCTCTTCGACCCGGAATTCTTCGGGATGTCCCCGGCCGAGGCCGCCGCGGCCGACCCGCAGCAGCGCCTCGTCCTCGAACTCGCCTGGGAGGCACTGGAGAACGCCGGCATCCTGCCGAGCGCGCTGAGCGCCACCCGCGCCGGGGTCTTCGTCGGGGCGATGGCGGCCGACTACAGCGCCCTGGTGCACCGGCACGGCGCCGACGCGGTCACCCGCCACACCCTGACCGGCCTCGCCCGCGGCGTCATCGCCAACCGGGTGTCGTACGCGCTCGATCTGCGCGGCCCCAGTCTCACCGTCGACGCGGCGCAGTCGTCCTCCCTGGTCGCCGTGCACGTGGCGCTGGAGTCCCTGCGCACCGGCGAGTCGGACGTCGCCCTGGCCGCCGGGGTGAACCTCAACCTCGCCCCCGACAGCACCCTCGTCGTGGACCGCTTCGGCGCGCTCTCGCCGGACCACGCCTGCTACACCTTCGACGCGCGCGCCAACGGCTACGCCCGCGGTGAGGGCGCCGTCGTCCTCGTCCTCAAGCCCCTCTCCCGCGCGCTCGCCGACGGCGACCCGGTGCACGCCCTGCTGCTGGGCAGCGCCGTCGGCAACGACGGGGCCACCGACGGGCTGACCGTGCCCGGCGCCGCCTCCCAGGCCGACGTGATCCGCCGGGCCCTCGACCGGTCCGCGGTACGCGCCGGAGACGTGCAGTACGTCGAACTGCACGGCACCGGCACCCGGGTCGGCGACCCGGTCGAGGCGGCCGCCCTCGGCGACGTCTTCGCCGCGGGCCGCACCGACGACACCCCGCTGCTCGTCGGCTCGGCGAAGACCAACGTCGGCCATCTGGAAGGCGCCTCCGGCATCGTCGGACTGCTCAAGACCGTGCTCGGCGTCCGCCACGGGCGGATCCCCGCCGGCCTCAACTTCGCCGAGCCGAACCCCGACATCCCCTTCGGCCGACTGCGCCTCGACGTCCCCACCCGGACCGGCGCCTGGCCGCGTCCCGACCGGCCGCTCACCGCCGGGGTCAGCTCCTTCGGCGTCGGCGGCACCAACGCCCATGTCCTGGTCGGCGAGGCACCGCACGCGAGGACCGCCGACCGGGCCGACGCGTCCGACCAGGCCGCCCCCGTGCCGGGCCCGCTCCTGTGGCCCCTGTCCGCACGCACCCCCCAGGCCCTGCGCGAGCAGGCCGCCAAGCTCCGCGCGCATCTCACCGAGCACCCCGAACTCGCCCCGCGCGACGTCGGGTTCGCCCTGGCCACCACCCGCACCGCCTTCCCGCACCGGGCCGTGGTCACCGGCGACGGCCGCGACGCGCTCCTCGCCGGACTCCACGCCCTGGAGACCGGCGCCCCGGCACCCGGGCTCAGCACCGGCCGCGCCGGCGACAGCGGCGGCACCGTGTTCGTCTTCCCCGGGCAGGGCTCCCAATGGCCCGCCATGGCCCGTGAACTCATCGCCGCCGACACCGACTTCGCCGCGAGCGTCGACGCCGTCGCCGCCGCCCTCGCCCCCCACGTCGACTGGTCCCTGCACGACCTGCTGCACGGCACCCGGAACGCCCCGCCGCTGGAACGCGCCGACGTCGTCCAGCCCGCCCTGTTCGCCGTGATGGTGTCCCTCGCCGCCGTCTGGCAGGCCCACGGGGTGACCCCCGACGCGGTGATCGGGCACTCCCAGGGCGAGATCGCCGCCGCGCACGTCGCCGGCGCGCTCAGCCTCGACGACGCCGCCGCACTGGTCGCCCTGCGCTCCCGCGCCATCACCGGCCTGGCCGCGACGGCACCCGGCGGCGGCATGGCCTCCGTGCCGCTCCCGGAGGACGAGGTGCGGGCCCGCCTCGACGCCTTCGGGGGCGCCCTGAACGTGGCCGCCGTCAACGGACCCGCCGCCACCGTCGTCTCCGGAGACCGCGACGCCGTCCAGGCCCTCGTCGCCGCCTACGACGCGGACGGCGTGCGCGCCAAGGCCATCCCGGTCGACTACGCCTCCCACTCCGCGCAGGTGGAACCCCTGCGCGACACCCTGCCCGCGCTGCTCGCGGCCGTCCGCCCGCGGGCCACCCGCGCCGACCTCTACTCCACCGTCACCGGCGGCCTCCTCGACGGCACCGCCCTCGGCCCCGCGTACTGGTACCGCAACCTGCGCTCGACCGTCCGCTTCCGGCAGGCCGTCGAGGCCGCCCACGCCGCGGGGCACCGCGCCTTCGTCGAGGTCAGCCCGCACCCCGTCCTCACCCCCGGCCTCGCCGACCTGCCCGGCGCCGCCGTCACCGGCACCCTGCGCCGCTCCGACGGCGGTCCGCGCCGCTTCCTCACCTCCCTCGCCGACCTGCACGCACGCGGCGGCCGCGTGGACTGGACGCGGCTGTACGGGGAGGGCGCGCGCCGGGTGCCGCTGCCGACGTACGCCTTCCAGCGCCGCCGGGTGTGGCCCGACGCCCTGCCCGGCCCCGAGGCGCCCCTGCGGACGGCGGCCGCAGCCCCGCCGCCGGTGAACGTCCCCGTGGCCGAGCAGGACACCGCTGTCGTGTCCGGCCTCCCGTCCGGTACCGATCCGCTGGGCCTGGTGCTCTCCAGCGCGGCCCTGGTCCTGGGGCAGTCGGCCCCGGACGCGGTCGACCCCGATCTGCCGTTCAGGGAACTCGGCTTCGACTCCGTGTCCGCCGTCGAGTTCCGCGACCGGCTCGCCGCCGCCACCGGCCTCGACCTGCCGTCCACCCTGACCTTCGACCGGCCCACCGCCCGCGCGGTCGCCGACCACGTCCGCGCCCGCCTCACCGGCGCCGAGACCCCGGCCGCCGTCGCGGTGTCCACCGGCGAAGGCCCCGGCCGGACGGACGACGACCCGATCGCGATCGTCTCGCTCGCCGGCCGCTGGCCCGGGGACACCCGCACTCCCGAACAGCTCTGGGAGCTGCTGCGCGAGGGCCGGGACGCCGTCGGGGACTTCCCCGACAACCGCGGCTGGGACCTCGACGCCCTCCACGACCCCGAGGGAACCCGCCCCGGCACGTCGTACACCCGTCACGGCGGCTTCCTCCACGACGCGGACCGCTTCGACGGGGCGTTCTTCGGACTGGCTCCCCGCGAGGCCGCCGCCATGGATCCGCAGCAGCGTCTGCTCCTGGAGTCCTCCTGGGAACTGCTGGAACGGGCCGGGATCGTGCCCGCCTCGCTGCGGGCCACCCGGACCGGCGTGTTCGTCGGCGTCATGCCGCAGGACTACGGCCCCCGGCTGCACGAGACCCCCGAGGGACATCAGGGGCACGCCCTCACGGGCACGCTCACCAGCGTCGCGTCCGGGCGGATCGCCTACACCCTGGGCCTGGAGGGCCCCGCCGTCACCGTCGACACCGCCTGCTCCTCCTCGCTGGTCGCCCTGCACCTGGCCGTCCAGTCGCTGCGGTCGGGCGAGTCCGACCTCGTCCTCGCCGGGGGCGCCACCGTCATGGCGGGGCCCGGCATGTTCACCGAGTTCAGCCGGCAGCGCGGACTGGCCCCCGACGGCCGGTGCAAGCCGTTCGCGGCGGCCGCCGACGGCACGGCCTGGTCCGAGGGCGTCGGACTGGTCCTGCTGGAGCGCCTGTCCGACGCCCGCCGCAACGGCCACCGCGTGCTCGCCCTGATCCGCGGCTCCGCCGTCAACCAGGACGGCGCCTCCAACGGCCTCACCGCGCCCAACGGCCCCGCCCAGGAACGGGTCATCCGCCAGGCCCTCGCCTCCGCCGGACTGCGCCCCGCCGACATCGACGCGGTCGAGGCGCACGGCACCGGCACCACCCTGGGCGACCCCATCGAGGCCCAGGCGCTGATCGCCGTCTACGGCGACGGCCGGGAGCCGGGACGCCCGCTGCTCGTCGGCTCGGCCAAGTCCAACCTGGGCCACACCCAGGCCGCGGCCGGTGTCACCGGCGTGATCAAACTCGTCCAGGCCCTGGCCCACGGGGAACTCCCCGGCACCCTGCACGTGGACGAACCCACGCCGCACGTCGACTGGTCGGCCGGGACGGTCGCGCTCCTCACCGGCACCACCGCCTGGCCGGAACCGGACGGGCGGCGCCCCCGCCGGGCCGCCGTGTCCTCCTTCGGCATCAGCGGCACCAACGCCCATCTGATCCTGGAGGCCGCCCCGGCCGCCGAGGACCCCGTCACGGACACACCGGCCCGGCCCTCCGGTGCGGTCCTGCCGTGGATCCTGTCCGCCCGCGACGACGAGGCGCTGCACGCCCAGGCCCGGCGCCTGCTCGACCGTACCGAGTCCGCGTTCGGCCCGGAGTACGACGCCTCCGTCGGCTGGTCGCTGGCCACCACCAGGGCCCTGCACGACCACCGGGCCGTGATCGCCGGTGACTCGCCCGCCGCCCGCCGTGCCGCCCTGCGCGCCCTCGCCGACGGCACCTCGGCCCCCGGTCTGACGCGCGGCACGGTCCCGGGCGGCCGTGCCCCGCGCGTCGCCGTCCAGTTCCCCGGACAGGGCAGCCAGCGCCCCGGCGCCGGACGCGCGCTGTACGCGGCCCACCCCGTCTTCGCGGCGGCGCTGGACGAGGTCACCGGCCTCTTCGGCACCGAACTCGGCACGCCCCTGCGCGAGGTGCTGTTCGCCGAGCCCGGCACCCCGGCCGCGGCCCTGCTCGACACCACCGCCTACACCCAGCCCGCCCTGTTCGCGCTGGGGGTCGCCCTGTACCGGCTCGCCGAGTCGTTCGGCCTCCGGGCCGACGCCCACCTCGGGCACTCGATCGGCGAACTGACCGCCGCCCACCTGTCGGGCGTGCTGTCCCTGCCCGACGCGGTACGGCTGGTCGCCGCCCGGGGTCGGGTGATGCAGGCCCTGCCCCCGGGCGGCGCCATGGCGGCACTCCAGGCCACCGAGGACGAGGCCGCCCCGCTGATCGCCTCGGCCGACGGCCGGGTGAGCGTCGCCGCCGTCAACGGGCCGGCCTCCGTGGTCGTCTCCGGGGACGCCGACGACGTCCGCCGTATCGCCGACGCCTGGCGGGAAACCGGCCGCAGGACCAAGTTCCTGACGGTCAGTCATGCCTTCCACTCCCCGCACATGGACGCCGCCCTGGCGGACTTCCGGGCGGTGGCCGAGACGGTCGCCTTCTCCGCGCCGCGCGTACCGGTGGTCTCCAACCTGACCGGACGGCTCGCCGCGCCGGGCGAGTTGACCGACCCCGAGTACTGGGTGCGCCACATCCGGGAGGCCGTGCGCTACCACGACGGGGTGCGCGCGCTGCGCGACCTGGGCGTGTCGGCCTTCCTGGGACTCGGCCCCGACGCCGTGCTCAGCGCGCTGACCACGACGAGCCTCGACACCGGCCCCGGGACCGAGGCGGAGGCCGTGCCGCGGACCGTCGTCTCCGTCCTGCGGCCCGGCCGCGACGAGCCGCACACCGTCGTCGAGGCCCTGGCCCGGCTGCACGTCCACGGCGTCCCCGTCGACTGGCGGGCCGCCTTCGACGGGCATCCGGTCCGCCGACTCGACCTGCCCACCTACCCCTTCCAGCGGCGCAGGCACTGGCTCGACGCCCCCGACGGCGGCGCCCCCGCCCGGTCCGGCCTCGACGCGGCAGGACACCCCCTGCTCGGCGCCGCGCTGGACCTCCCCGACGACGCGGGCACGGTGTTCACCGGACGCCTCACCCCGCGTGCCCGTCCCTGGCTGACCGACCACACCATCGCCGGCCGGGTCCTGCTGCCCGGGGCCGCCGTCGTGGACCTCGCGCTGCACACCGGCGGTCAGGTCGACGAACTGACCCTGGAAACACCGCTGGTGCTGCCCGCCGAGGGCGCGGTCCGGCTCCAGGTCGCCCTCGGCCGCCGGGACGACTCCGGGCGGCGCGCGCTGACGGTGCACTCCCGCCCGGACCACGCCGACGCGCCGTGGACCCGTCATGCCACCGGCCTCACCACGGACGCCGGCCCGGTGGCCGCCCCGGACGCCGCCGACGCCGTATGGCCTCCCGCCGGGGCCGAACCCGTCGATCTGACGGGGCTCTACGACCGTCTCGCCGAGGACGGTTACGCGTACGGCCCGGCGTTCCGGCTGCTGACCGCGGCCTGGCGGCTCGGCGACGAGATCCACGCCGAGGCCGGCCCGGTGGCCCGGGACCCGGCCGACGCCGGCCATGTCCTGCACCCCGCGCTGCTCGACGCCGCCCTGCACGCCGTCGTCGCCCTGGTGCCCGGCTCGGCGCGCCTCAGGCTGCCGTTCGCCTGGGAGGGCGTCACGGTCCACCGCGCGGGAGCGACCGCGCTGCGCGTGACCGTCCGGCCCACAGGATCGGACACCGTGGCCCTCCGTCTCGCCGACGCCACCGGCGCCCCGGTCGCCGACATCGCCGCGCTCACCCTGCGTGCCGCGCCCGCACCGGAGGCACCGGCGGCCCATGTGCTGGACTGGATCCCCGCCAACGCCCCTGAAGTGTCGGGTGATTCGGAGGCCGGCTGGACGTTCCTGGGTGATCCGGACGACCCCCTGCGGGACGCGCTGGCCGAAGCCATCGGACTGCCGGTCGGGACCGTCACCCTCGCCGGCCTCGCCCGCTCCGGATCGCACGGGCCGGTGGCCGCCGCCGCTCCCGACGCGGCCACGGCGCTCGGCCTGCTCCAGCGCTGGCTCGCCGAACCGGCCGTCGAGGAACGGCGGTTGGTGCTCGTCACCCGGGACGCGGTCGCCGCCCGTCCCGAGGAGGACGTGTCGGTCACCGCCGCCGCGGTGTGGGGCCTCGTTCGTGCCGCCCAGGCCGAACACCCCGGCCGTTTCGCCCTGTTGGACGTGAGGGACGACGTCGGCAGCGACGTGCTGCGCACCGCCCTCCTCGCCGCGGGCGAGGACCAGATCGCCGTACGAGACGGCGAGGCACTGGTGGCGCGGCTGCGGCCGGTCGCCGGGGCCGGGGCCCTGGCCCCGCCGTCCGGCACCGGTGCCTGGCGGCTGGACGCCGAACCGCGCGGCAGCCTCGACGGTCTCGCCCTGCTGCCCGCACCCGAGGCCGAGGCCCCGCTCGGCCCCGGACAGGTCCGCCTCGCACTGCGGGCCACCGGCCTCAACTTCCGTGACGTGCTGATCGCGTTGGGCATGTACCCGGGCCCGGCCCGGATCGGTGCCGAGGGCGCGGGCGTCGTCCTGGAGACGGGTCCCGGAGTCACCGGTCTCGCTCCCGGCGACCGCGTCACCGGTCTGGTCCAGGGCACCCTGGGACCGGTCGCCGTGACCGACCACCGGCTCCTCGCCCGCATCCCCGACGACTGGACCTTCGCCCGCGCCGCCGGTGTGCCCGTGGTGTTCCTCACCGCCTACCACGGCCTCGTCGACCTCGCCGAACTCCGGCCCGGGGAACGGGTTCTGATCCACTCCGCGGCCGGTGGCGTCGGTCAGGCGGCCGTGCAGCTCGCCCGGCATCTGGGCGCCGAGGTGTACGCCACCGCGCACCCGGACAAGTGGGACACCCTGCGCGGGCTCGGCCTGCCCGACGAGCGCATCGCCTCCAGCCGGACCCTCGACTTCGAGACGGCGTTCCGCGCGGCCACCCCCGGCGGGCGCGGTGTCGACGTCGTACTCAACTCCCTGGCACGGGAGTTCACCGACGCCTCGCTGCGTCTGCTGGCCCCCGACAGCCGGTTCGTGGAGATGGGCAAGACCGATCTGCGCGACGCGGCCGCGGTCGCCGCCGAGTACGACGGCGCCGCCTATCTCGACTTCGACCTCTTCGACGTCGACCTGGGCCGGATCGGCGAGATCCTCGGCCATCTGTTCCGGCTGTTCGGCGAAGGAGCCCTGCGGCCACTGCCGTTCACCGCCGAGGACGTGCGGCACGCCCCGCGGGCCCTGCGCCGCCTCGGCCAGGCCCGGCACACCGGCAAACTCGTCCTCACCTCACCGCCGCCCCCGCTCCGCCCGGACGGCACGGTCCTGATCACCGGCGGCACCGGCGCCCTCGGCCGGCTCGTCGCCCACCGCCTGGTCACCCGCCATGGCGTACGGCACCTGCTGCTCACCGGGCGGCGAGGTCCCGACGCGCCGGGGGCGGAGGCGCTGACCGCCGAACTGGGCGCGCTGGGCGCCGAGGTGACCCTCGCCGCGCTCGACACCGGCGACGCGGACGCGGTGGCCGCGCTGATCGCCGCCGTCCCCGGGGACCGGCCGCTGACCGCGGTCGTGCACGCGGCCGGCGTCCTGGACGACACCGTGCTGACCTCGCTCACCCCCGAGCGGCTGGCCGGTGTCGCCCGGCCGAAGGCGGAGGGCGCCTGGCACCTGCACCGCGCCACCGAGCACCTCGACCTGTCGGCGTTCGTCCTCTTCTCCTCGGCCGTCGGCGTCCTCGGCAACCCCGGACAGGGCAACTACGCGGCCGCCAACGCCCAGTTGGACGCGCTCGCCCGGTACCGGAGGGTGCGCGGGCTGCCCGCCGTCTCCCTGGCGTGGGGGCACTGGGCCGAGGCCGGGGGCATGGCGGCGGGGCTGGACGCGGCCCAGGCGGACCGGCTCGCCCGGACCGGTCTCGCGCCGATGACGAACGAGACGGCCCTCGCCCTCTTCGACACCGCCCTCGACTCGCCCGAAGCGGCCCTGGTGGCCGCCGAGTTCGACACCGGCCGGGCAGACCCGGAAATCCTGTCGCCGGTGCTGCGCGACCTCGCGGCGGCCCGTCCCCGCACCACCGCCCGCGCGGCGGCCGCCTCCCGTGCCGCCGACCCCGCCGACACCCTGCGCCGCGACCTCGCCGCCGCCTCGGAGCCCGACCGGACACGGCTGCTGCTCGCCCTCGTCCGCGAGACCGCGGCCGGGGTGCTCGGCCACCCCGACGCCACGGCGATCCGGCCCGGCAACGGGTTCATGGAGAGCGGCTTCGACTCCCTGGGCGTCATCGAGCTGCGCAACCGGCTGGGCACCGCCACCGGACTGCGCCTGCCGACCACCGTCGTCCTCGACCATCCCACCCCGGCCGCGCTCGCCGGCCATCTGCACGACCTCCTCGTCCCGTCCGCACCGGAGCCCGACGGCGCCATCACCCCGGCCCGGGAACAGGAACCCGACGCCACCGCCGCCGCGGCGCACGAAGCGCCCGCCGACCTCGCGGCCCTGATCTCGGCCGCCGACGACGACGAGATCTTCGACCTCATCGACCAGCAGCTCGGCATTTCGTAGGAGAGGTGTCCCCACATGACCACCCATGAGGCGAAGCTGCGCGACTACCTCAAGCGCGTCGCCACCGAACTCCAGCAGACCCGGCAGCGCCTGGAGGAGGCCGAGGCCAAGGCCGCGGACGGCCCCGACGAGCCGATCGCCCTGATCGGCATGGCCTGCCGCTTCCCCGGCGGCGCCGACACCCCGGACGCCCTGTGGAAGCTGGTCAGCGAGGAACGCGACGTCATCGGCGCCTTCCCCGCCGACCGCGGCTGGGACCTGGAGCACCTCTACGACCCCGACCCCGACGCGGCCGGCCGCACCTACGCCCGCGAGGGCGGATTCCTCTACGACGCCGGGGAGTTCGACGCCCCGTTCTTCGGAATCTCCCCGCGCGAGGCCCTGGCCGCCGACCCCCAGCAGCGCCTGCTCCTGGAGACGTCCTGGGAGGCCCTGGAGAACGCGGCCATCGACCCCACCACCCTGCGCGGCAGCCGCACCGGCGTGTTCGCGGGCGTCATCGCGCAGGAGTACGGGCCCAGCCTGCACCACCGGCCCGCCGAGCAGACCGACGGCTACGTCCTGACCGGCAACACCACCAGCGTCGCGTCCGGCCGGATCGCCTTCACCCTCGGCCTGGAGGGGCCCGCGGTCACCGTCGACACCGCCTGCTCCTCCTCCCTGGTCGCGCTGCATCTGGCCGCCCAGTCGCTGCGGCGCGGCGAATGCGACCTCGCGCTGGCCGGCGGGGCCACCGTGATGGCCGCCCCCGGCATGTTCATCGAGTTCAGCCGGCAGCGCGGGCTCGCGCCCGACGGCCGCTGCAAGCCGTTCGCCGCCGCCGCGGACGGCACCGGCTGGGGCGAGGGCGTCGGCGTGCTCGCCCTGGCCCGGCTCTCCGACGCCCGGCGTCTGGGCCGGCCGGTGCTGGCCGTGCTGCGCGGCTCCGCCGTCAACCAGGACGGCCGCAGCAGCCAGCTCACCGCCCCCAACGGCCCGTCCCAGCAGCGGGTCATCCGCGAGGCCCTCGCGGCCGCCGGCCTCGAAGCCGCCGACGTGGACGCCGTCGAGGCGCACGGCACCGGCACGCGGCTCGGCGACCCCATCGAGGCCCAGGCCCTCATCGCCACCTACGGCAGCGGCCGTCCGTCCGACCGGCCGCTGCTGCTGGGCTCGCTGAAGTCCAACATCGGACACACCCAGGCCGCCGCGGGCGTCGCCGGGGTCATCAAGATGGTGCAGGCCATGCGGCACGGTGTGCTGCCCAGGTCCCTGCACGTGGACGAGCCGTCGCCGCACGTCGACTGGTCCGAGGGCACCGTGCGGCTGCTGACCGCCGCCCACCCCTGGCCCGCCACGGACCAGGACCGTCCGCGCCGGGCGGCGGTGTCGGCGTTCGGGGTGAGCGGCACCAACGCGCACGTCATCCTGGAAGCCCCGCCCGCGCCCGTCACACCCCCGGCCCCGGAGAGCGCCGACGAGGCGGCTCTGGTCACCACCGTCCTGCCCTGGGTGATCTACGCCCGTACCCACGACGCCCTGCGCGCCCAGGCGTCCCGGCTCGCCGACCACCTCGGCACCACCGCCCGGGCAGCCTCGGCGGACATGGCGCACGCGCTGACCGCCACCCGTACCGCCTTCGACGAGCGGGCCGTGGTGGTCGCCGCCGACCCGGCCGCCGCGCTGCGCGCCCTGGCCCGCGGCGAGGACCCCGCCGACGTGGTGCGCGGCACCGCCCGCCCGGACGCCACCGACGGCAAGACCGTCTTCGTCTTCCCGGGACAGGGCTCCCAGTGGCACGGCATGGCCGCCGAACTCCTCGACACCGCACCGGTGTTCGCCGCCGCGATCGAGGAGTGCGAGGCCGCCTTCGCCCCCTACGTCGACTGGTCGCTGACCGACGTGCTGCGCGGTGCCGAGGGCGCTCCCGACCCCGACCGCACCGACGTCCTCCAGACCGCCCTGTTCGCCGTGATGGCCGGTCTCGCCGCCCTGTGGCGCTCCTACGGCGTCACCCCGGACGCCGTCGTCGGGCACAGCCAGGGAGAGGTGGCCGCCGCGTACGTCGCGGGCGGGCTCGGCCTGGCGGACGCCGCCCGGATCGTGGCCCTGCGCGCCCGCGCCCTGGAGAGCCTGTCCGGCCGCGGCGGCATGGTGGCCGTCGCCCTGCCCGAGGCCGAGGTCGCCGCCCGGCTCGCCGAGCGCTGGCCCGGACGGCTGTCCATCGGTGTCGTCAACGGCCCCTCCGCCGTGGCCGTCTCCGGCGATCTGGACGCCCTGGACGAACTGCGTCTCGCCTACGCGGCCGAGGGCGTGCGCACCAGCGTCATCCCGATCGACTACGCCTCCCACTCCCCGCAGACCGACGCCCTGCGCGCCCCGCTGCTCGACACCCTCGACGGCCTCGCCCCGCGCACCGGCACGATCCCGATGCTCTCCACCGTCACCGCCGACTGGCAGGACACCGCGGGACTCGACGCCGGGTACTGGGCGGACAACCTGCGCCGCACCGTGCGCTTCGAGGAGGCCACCCGCAGGCTCGCCGACACCGGGCACACCGTCTTCATCGAGGTCAGCGCCCACCCCGTGCTGACCGGCGCGATCCAGGAGACGCTGGAGCACCACCGCGCCCCGGCCCGCCCGGTCGTCACCGGCTCCCTGCGCCGCGGGCAGGGCGGACTCGACCGCTGGCTGCGCTCGGTCGCCGACCTGCACACCCAGGGCGTGCGCGTCGACTGGTCCGCCGCCTTCGGACCCGCCCCGCGCCGAGCCGAACCGGCCCCCCTGCCCACCTACGCCTTCCAGCGCGAGCGTTACTGGCTCGACGCCACCCGGTCGCCCGAACTCGCCGCGCCCACCGGCGGCGACGACGGCTTCTGGGACCTCCTCGACGGACAGGATCCCGAGCGCCTCGCCACGGCCCTCGGTCTGTCGGCCCCCGAACTCGCCCCGCTGCTGCCCGCGTTGACGTCCTGGCGGGAACGCCGACTGGCCGACGGCGCCCTCGACCGCTGGCGCCACCGCGTGGTGTGGCGGCCGGTCCGCGCGAACCGCCGCCCGGCGGGGGACTGGCTCCTCGTCGTCCCCGGCACCCACACCGACCACCCGGACGTACAGGCACTGGCCGCCGCGCTGGAGGCCGCGGGCGCCCGCCCGGTGACCGTCCCGGTCCCGGCGGACGCCGACCGCGCCGCGCTCGCCGCACTCCTGCCCGCCGAGGCCACCGCCGACGCCACCGCCGTGGTCTCCCTGCTCGGCCTCGCCGAGGGCCCCCTCGACGGCCACACCGCCCTGCCGCGCTCCTACGCCGCCCAGGTCGCCCTCACCCAGGCCCTGGACGACGCCGGTACGGCGGCACCGCTGTGGTACCTGACCCGGGGCGCCGTCTCCACCGGCCCGGGGGACCCGGTGACCGACCCCGAACAGGCCCTGGTGTGGGGCTTCGGGGCGATCCTCGCCGCCGAGAACCCCGCCCGCGCCGGCGGCCTCGTCGACCTGCCCGAGCGGCCCGACGCCCGTGCCTGGGAGCGGACCGTCGCCCTCCTCGCCGACCGGCGCCCCGGCCACGAACGCGAGATCGCCGTCCGGGACTCGGGCCTCCTGGCCCGCCGTCTGGTGCCCGCCGGTCCCTTCCCGCCCGCGCCCGGCACCGGCGGCTGGACGCCGACCGGCACCACACTGATCACCGGCGGGTCCGGCGCCCTCGGCGGGCATCTCGCCCGCTGGCTCGCCGCCCGCGGCGCCGAACACCTGCTGCTGGTCAGCCGACGCGGCCTCGACGCACCCGGCGCCGCCGAACTCGCCGCCGAACTGGAGGAGTCGGGCACCCGCGTCACCATCGCCGCCGCCGATGTCGCCGACCGTGAGCAACTCGCCGCCGTGCTCGCGCTGGTCCCACCGGACCTGCCCCTCACCTCCGTCGTGCACACCGCCGCCGCCCTCCACGACGCCCTCATCGGCGAGCTGACCCCCGACCACCTCGACCGTGCCCTGCGCGCCAAGGTGACGGGCGCCCGCAACCTGCACGACCTCACCCGGGACACCGAGCTGTCGGCGTTCGTCCTCTTCTCGTCCGTCGCCGGACTGTGCGGCATCCCCGGCCAGGCCAACTACGCGCCCGGCAACGCCTATCTGGACGCGCTCGCCGACCAGCGGCGCGCGGCCGGGCTGCGCGCGACCTCGGTCGCCTGGGGGCACTGGGCGGGCGACGGCATCGCCGCCGACGGCGCCGAGGAGACCCTGCTCCGGCACGGACTGGTCTCCCTCCCGCCGACGGACGCCCTCACCGTCCTCGGCCGCGTCCTCGACCACGACGAACCGCACCTCGTGGTCGCCGACGCCGACTGGCCCGCGCTCTTCCGCCGCCACCCCAACCCGCTCGCCGCCGAACTCCCCGGCGTCCGGGGCCGGTCGGCGGACACCGCGGAGACCGACGTCCGCCCCGACCGCTGGGCCGGACTCGGCCCGGCCGAACTGCGCCGCGAACTCCTCACCGTCGTAAGGGCGCAGGCCGCCGCCGTCCAGGGGCACGCCGGCCCCGACGCCATCGACCCGGCCCGGGCCTTCCGCGCCCACGGCTTCGACTCCCTGATGTCGGTGGAACTGCGCAACCGGGTCTCCGGGGCCGTGGGCCGCCAGCTCCCCGCCACCCTCGTCTACGACCACCCCACCCCCGCCGCCCTGGCCGACTGGCTGGCGACCGAACTCTCGGGCCGCACGGCCGAGTCGGACACCCCGGCCACGGCGGCGCGCACGGCGGTGGACGACGATCCGGTGGTGATCGTCGGCATGGCCTGCCGCTTCCCCGGCGGTGTGTCCTCCCCCGAGGACCTGTGGCGCCTGGTCACGGACGGCACCGACGCCCTCACCGAGTTCCCCGCCGACCGCGGCTGGGACCTCGACCGCCTCTACAGCGCCGACCCGGACCAGCCCGGCACCTCCTACGCCCGGCACGGCGGATTCCTCGACTCGGTCGCCGACTTCGACCCGGAGTTCTTCGGCGTCTCCCCGCGCGAGGTCCCGGCGATCGACCCCCAGCAGCGCCTGCTCCTGGAGACCACCTGGGAGCTGTTCGAGCGGGCGGGCATCGACCCGACCGGCCTGCGCGGCAGCCGCACCGGCGTCTTCGCCGGGATCTCCGGCCGCGACTACGCGGGCCGCACCCAGGACGTGCCCGCCGAACTGGAGGGCTACCTCGGTATCGGCACGGCGGGCAGTGTGGCGTCCGGGCGGATCTCGTACACCTTCGGCTTCGAGGGGCCGGCGGTGACCGTGGACACGGCCTGCTCGTCGTCGCTGGTCGCGCTGCATCTGGCCGCGCAGTCGCTGCGGGCGGGGGAGGCCGATCTCGCGGTCGCCGGCGGAGTGCTGGTGATGTCCACCCCGACCGTCTTCGTCGAGTTCAGCCGCCAGCGGGCGATGTCTCCCGACGGCCGGTGCAAGGCGTACGCGGCGGGTGCGGACGGGACCGGCTGGGCCGAGGGTGTGGGCCTGTTGCTGGTGGAGCGGTTGTCGGACGCGCGGCGGCTGGGGCACGAGGTGCTTGCGGTGGTGCGGAGTTCGGCCGTGAACCAGGACGGTGCCTCCAACGGGCTTACGGCGCCCAGTGGTCCGTCGCAGCAGCGGGTGATCCGGCAGGCGCTGGCGGCGGGCGGGCTGGGCCCGGCCGATGTCGACGCCGTCGAGGGACACGGCACCGGCACCACCCTCGGCGACCCCATCGAGGCGCACGCGCTCATCGAGACGTACGGCAAGGACCGCCCCGCCGAACGGCCGCTGTGGCTCGGCTCGGTGAAGTCCAACATCGGGCACACCCAGGCCGCCGCCGGTGCCGCCGGGGTGATCAAGATGATCCAGGCGATCCGGTACGGGGTCCTGCCCAGGACTCTGCACGTGGACGAGCCGTCCCCGCACGTCGACTGGTCGGCCGGTGCGGTGGAACTGCTCACCGAGGCCCGCGACTGGCCCTCGGTCGACCGGCCGCGCCGCGCGGCGGTGTCGGCGTTCGGGGTGAGCGGGACCAACGCGCACGTCATCCTCGAAGCACCGCCCTCCGGGCCCGCGGCAGTTGAGCCCGTGACACCCGAGCGGGGCACCGCGCCCGCCGTACTGCCGTGGGTCCTCTCCGCCCGCACCCGCGAGGCGCTGCGGGCCCAGGCCGAACGGCTCACCGCCCACCTCCACGACTCCCGACCCGATCCCCTGGACGTGGCCTTCTCCCTCGCCACCACCCGGGCCGCGCTGGAGGAACGGGCCGTGGTGGTCGGCGATCCTGAAGGTCTGCGCGCCCTGACCGACGGCACCTCCGCGCCGACCGTGATCACCGGCTCGGCCTCCCAAGGGGGTGGCCTGGCCTTCCTGTTCACGGGACAGGGCAGCCAACGCGCCTCGATGGGGCGCGAGTTGTACGACACGTATCCCGCGTTCGCCGCCGCCTTCGACGAGGTCGCCGCCGCCCTCGATCCGCTCCTGGACCGCCCGCTCGCCGAGGTGATCGCCTCCGGGGACGGTCTCGACGACACCGTGTACACCCAGCCGGCCCTGTTCGCCGTCGAGGTCGCCCTGTTCCGGCTGTACGCGTCCTGGGGCGTCCGCCCCGACTTCGTGGCCGGGCACTCCGTGGGCGAGATCACCGCGGCCCATGTCGCCGGTGTGCTGTCGCTGCCGGACGCGGCCACGCTGGTCGCCGCGCGGGCCCGGCTGATCGGCGCGCTCCCGTCCCGGGGCGCCATGGCCGCCGTCCAGGCCACCGAGGAGGAGGTCAGGGCCGAGCTGCCCGACGGCGTGGACGTCGCCGCCGTGAACGGACCCCGCTCGGTCGTCGTCTCCGGCGACACCGAGGCCGTCCACGCCCTCGCTGCCGCCTTCGCTGAGCGCGGCCGGCGCACCCGGCACCTGACCGTCAGCCACGCCTTCCACTCCGCCCACATGGACGCCGCGCTCGACGACTTCCGGACGGTCGTCGCCGCCCTGGCCTACGAGCCTGCGCGGATCCCCGCGGTGTCCGCGCTCACCGGGCGGATCGCCGCCGAAGGGGACCTGACCACCGCCGAGTTCTGGGTACGGCATGTGCGGGACGCCGTCCGCTGGGCCGACGCGGTCCGCGCGCTCGACGCCGCGGGCGTGTCGACCTACCTCGAACTCGGCCCCGACGGCACCCTCAGCGCCCTGGTGCGGCAGACCCTCGGCGACACCGACGGCGCATCCGGTACGACGGCCGACGTCGTCGCCGTACCCGCGCTGCGCCGGGACCGGTCCGAGCCGTCGACCGCGCTCACCGCGCTCGCGCACGCCCACGTCCGCGGCCACGCCGTGGACTGGGCCGCCTGCTTCGCGGGCAGCGGGGCCCGGCGCGTCGACCTGCCGACGTACGCCTTCCAGCGCCGCCGGTTCTGGCTGGAGCCCGGTACGGCCGCCCACGCGGACGCGCTCGGCCTCGGCAGCGTCGACCATCCCGTGCTCGCGGCCGCCGTGCCGCTGCCCGGCACCGACGGGCTGGTCCTCAGCGGCTCGCTGTCGCTGCGCACCCACCCCTGGCTCGCCGACCACGTCGTCCTCGGCACCCCCGTGCTGCCCGGCGCCGCCCTGGTCGAACTGGCCTTCCTGGCCGCCGAGTCGGCCGGCGCCGGGCGACTCGGGGAACTCGTGGTCGAGACACCGCTGACCCTGCCCCGGCAGGGCGCCGTGAAGATCCAGGTGGCCGTCGACGCCCCCGACGCCGCCGGGGACCGGCCGGTCACCGTCCGCTCCCAGGCGCCCGGCGCCGACTGGGTCCGGCACGCCACCGGCATCCTCGAAGCGGGGCCGGGAGCCGCCGCCGACCGCATCGACGTCTGGCCGCCCGCCGACGCCGAACCCGTCCCCGTGGACGCGGTCTACACGGCGCTGGCCGCGACCGGCCTGGAGTACGGTCCGGCGTTCCGCGGCGTCCGCCAGGCGTGGCGGGACGGCGACACCTACTACGCCGACGTCGTCCTCCCCGAGGAGCGGCGCGCGGAGACCACCGGGTTCGGCATCCACCCGGCGCTGCTCGACGCGGCCCTCCAACTGCCGGGCCTGCACGCCGAGTCCGAGGGGCCCACCCGGCTTCCGTTCGCCTACCGGGGTGTCGCCCTGCACGCCACCGGCGCCACCGCGCTGCGGGTCCGGCTGACCGCGACCGCGGCGGACACCTTCAGCCTGCTCGCCGCCGATCCGAGCGGCACGCCCGTGGTCTCGGTGGACTCCCTCACCACCCGGCCGGTGCGGGCGGCCGCCGACGGCCTGTACGCCCTCACCTGGCCGTCCCTGGCGGACAGTGCGGCGGACGCCGAGCCCTTCGACTGGACCGAGGTGCGGCTCGGCGAGGTCCCGGACGGCGCGAGCACCCTCCAGCGGGTCCGTGCCGCGCTGGACCAGGCCCTCACCACCGTGCAGGACTGGCTCGACGGCACGACCTCCGAGCGGCTCGTCGCCGTCACCCGCGCAGCCGTCGCCGTACACCCCGGCGAGGCACCGGATCCGGTCGCCGCCGCGGTGTGGGGACTGCTGCGCTCCGCGCAGACCGAGAACCCCGACCGCATCGTCCTCGCCGACACCGACGGCAGCCCCGAGGCGGGCGCCGCGCTGGCCGCCGCCGTGGCCACCGGGGAACCCCAACTCGCCCTGCGCGGCGGCGACATCCACGTACCGCGCCTGGCACCCGCCGACTCCGCGCAGGCCCCGGTCGAGCGGTGGAACCCGGACGGCACGGTCCTGATCACCGGTGGCACCGGCACCCTCGGCGCCCTGATCGCCCGGCACCTGGTCGCCCGAAGGGGAGTACGCCACCTGCTGCTGGCCTCCCGCAGCGGCGCGGACGCGCCGGGCGCCGCCGAACTCCGGGCCGAACTCATCGCAGGGGGAGCCGAGGAGGTCGTTCTCGCGGCCGTCGACACCGCCGACCGCGACGCGTTGGCCGAGACGCTCGCCGCGATCCCCGAGGCGAACCCGCTGACCGCCGTGGTCCACACGGCCGGTGTCGTGGACGACGGGATCACCACCGCGCTCACCACCGACCGCCTGGACACCGTGCTGCGTCCCAAGGCGGACGGCGCCTGGCATCTGCACGAACTCACCGCCCACCTGCCGCTGGACGCGTTCGTCCTGTACTCCTCGGTGGCCGGCGTCCTCGGCTCGCCCGGTCAGGGCTCCTACGCCGCCGCCAACACCTTCCTCGACGCCCTCGCCGCGCACCGGCGGGCCCGGGGGCTGCCCGCCCAGTCCCTGGCCTGGGGCCAGTGGGAGCAGGCCAGCGGCATCACCGGCCACCTCACCGCCGCCGACCTCGCCCGGCTCGCCCGGCTCGGCGTGCGGCCCCTGCGGGACACGGAGGGCACCGCCCTGTTCGACGCGGCCGAGGCGACGGGCGCCGCCCTGCTGGTGCCCTCGCCGTTCGACCTCACCGCCCTGCGCTCCTCCGGCGCCCTCGCGCCGCCGCTGCGCGGCCTGCTGCCGCGCGAGCACCGCCCGGCGCGCCGCGGCGCGGCCGCGCACGGCGGGGGAGAGCCGGCCGGCCTCGCGCAGCGGCTCGCCGCACTGCCGGACACCGTGGCACGCGAGGCGGCGCTGCTGGACCTGGTCCGGGCCGAGACCGCGACCGTCCTCGCCACCGCGCCCGCCGCCGTGGGCGTCCGCAAGCCGTTCACCGGGCTCGGCGTGGACTCCCTGACCGCGGTCGAGCTGCGCAACCGCCTCTCCGCCGTCACCGGCGTCACCCTCTCCGCCGCGCTCGTCTTCGACCACCCCACCCCGGCGGACGTCGCCGCGCATCTGCGCGACCGGCTCCTCGGTGCCGACGCGCCCGCACCGGCGGTGCCCGCCGCTCCGGAGCGGGCCGCCGCACGGGACGACGACGATCCGGTGGTCGTCGTCGGCATGGCCTGCCGGCTGCCCGGCGGTGTCACCTCCCCGGACGAGCTGTGGGAACTGGTGCGCGACGGCGTGGACGCGGTGAGCGAGTTCCCCGCCGACCGCGGCTGGGACCTCGACGCGCTCTACTCCGAGGACCCCGACCGCCCCGGCACCTCCTACACCCGGCACGGCGGATTCCTGGAGCGGGCGGCCGACTTCGACGCCGCGTTCTTCGGGATCTCCCCGCGCGAGGCCCTCGCCACCGACCCCCAGCAGCGCCTGCTCCTGGAGACCGCGTGGGAGGCGCTGGAGAACGCGGGCGTGGACCCGCAGGCCCTGCGCGGCAGCCGTACCGGTGTGTTCGCCGGGGTGATGTACCACGACTACGCGCCCCGGGTCCGCGAGGTGCCTGCCGAACTGGAGGGCTGGCTCAGCAACGGCACGGCCGGAAGCGTGGCCTCCGGGCGGATCTCGTACACCTTCGGCTTCGAGGGGCCCGCGGTCACGGTGGACACGGCCTGCTCGTCGTCGCTGGTCGCGCTGCATCTGGCCGCGCAGTCGCTGCGGGCGGGGGAGTGCGATCTCGCCCTGGCCGGCGGGGTCGCCGTGATGTCGACCCCGACGACCTTCGTGGAGTTCAGCAGGCAGCGCGCCCTGTCCGCCGACGGCCGGTGCAAGGCGTACGCGGCCGGTGCGGACGGGACCGGGTGGGCCGAGGGCGTGGGCCTGTTGCTGGTGGAGCGGTTGTCGGACGCGCGGCGGCTCGGGCATGAAGTCCTCGCGGTGGTGCGGAGTTCGGCCGTGAACCAGGACGGTGCCTCCAACGGGCTCACGGCGCCCAGTGGTCCGTCGCAGCAGCGGGTGATCCGGCAGGCGCTGGCGGCGGGCGGGCTGGGCCCGGCCGATGTCGACGCCGTCGAGGGACACGGCACCGGCACCACCCTCGGCGACCCCATCGAGGCCGAGGCCCTGATCGCCGTCTACGGACAACGGCCCGACCCCGCACGGCCGTTGTGGCTGGGCTCGCTCAAGTCCAACATCGGGCACACACAGGCCGCCGCCGGTGCCGCCGGGGTGATCAAGATGATCCAGGCGATCCGGCACGGGGTGCTGCCCAGGACCCTGCACGTGGACGAGCCGTCGCCGCACGTCGACTGGTCGGCCGGTGCGGTGGAACTGCTCACCGAGGCCCGCGACTGGCCGTCCGTGGACCGGCCGCGCCGGGCCGCCGTCTCCTCCTTCGGGGTGAGCGGGACCAACGCGCACGTCATCCTCGAAGCCCCGCCCGCCGGGCCCCCGGCCCGCGAGCGGGGCACCGCGCCCGCCGTACTGCCCTGGGTGCTCTCCGCCCGGAACCCCGGCGCGCTGCGCGGCCAGGCCGCCCGGCTCGCCGAGCACCTCGACGGCTCGGACCACGACCCGGCCGACGTCGCGCACTCCCTGGCCGTCACCCGCGCGGCCCTGGAGGAGCGCGCCGTCGTCCTCGGCGACCCCCGCCGGGCCCTCGCGGCGCTCGCGGCCGGGGAGTCGGCGCCGGGCCTGGTCCGGGGCCGCGCCGACACCGACGGCAGGACCGTCTTCGTCTTCCCCGGCCAGGGCTCCCAGTGGGCCGGCATGGCCGTCGAACTCCTCGACACCGCACCGGTGTTCGCCCGCCGTATCGAGGAGTGCGCCCAGGCCCTGGCCCCGTACACCGACTGGTCCCTGACCGACGTCCTGCGCGGCGCGGACGGCGCTCCCGGCCTCGACCGGGTCGACGTGGTCCAGCCCGTGCTGTGGGCGGTGATGGTGTCCCTGGCCGAACTGTGGGCGTCGCTCGGTGTGCGGCCCGACGCCGTGGTCGGCCACAGCCAGGGCGAGATCGCCGCCGCCACGGTGGCGGGCGGGCTCACCCTGGACGACGGCGCCCGCGTCGTGGCCCTGCGCAGCCGCGCCCTGACGGCGCTGTCCGGACGCGGCGGCATGGCCTCCGTCGCCCTCACCGCCGCCGAGGTCGCCGAGCGCATCGAACAGCGCTGGCCCGAGCGGCTGTCCGTCGCCGTCGTCAACGGACCCGGATCGGTGGTCGTCTCCGGCGACACCGACGCCCTGGACGAACTCGTCGCCGCCTACGGGGAGGAGGACGTACGGGCCCGGCGGATCCGCGTCGACTACGCCTCGCACTGCGCCCATGTCGACCAACTGCGCGACGAACTCCTCGGTCTGCTCGCGCCCGTCCGCCCGCGCACCGGCACCGTGCCCCTGCTGTCGACCGTGACGGGCACCTGGCAGGACACCGCCGGACTCGACGCCGCCTACTGGGTGGCCAACCTGCGCCGCACGGTCCGCTTCGAGGAGGCCACCCGTGCCCTCGCCGACGCCGGGCACTCGGCGTTCGTCGAGATCAGCCCGCACCCGGTGCTCACCGTCCCGCTCCAGGAGACCCTGGAGGCCGTCGGCGCCGCGGGGAGCACCGTGACCGCCGGCACCCTCCGCCGCGACGAGGGCGGCCTCGGCCGGTTCCTCACCTCGGCCGCCGAACTCTACGTGCGCGGTGCGGCCGTCGACTGGGCGGCGGCGCTCGCGCCCGCCGTGCCGCGCCGGGTCCCGCTGCCCACCTACGCCTTCCAGCGGCGCCGGTACTGGCTGGACGCGGAGATCACCAACACGACGGTCGTCACCGCGGGCGCCCCGGCCGAGCCGTTCTCCGACGAGGCGCGGGAACCCGCGTGGACCGGACGGCTCGCCGGACTCGGGGCCGAGGAGCGGATCGCGGCCCTCACGGGACTGATCCGCGCGGAGGCGGCCCTCGTCCTGGGCCACACCGAGGGCGCCGCGGGCGTGGAGGCCGACCGGGCCTTCCGGGACCTCGGGTTCAGCTCGCTGACCGCGGTCGAACTGCGCAACCGGATCGGCGCGGCGGTCGGCCTGGACATCCCCGCCACCCTGGTCTTCGACTATCCGACCCCCGCCGAGATCGCCGCCCACCTCGCCGAGCGCCTCCCGCTCGACGCCGCTCCGGCCCCGACCGTCGACGCCTCCCTCGCCGTCCTGGAGGAGGCGCTGACCACGGGGGAGGACACCGAGGGCGTCCTGTCCCGGCTGCTCGCCCTGATCGGCCGCCACGACCGCGGAGTCCCGGCGGGCGGCACCGGCGCGGGCGCGGACATCGACCTCGACACGGCCAGCGACGAGGAGCTGTTCCGCCTCGTCGACGACAACGCCGGGTCGCGCTGAGCGGGGCACGCCGGCGCCGCTTCCACCCCGGGCACCGAGATCCACGCCACCGCTGCTTCCACCCCGGACCACCGAGATCCACCAGACGGGAAGAGGTACGAACTCCCATGGCCACCGAGCAGCAGCTCCGCGACTATCTGAAGCGCGCGCTCACCGACGTCAGGCAGGCCAACCAGCGCCTGAAGGAGGTCGAGGAGAGCCGGCGCGAACCGATCGCCGTCATCGGCATGGCCTGCCGGCTGCCCGGCGGCATCGCCTCCCCCGACGACCTGTGGGACCTCGTCCGCGACGGCGGGGACGCCATCAGCGAGTTCCCCGCCGACCGGGGCTGGGACGTCGACGCCGTCTACGATCCCGACCCGGAGCGCACCGGTACCTCCTACACCCGGCACGGCGGATTCCTCGACACCGTCGCCGACTTCGACGCCGAGTTCTTCGGCATCTCCCCGCGCGAGGCCCTCGCCACCGACCCCCAGCACCGGCTGCTCCTGGAGTCCGCCTGGGAGGCGTTCGAGCGCGCCGGGATCGACCCGCGCTCCCTGAAGGGCAGCCGGACGGCGGTCTTCGCGGGCATCGCGGGCGGCGACTACACACCACGCCTCCCGGACGCGCCCGCCGAACTGGAGGGCTATCTCGGCATCGGCGGCCTGGACAGCGTCGCGTCGGGACGGATCTCCTACACCTTCGGCTTCGAGGGCCCCGCCGTCACCGTCGACACCGCCTGCTCCTCCTCCCTGGTCGCCCTGCACCTGGCGGCCCAGTCCCTGCGCTCCGGCGAGTCCGACCTGGCCCTCGCCGGCGGCGTGAGCGTGATGTCCACGCCGCAGGGCTTCGTCGAGTTCGCCCGTCAGCGCGGACTGTCCGCCGACGGCCGCTGCAAGGCGTTCGGCGCGGGCGCCGACGGCACCGGCTGGGCGGAGGGCGTGGCCCTGCTGCTCGTGGAGCGGCTGTCCGACGCCCGGCGGCTGGGCCATCCGGTGCTCGCCGTGCTGCGCGGCTCCGCCGTCAACCAGGACGGTGCCTCCAACGGGCTCACCGCGCCCAACGGCCCCTCCCAGCAACGCGTCATCCGGCAGGCGCTGGACGCGGCCGGGCTCGGCCCCTCGGACGTCGACGCGGTCGAGGCGCACGGCACCGGGACCTCCCTCGGCGACCCGATCGAGGCCCAGGCGATCCTGGCCGCCTACGGCCGGCAGCGCGACGCGGAACGGCCGCTCTGGCTGGGCTCGTTGAAGTCCAACATCGGGCACACCCAGGCGGCGGCCGGGGCCGCCGGTGTCATCAAGGTGATCCAGTCGATCCGGCACGGGCTGCTGCCGCGCACCCTGCACGCCGACGAGCCCACCCCGCACGTCGACTGGAGCGCGGGCGCCGTCCGGCTGCTGACCGAACCGCGCCCCTGGCCCGGGACCGGGGCGAACCGTCCCCGCCGCGCCGGGGTCTCCGCCTTCGGCGCGAGCGGCACCAACGCCCACGTCATCATCGAGGAGGCGCCCCCGGCCGAGGAGCCCGGCACAGAGGAGGCCCCGGCCGCACACGCGCCCGCCGCCCCCCTCCCGTTCGTCCTCACCGCGCACACCCCCGACGCCCTGCGCGCCCAGGCCGCCCGCCTCGCCGAGCACCTCACCCGCGCCCCCGCCCGCCCCGCCGACACCGCCTTCTCCCTGCTCACCACCCGCGCCCCGCTCAAGGAACGCACGGTCGTCGTCGCCTCGGAACCCGGCGAACTGCTCGGCGCGCTCAAGGACATCGCCGAGGGCGGACAGCTCGACACCCTCACCGCGACCGGCGGCTCCCTGGCCGTCCTCTTCGCCGGCCAGGGCAGCCAACGCCAGGGCATGGGACGGCAGTTGTACGACACCCACCCCGCGTTCGCCGCGGCCTACGACGCCGTCACGGCCGAGCTGGACCCGCTGCTCGACCGTCCGGTCGCCGAAGTGACCGTCTCCGGCGACCGGTTGGACGACACCCGGTACACCCAGCCCGCCCTGTTCGCCCTCGAAGTCGCCCTGTACCGGCTCTACGAGTCCTGGGGCGTCCGCCCCGGCCATGTCGCGGGCCACTCCATCGGCGAACTGGCCGCCGCCCATGTCGCCGGAGTCCTCGACCTGCCCGACGCGGCCGCCCTGGTCGCCGCGCGCGCCCGGCTGATGCAGCAACTCCCCGGCGGCGGGGTCATGGTGGCCGTGGAGGCCGCCGAGGACGAGGTGCGCGCCGAACTCGCGCACCTCACCGGGCAGGTGGACATCGCCGCCGTCAACGGGCCCACGTCCGTGGTCATCTCGGGGGACGCCGCGGCGGCGCTCGACGTCGCGGCCCGCTTCGCCAACCGCGGCCGGCGCACCCGGCGCCTCACGGTGAGCCACGCCTTCCACTCCCCGCACATGGACGACATGCTCACCGACTTCGCCCGGGTGGCGAAGGGCCTCACCTACCACCCGCCGCGCATCCCGGTCGTCTCCGACGTGACCGGCCGTGTCGCCACCACCGAGGACATCACCAGCCCCGAGTACTGGGTCCGCCACGTCCGCGAGGCCGTCCGCTTCGCCGACGTCGTCCGCACCCTGGACACGGCGGGCACCGGCACCTACCTCGAACTCGGCCCCGACGGCACGCTCACCGCCCTCGTGCGCGGCACGCTCCCGGACGCCTTCGCCGTCCCCGCCCTGCGGCGGGGCCGCGCCGAACCGGAGACCGCCGTCGCCGCACTGGGCCGGCTGCACGCCCGCGGCACCGCCGTGGACTGGCCCGCCTTCTTCGCCGACCGCGACGCCCGCCGCACCGACCTGCCCACCTACGCCTTCCAGCACCGCCGCTACTGGCTGGAACCCGGCACCGGCGGCCGCCCCACCGGCCTCGGCCTGGAACCCGTCGGGCATCCCCTGCTCGCGGCGGCCGTGCCGCTGCCCGACACCGACGGCGTCGTCCTCACCGGCGGCCTCTCGCTGCGCACCCACCCCTGGCTGGCCGGGCACGCCGTCCAGGGCACGGTGATCGTCCCCGGCACCGCCCTGCTCGAACTCGCCCGCCGGGCCGGGGAGGAGACCGGCACCGACGTCGTCGCCGAACTCGTCGTCCAGGCACCGCTGGTGCTGCCGCCGAGCGGCTCGGTGCGGGTGCAGGTCGAGGTCGGCGGCCCGGGACCGGACGGCGGCCGGGACGCCGTGATCCGCTCCCGGGCCCCCGGCGCCGACTGGACCCGGCACGCCACCGCCACCCTCGTCGCCCGCACCGGCGCCGCGCCCGCCGAGGGCACCGCGCTCACCGCCTGGCCGCCACCCGGCGCCACCGTGCTCCCGCTGGACGAGGTGTACGCCGAACTCACCGCCTCCGGCCTGGAGTACGGCCCCGCCTTCCGCGGACTGCGCGCCGCCTGGCGGGACGGGGACACCTTCTACGCCGAGGTCGCGCTGCCCGAGCCGCAGCACGCCGACGCCGCCCGCTTCGGACTGCACCCCGCGCTGCTGGACGCGGCCGTGCACATCACCGCGCACGACGACCTGACCGCCGTACCGGACGGCTCCAGCCGGCTGCCGTTCGCCTACACGGACGTCCGGCTGCACGCCGACGGCGCCACCGCCCTGCGCGTCCGGCTCACCCGCACCGGACCCGACAGCCTGGCGATCGACCTGGCCGACCCGTCCGGCGCGCCCGTCGCCACCGTCGGCGCGCTGCACGCCCGCCTGGTGTCCGCGCGGCAGCTCGCCGCCGCGCAAGGCGCCGACCCGGACGCGCTGTTCCACGAGGTGTGGCGCGAACTGCCCGTGGCCACCCGGCCGGTGTCCGTCCCGGACGTCGTCGACCTCTCCGTGGCGGCGGACGACGGCGAGGTGCCGGACCGGGTGCGGGCCGCCCTGACCCGGACACTGGACGTGCTGCGCGAACGGTCGTCCGACGGCGGCCCGTTGACCGTCGTGGTCCGGGGCGCCCGCGCCGTGCGCGACACGGACCGGCCCGACCCGGTCGCCGCCGCCGTCTGGGGCCTGCTGCGCTCCGCCCAGGCCGAACAGCCGGACCGGCTGCTGCTGATCGACACGGACGCCGACGCGGACCCCGTCCTGCCGGCCGCCGTCGCCGCCGCCCGCGCCGCGGGCGAACCCCAACTCGCCCTCCGCGACGGGACGGCCTACGTCCCCCGTCTCGACCGGCTTCACCAGGCGCCCGGGGACGGCACCGCCTGGAACCCCGACGGCACGGTCCTCGTCACCGGCGGCACCGGCACCCTCGGCGCGGCGCTCGCCCGCCACCTCGTCACCCGGCACGGCGTGCGCCATCTCCTCCTGCTCTCCCGCTCCGGACAACAGGCCGCAGGTGCGGGGGAGTTGACCGAATCCCTCACCGAGGCGGGCGCCGACGTCACCGTGGCCGCCGTCGACACCGCGGACCGCGAGGCGCTCGCGGCGGTGATCGCCGGTATCGACCCCGCCCACCCCCTCACCGCGGTCGTGCACACCGCCGGGGTCGTCGACGACGGCCTCGTCGGCGACCTCACCGCCGACCGGCTGGACACCGTGCTGCGCCCCAAGGCGGACGGCGCCTGGCATCTGCACGACCTCACCGCGCACCTGCCGCTGGACGCCTTCGTGCTGTACTCGTCCGTCGCGGCCCTGTTCGGCGGCCCGGGACAGGGGTCCTACGCCGCCGCCAACACCTTCCTCGACGCCCTCGCCGCCCACCGCCGCGCCCTCGGACTGCCCGCCCACTCCCTCGCCTGGGGCCAGTGGGAGCAGCCCAGCGGCATCACCGGCCACCTCTCCGACGCCGACCTCGCCCGCGCCCGGCGGGCCGGTCTGCGGCTCATCGCCACCGACCGGGGCACCGCGCTGTTCGACCGTGCCCTCGCCGCCACGGCCGCCCACGCCGTACCCGCACCCCTCGACCTGGCGGCGCTCGGGGACCTCCAGCCGGTTCCCGCCCTGCTGCGCGATCTGGTGCGGCCCTCCCGCCGTACGGCCCGTGCGGCCGCCGACGGGCCGGCGCTGTCCGCCCGGCTCGCCGGACGCGACGGCGGGGAACGGCGGGAGATCCTGGTGACCCTCGTCCGGGAGGAGGCCGCCGCCGTCCTCGCCGCCCGGCCCGAAGCGGTGGGCGCCCAGGCCCCGTTCAACGATCTGGGCCTCGACTCCCTGGCCGCCGTCGAACTGCGCAACCGCCTCACCGCGGCCTCCGGGGTCCGGCTGTCCGCCACGGTCACCTTCGACCACCCCACCCCCGCCGAACTGGCCGCCCACCTCGACGGTCTGCTCGCCGCGGCGCCCCGCGAGGAGCCGGCCGTCGTCCACACCCCCCGGCAGGGCGCCGACGACCCGCTGTCGACGCTCTACCGGCGGCTGGCCGCCGAGGGGAAGTTCACCGACGCCTCCGCGCTCATCGGCGTGGCCTCCGCGCTCCGCACCCGGTTCACCGCTGAGGACCGCCACCGGCACCGCCCGGCGCCTCTGCACCTGGCGCGGGGCGAGGCGGAGACGGCCGTCGTCTGCTTCCCCGCGCTCAGCGCCATCTCCGGACCGCACGAGTACGCCCGCTTCGGCCATGAATTCCAGGGCGAACGCGATCTGTTCGTGCTGCCCTCACCCGGCTGGGCCCCCGACGACCCGCTGCCCGACAGCCTCGACACCTTCCTCGCCCTGCACGCCGAGACGGTCCGCGAGACCGTCGGCGAGGACCGGCCGTACGTGATCCTCGGCCGGTCCATGGGCGGCTGCCTCGCGAGCGCCGTCGCCGCCCGCCTGGAGGCGGAGGGCCGCGGCCCCGCCGGGCTCGTCCTGGTCGACACCTACCCCATCGACAGCGCCGTCCGCGAGGGCATGGGGGAGTGGTGGATGACGGCCATGCTCACCGGCATGGTCGACCGCATCGAGACCTACGACATGGTCTGGAGCGACGCCAGCCTCACCGCGATGGGCGGCTACAACAACCTGTTCGCCGACTGGCGGCCCGAGACGCTGGCCGCGCCGGTCTTCTCGGTGCGCGCCGACACACCGCTGCGGCACACGGTCGTGGATCCGACGGGGCGTCACGACTGGCGCGCCTACTGGCCCGTACCCCATGAGAGCGAGGACGTCCCCGGCGACCACTTCACGCTCCTGGAGGAGCACACCCCGACGACCGCGGCCGCCGTACGGCGCAGGCTCCACGCGCTGGAGAACCACGACCGCGACAAGCACACCGCACTGAAAGGGAGTTGACGATGACGTCCGACACCGCACCCGAACCCCGGGTCGCCCTGGTCACCGGCGCCGCCTCCGGCATCGGAGCCGCCACCGCCCGGCTGTTCGTCGAACGGGGGCACCGGGTGGTCGCCGTGGACGTGGACAAGGAGGGGCTCGTCGCGCTGGAGGAGCTGGACGGCGTGGCCACCCTGGTCGGCGACGTCGCCGAGGAGGCCACGAACACCGCCGCCGTACGGCTCGCCGTGGACCGCTTCGGACGGCTCGACGCGGCCGTGCTCAACGCCGGCATCGGAGGCGCCGGACCCCTGGAGTCACCCGGCGCGATCGAGCGCTTCGACCGTCTCTTCGCCGTCAACGTCCGCTCCGTCGCCCTCGGCATCCGGGCGGCGGTGCCCGCGCTGCGGGCGGCCGGCGGGGGAGCGATCGTGGCCACCTCGTCCGTCTCCGGCCTGCGCGGCGACCCGGGCACCTGGGGGTACAACGCCACCAAGGCCGCCGTCATCAACCTCGTGCGCGGCACGGCGGTCGACTACGCGGCCGAGGGCATCCGGATCAACGCCGTCGCGCCCGGCGGCACCGAGACCGCGCTGACCGCCGCCCAGGTCGCCGACCCGCACTTCTCCGCGCTGATCACCGGCCGGATCCCCGCGCACCGCTGGGCGTCCCCCCGCGAGCAGGCCGAGGTCATCTGGTTCCTGACCTCGCCGGCCGCCTCGTACGTCACCGGCGTGACCGTCCCGGTCGACGGCGGGCTGAGCGCCAACGGAGGCATCCTGCCGCCGCCGCCCGGCCCCGCCGACAGGTGAGCCGCGTCCACCGCGCCGACAGCCCGGTCCACCCGCACTCGTACCCGTACCCGTACCCGCACCGCACCCGCATCCGCACCCGCACAGAACAGGAATCGCGATGAGCAGCAACGAGCACGACATCGAGGCCAACAAGGCCGTCGCCCGGCGCTACTTCGAGGAGTTCGTCAACGACCGCAGGCTCGACGTCCTGGAGGAGATCGTCGCCACGGACGCCGCCGACGAGACCCGGGTCGGCCCCGGCGGCACCGGCACCCGTGAGGACTTCCGGCAGCACGCCCAGTGGGTGTGGGAGAACGTCAAGGACCTCCGGATCTCCGTGACCGACCTGGTCGCCGAGGGCGACCGGGTGATCGTCTTCTGGACGATCGAGGGCGTCCACGCCGGCAACATCTTCGGCGTCCCGGCGTCCGGCAGGCCCTTCACCGGCCGCAGCATCAGCACCCTGACCGTCCGTGACGGCCAGGTCGTGCGCTACACGGTGCTGCCCGACCGGCTGGGCATCATCCAGCAGTTGGTCGACACCCACCTGTAACTCCCGACCCCTGGAGCCCCCTTGTCCCTGCCCTCCGCCCTCACCCCGGCCGACTTCGAGGAACTGCGGCAGCTCCTCGCGCGGTTCGCGCACGTCTTCGACAACGGCGACACCGAGGCCCTGGAGGAGGTGTTCACCGACGACGGTGTGATCGTCCTCGCCGGCCCCGGCCGCGAGTTCCACGGACTCGCCGCCATCCGGGAGTTCAACACCTCCCTCGGGGAGCTGTCCCCCGACCACCACACCCTGGACACGGTCTTCGACGTCGACCCCGAGGACCCGTACGGCACGGTCCGCGCCCGCAGCCGCTATCTGGCCGTGCTCCCCGACGGCAGCGTCCACAACGGCGACTACGTCGACGTCCTGGTCCGCACCCCCAAGGGCTGGCGGATCGCGCACCGCCGCTCGGTGCCCCGCCACCCCGTACGGGTCGGCTAGGGGTTCGGTAGGGGCGTGCGGACCGGACCCCGCGATTACGTTCGTCGTCATTCCCCCACGTCGTCCGCCAGTCGGCAGTCCGCCGCGCGCCCTTCCGAGACCCACCGGAGTTCCCTCATGCCCCTCGACCGCTCCAGAGCACTCGTCCTCACCGCCGTCGGCTCGCTGTTCCTCGCCGCCTGCTCCGGCGCCTCCGGCACGGGGAAGGGGAACGCGGCCGGCAAGCCGGTCAGCGGCGGCTCGCTGACCTACGCCGTGGACACGGAACCGGTGTCGTTCGACATCCACGCCAGCCCGCAGGACATCACCGGCGCCATCCAGCGCAACGTCTTCGACTCCCTCGTCCACCAGGACGCCGAGGGCGAGTTCCACCCCTGGCTGGCCACGAAGTGGACCGTGTCCGACGACCTGAAGACCTTCACCTTCCATCTGCGCGAGGGCGTGAAGTTCACCGACGGCACCCCCTTCGACGCCCAGGCCGTCAAGGTCAACTTCGACCGGATCGTCGACCCCGCCACCAAGTCCCAGTACGCCTCCAGCCTGCTGGGCCCCTACACCGGCACCACCGTCGTCGACGACCACACCGTCACGGTGCGGTTCTCCTCGCCGGTCGCCTCCTTCCTCCAGGCGGCCAGCACCCCCTACCTCGGCTTCTACTCCCCGGCCGCGATCAAGAAGTACGGCGGCAAGCTCAGCGCCGGCGGAGCGGCCGACGTGGGCACCGGCCCGTTCAAGTTCACCGGCTACACCAAGGGCCAGAGCGTCACCCTGACCCGTAACCCCGACTACGACTGGGCGCCCGCCACCGCCTCCCACAAGGGCCCGGCCTACCTGGAGAAGCTGACCATCCGCTTCCTCTCCCAGGACGCCACCCGCGTCGGCGCCCTCACCAGCGGCCAGGTGCAGATCGCCGACCCGATCCCGCCCGCCGACGTCAAGACCGTCAAGGCGAACCAGCAGCTCGAGACCCTCACCACCCAGGCGCCCGGCGCCAATTACGCCCTGGTCCTGAACACCACGCAGAAGCCGCTGGACGACATCCGCGTCCGCCGCGCCGTGCAGCGCGGCATCGACATCGACACCGCCGTCAAGAGCGTCTACTTCGGCGTGTACAAGCGGGCCTGGAGCCCCATCAGCCCCACCACCCCGTACTACGACAAGTCCCTGGAGAACACCTGGGGTTACGACCCCGCCCTCGCGAACAGGAACCTCGACGAGGCCGGCTGGACCAAGCGCGACGCGGACGGGTACCGCACCAAGGGCGGCAAGCGCCTCAGCATCGAATGGCCGCTGATGCCGCAGGAGTACATCCGCGAACAGCGCGACACCCTCGGCCAGGCCATCCAGGCCGACCTCAAGAAGCTCGGCATCGAGATCAAGCGCCCCCGCCTCGACATCGGCACCTACATCGAGAAGGTCTACGCCGGCAAGGAGGGCATCGCCGACTACAGTTGGGCCCGCTTCGACCCGGACGTGCTGCGCCTGTACTTCAACAGCGCCAGCGACCCCCGCAAGGGCGGCCAGAACGCGACCTTCTACAAGGACGCCGACCTCGACAAGTGGACGGACGACGCGCAGGCCACGCTCGACAAGGACACCCGGCGCAAGCTGTACGGGGACACCCAGAAGAAGGTCGTCGACCTCGCCACCGAGATCCCGCTGTACGTCCGTACGGCCGTCGCCGGCGTCTCCACCTCGGTGCACGGTCTGAAGACCGACCCCAACACCTGGATCAACTTCTACGACGCGTGGATCGGCAAGTGAGGGCGACCGCCCTCCTGAGGCCCGTCGCCGGGCGCCTGGCAGCCGCGCTGGCCGTGCTGCTGGGCGCCGCGACCCTGGCGTTCCTGACGCTCCAGCTCATCCCCGGCGACCCGGTGTCGGTCATGCTCGGCCCCGGCACCGCGGCCTCGCCCGAGGTGCGGGCCGAGATCACCCGCACCTACGGGCTGGACCGGCCGGTGGCCGTGCAGTACCTGCACTACCTCGGCCATCTGTTCACCGGCGACCTCGGCGAGTCCTACCAGCTCCAGCGGCCGGTGGCCGGACTGATCGGCGAACAGCTCTGGCCCACCGTCCAACTCGCCCTGTTCGCCCTGCTGCTGGCCGTCACCGCCGCCCTCGTCCTGGCCGTGGCGACGGCCGGACGGAACCGCGCCCTGCGCGGCCTGGCCTCCTTCGCCGAACTGCTGGCGGTGTCCACCCCGTCGTACTGGACCGGCATCCTGCTGCTGACGGCGTTCTCCTTCCGGCTGCAGATCTTCCCCGTGGCGGGAGCCCAGGACTTCGCGTCCCTGGTGCTCCCGGCCGTGACCCTCGCCCTGTCCCTCGCCGGGGTCCTGGCGCAGGTCCTGCGCGAGGGGCTGGAGACGGCGCTCGGCCAGCCGTTCGCCGTGACCGCCCGGGCCCGGGGGCTCAGTGCCACCGCCGTACGGCTGCGGCACGCCCTGCGGCACGCGGCGATCCCGCTGGTCACCCTCACCGGCTGGCTCACCGGATCGCTCCTGGGCGGCGCGGTCCTCGTCGAGACGGTGTTCGGCCGCCCCGGCATCGGCGCCCTCACCCTCCAGGCCGCCACCAACAAGGACATCCCGCTCGTCATCGGACTGGTGCTGCTGTCCGCGTTCGTGTTCGTCCTGCTGTCCACGCTGATCGACCTGCTCTACCTCGTGATCGACCCCCGGCTCAGGACCCGGTGACCCCCACCGCGTCGGCGAGAAAGGCCGCTGCCCCCATGACCGTCGCCACCACCAGCGCCGCCCCGCCCCGGCGGGCGCCGCGCGGCCGACCGTGGCCGGGCCTGCCCCGGCCGGCGCCCCTGGCCGCCGCGGTCGCCCTGACCCTGATCGGCCTCGCGGCGGCCCACCCCGCGCTGTTCACCTCCGCCTCACCCGTCGAGACCGACCCCGCCCACGCGCTCACCGCCCCCGGCGCCGCCCACTGGTTCGGCACCGACCAGCTCGGCCGCGACCTCTTCACCCGGGTCCTGTACGGCACCCGCACCTCCGTCCTGCTCGGCCTCGGCTCCACCCTGCTCGCCATCGCCGGGGGAGCGGCCCTGGGCCTGGCCGCCGCCCTCGGCGGGCGCTGGGCCGACCGCACCCTGATGCGGCTGGCGGACGTCCTGCTCGCCCTGCCGCCGATCCTGCTCGCCCTGCTCACCGTGACCGTCCTCGGCCCGGGCTCCGTCAACGTCACGATCGCCATCGCCGTCGCCTTCGCACCCGGCTACGCCCGTATCGTGCGCGCCGAGACGCTGGTCGTGCGCACCTCCGGATACGTCGAGTCCGCCACCGTGCTCGGCCTGCGTCGCCCCCTGCTGATCCTGCGGCACATCGTGCCCAACGCCCTCGGGCCGATGCTGGTCCTCGCCACCGTCGGCTTCGGCGCGTCCCTGATCGCGGCCTCCGGGCTCAGCTTCCTCGGCCTCGGCCCGCAGCCGCCCTCACCCGAATGGGGGACCATGCTCTCCGAAGGGCGCAACTTCCTCTCCACGGCCTGGTGGATCGGGGTGTTCCCGGGCGCGGCCATCACCTGCACCGCCCTCGCCGTCAACGTCGTAGGACGGCGGGCGCAGGTCCGCTTCACCCGGAGGACCGACCGATGAGCCTCCTCGACGTCCAAGGACTGCACGTCTCCTTCGGCGCCCTGCACGCCGTCCGTGACGTCTCCCTCACCCTCGACCCCGGCGAATGCCTCGCCCTGGTCGGCGAGTCGGGCTCCGGCAAGAGCGTCACCGCCCGCGCCCTCGCCGGACTGGCCGGGCGCGGCGCGCGGGTCACCGCCGACTCCCTCGCCTTCGACGGCACCGACCTGCGCACCCTCGGGGAACCGGCGTGGCGGTCCCTGCGCGGGCGGCGCATCGGGCTCGTCCTCCAGGACGCCCTGGGCTCCCTGGACCCGCTGCGCCGCGTCGGCGACGAGATCGCCGAACCCCTGCGCACCCACCGTCTGCTGCCCCGCGCCGACATCCCGGGCCGCGCCCTGTCCCTCCTGGCGGACGTCGGCGTCCCCGAGCCCGGACGGCGGGCCCGGCAGTACCCGCACGAACTCTCCGGCGGGCTGCGGCAACGCGCCCTCATCGCCTCGGCCGTCGCCGCCGAACCCGATCTGCTGATCGCCGACGAACCGACCACCGCCCTCGACGTCACCGTCCAGGCCCAGGTCCTCGCACTCCTCGACACGCTCCGCGGCCGCGGCACCGCCCTGCTGCTGATCAGCCACGACCTGTCGGTGGTGGCCGGCCTCGCCGACCGGGTGGCCGTCATGTACGGCGGACGCGTCGTCGAACAGGGCCCCACCGGCCGGGTCCTGGGCACCCCGCGCCACCCCTACACCCGCGCTCTGCTGGACGCCGTACCCGCCACCCACACCAAGGGCACCCGGCTCTCCTCGCCCCGGCCGCCCGGCACCCCGGCGGGACCGGAGGGCTGCGCCTACGCCGCCCGCTGCCCCTGGGCGGACGACGACTGCCGCACCACGCTGCCCGAGCGCGACGCGTACGGCAGCGTCTGCCACCACCCGCGGACGTCCCCCGCCGGACCCGCCCCCGCGACCGCCGCCCCGGCCGCCTCCGGCACCGAACGGGCCGTCGGAGCACCCCTGTTGGTGGCCGAACACCTCACCAAGCGCTACCGGGCCCCCGACGGCACCGCCTACGACGCCGTGCGCGACGTGTCCCTGACCCTCCACGGCGGCGAGACGCTCGGCATCGTCGGGGAGTCCGGCTCCGGCAAGACCACGGTCGCCCGCATTCTGCTCGGCCTGACCGAACCGGACACGGGAACCGTCCGCTTCCACGGCACGCCGTGGACCGGGGTGCCCGAGAGGCGGCGCCGGCCGCTGCGCCCGCGCGTCCAGGCCGTGCAGCAGGACCCGCTCGGCTCCTTCGATCCCCGTTACGACGTCGAACGCGTCCTGGGGGAGGCGATCGCGCTCACCGCGGTACGGGGGCGGCGCGAGCGGCGTGCCAGGGCGGCGGCCCTGCTCGACCAGGTCGGGCTGCCGGCCTCGGTGCTGCGCCGGCGCCCACGGGAACTCTCGGGCGGACAGCGCCAGCGCGTGGCCATCGCCCGCGCGCTGGCACCGGCCCCCGATGTCGTGGTGTGCGACGAACCGGTGTCCGCGCTGGACGTCTCGGTGCAGGCGCAGATCCTCGACCTGCTCGACGACCTGCGCCGCGAGACGGGCGTGACGCTGCTGTTCATCTCCCACGACCTGGGGGTGGTCCACCACATCAGCGACCGCGTCCTGGTGATGAAGGACGGCTCCGTGATCGAGTCCGGCGACGTCCGCACGGTCTTCGAACACCCCACCGAGCCCTACACCCGACGCCTCCTGGCGGCGGTCCCGGGCGCCCCGTTCACCCCGGCACCGACCCCGGTCATCCTGTCGTCCTCGGCCCCGCCGCCGCCGTGACGCCTGGGCGGGGCGGGGGCGCAGCGGCGAGGGCCGCCGGTCTACGGCGTCGCGGTCACCTTGGTGTCCTCGTCTCCGTGTCCGCGGTGCCGTCGGGGCGGGGCCCGATCCGTGCGCCCCGGCGGGCGAGGGGGCAGGCCGCGGCGCGCCGGCGCCGTGAAGGCCGCCGTCGGTTGCCGGGCCGCGGTCAACTCGTCGTCCTCGCCTCCGCTTCCGTGGTGACATCGGGCCCGGGCCGGGTCCGGGCTCCCCAGCGGGCCAGGGGTGGGCCCGCCGTGCCCAAGGCCGCGAAGAACACCGCCAGCAGCAGCCAGCCCGCCGTGCCGAGGCCGAGGACGACCGTGGTGAGGATGACCGGGGCCAGGGCCTGGCCCGCGGAGAAGCCGAGGCCGAGGACGCCCTGGTACTGGCCCTGGGCGTGGTCGGGGGCGAGGCCGAAGCCGAGGGCGAAGCCCGCCGAGGACTCCCAGACCTCGCCCAGGCTGTGCACGAAGACCGCCGCGACGACCAGCCCGACCGCCGCCCAGACCGGGGTGTGGGCCGCCAGGGCCATCATCGGGCAGCTCAGCAGGAAGAGCAGGCCCGCGGCGCGGAAGGCGCCGCCGCCGTCGCGGAGGGTCTCGACCCGGGAGCCGATCCTGGTCTGGAGGAGCACGCAGAAGGCGGAGTTGACGGCGAACAGCGCCGCCACCGTCCAGCGCGGCGCCTCCGTGTGCTCGGAGATCCAGATCGGCAGCAGCAGGGACACCACCGGGTACTGGAGCCCCATCGCCCCGTAGAGGGCGGTGAACGTCAGGAACGGCCGGTCGGAGAAGGCGAGCCAGCGGCGCCTCCGCTCCGGGGCCGGGAGCACCGGGTAGCGGGGCAGCAGCAGGAGGAGTGCCGCGCACAGGGCGAAGCTCGCCGCGTTGCCGAGGATCAGCGCGACATAGGCGGCCCGGGTGTCCAGGGCCACCGCCGTCCCGGCACCGGCCGTGCCGAGGATCACGCCCAGGTTGACGAAGGTGCGCAGCTTCGCCCGGAACCGTGCCGGGCGTTCGCCGCCGACCCGGGCCACCAGGGCGCCCCAGGCCGCCCCGCCGGCCGCCGCGGCGATCTGGTCGGCCGTCGCGACGACGGTGAGCGCCGCCCAGCTCTCCACGAGGACGAGCGCCGCCATCGACAGTGCCTGGACGGTCAGGGCCGCCGTCATGATCAGGCGCGCCCCGTGCCGGTCGGCGAGCTGTCCGCCGGGGATGCCCGCGAGCAGGCCGGTCAGCCCGGCGATGGTGAGGGCGGCGCCGACGTGCGCGGCGGGCAGGCCCACGACCAGGGTGAAGTAGAGCGCCGACGCGGCGTTGAACAGGCCGTTGCCGACCCGGTTGACGAAACTGGCGGCGATCAGCACGCGCTCCGGCCCGCTGTCCCCCGCCAGGCCGGATATCCGGCCTGGCGCGCTCCCCTTGATCATGGGCGGCAGGCTAACAGCGGCCCGGGAGGCCGGAACCGCAGGTCAGGAGCGGCGCTCCCGCCGTGCCCGGCGCACGAGGTCGCCGGCCGCCTCCGGCCACTCGGGGTGCTCGAAGGAGAAGCCCTCGGCGAGCAGCCGGCCGGGGACGACCCGGCGGCTCTTGAGGAGCAGTTCGGTGTCCGAGCGCAGCGCGAACGCGCCGACCTCGGCCATCCATCGGGTGGCGGGCAGCCCCACCGGCACGCCCCACGCGGAGCGCAGCGCGCGCATGAACCCGCGCTGCGGCAGCGGGGCCGGGGCGGCCAGGTTCACCGGGCCCGTCAGGTCCTCGCGGGCGATCAGGAACTCAACGGCGCGCACGAAGTCGTGGTCGTGGATCCAGGACACGTACTGCGCGCCGCCCGCGACCGGACCGCCGAGCCCGAGCCGGGCCAGCCGGGACAGCACGTCGAACACACCGCCCGGGTCGGGGCTCATCACCATGGCGGAGCGCAGCGCCACCGTGCGGGTGCGCGGGGTGTCCGCCTTCTCCACCTCCCGCTCCCAGGCGGTGGCGATGTCGACGCTGTAGCTCCAGTAGCCGGGGACGCCGGGCTCGGAGCCGCCGATCTCGCCGGTCGCCTCGTCGTTGGGGGCGTCGAAGCGGTGGGTGTAGACGGTGGCCGTGCTCATCTGGAGCCAGAGCGCCGGGGGCCGCGCGGCGGCGGCGATCGCCTCGCCCACCACCCGGGCCGACTCCACCCGGGAGTCCATCATCGCCTTGAGGTTGGCGGGGGTGTAGCGGCAACTGACGCTGCGGCCCGCCAGGTTGACGACGACGTCGCTGCCGTCGATCTCCGCCGTCCAGGCGCCCGGCGTGCGGCCGTCCCAGGCCCGTTCGCCCGGTCCCGAGGGCCGTCTGCTCAGGACCACGACCTCGTGGCCCGCCGCGGTCAGGGCGCGCCGCAGCACCGTGCCCACCTGTCCGGTCCCGCCCGGTATGACGATCTTCATCGTCCGCTCCCCTCGTCGATGCGAGGAGCGTACCCTCTATTTGAACGCGTTCAAAACTCTCTCGAGGCTCATCAGGTCAAGCGTCCCGGACTCTTGACTCGTCAACCGTCAGTCGGGATCCTCGTCACACATATTGCGCGGTCATGACAATCCGGTGAAGCCCTGTCGGATGCTCGCCGGAAGCCCGTCGGCGACCGCGCGATCCCCCCACCACCGAGGGATGTGGCCCGTGACCTGGACCCGCCGCCCGAACCGCAGACGCAGGGACGTCACCGTCGCCGCGCTGCTCCTCCTCGTCCTGGCCACGATCCTCGGCCCCACACCCAGCTCGGCGGCCACCGACTGGTGGAACCCGACCGCCCGGCCCGCCCCCGACTCGCAGATCAACGTGACGGGGGAGCCCTTCAAGGGGACCGACGCGGCGGGCGAGGTACGGGGATTCGTCGACGCCCACAACCACCTGTTCTCCAACGAGGCGTTCGGCGGACGGCTGATCTGCGGCAAGGTGTTCTCCGAGGCCGGGATCGCGGACGCGCTCAAGGACTGTCCCGAGCACTACCCCGACGGCACCCTCGCGATCTTCGACTACATCACCCACGGCGGCGACGGACGGCACGACCCCGTCGGCTGGCCCACCTTCGCCGACTGGCCGGCCTACGACTCGATGACCCACCAGGCCGACTACTACGCCTGGGTGGAGCGCGCCTGGCGCGGCGGCCAGCGGGTGCTCGTCAACGACCTCGTCACCAACGGCGTGATCTGCTCGGTCTACTTCTTCAAGGACCGGAGCTGCGACGAGATGACCTCGATCCGGCTCCAGGCCCAACTGACCTACGACCTCCAGGCGTTCATCGACAAGCAGTACGGCGGCACCGGCAAGGGCTGGTTCCGGATCGTCACCGACAGCGCCCAGGCCCGCTCCGTCATCGAGCAGGGCAAACTCGCCGTCATCCTGGGTGTGGAGACCTCCGAGCCGTTCGGCTGCAAGCAGATCCTCGACATCGCCCAGTGCAGCAAGGCGGACATCGACAAGGGCCTCGACGAGCTGTACGACCTCGGCGTGCGCAGCATGTTCCTGTGCCACAAGTTCGACAACGCGCTGTGCGGCGTCCGCTTCGACTCCGGCGGCCTCGGCACCGCCATCAACGTCGGCCAGTTCCTGTCCAGCGGCACCTTCTGGAAGACCGAGACGTGCACGGGCCCGCAGCACGACAACCCCATCGGCGACGCCGCCTCCACGGCCGAGGCCCAACTGCCCGCCGGTACCGAGGTACCGGACTACGCCGCCGGCGCGCAGTGCAACGTGCGCGGTCTCACCGACCTCGGCGAGTACGCCGTCCGCGGCATGATGAAGCGCAAGATGATGCTCGAGATCGACCATATGAGCGTCAAGGCCACCGGCCAGGTCCTCGACCTCTTCGAGTCCGCCTCCTACCCGGGTGTGATCTCCTCGCACAGTTGGATGGACATCGACTGGACCGAGCGCGTCTACGCTCTCGGCGGCTTCGTCGCCCAGTACATGCACGGCTCCGAGGGCTTCGGCCAGGAGGCCGCCCGCACCAAGGCCCTGCGCGACAAGTACGGCGTCGGCTACGGCTACGGCACCGACTTCAACGGCGTCGGCGACCACCCGGCCCCGCGCGGCGCCACCACCTCGAACCCGGTGAAATACCCCTTCAGGAGCGTCGACGGCGGTTCCGTCATCGACCGGCAGATCACCGGCTCGCGCACCTGGGACGTCAACACCGACGGCGCCGCGCACGCCGGTCTGATCCCCGACTGGATCGAGGACATCCGGCTCGTGGCGGGACAGGGCGTGGTGGACGACCTCTTCAAGGGCGCCGAGTCCTACCTCGGCACCTGGGGCGCCTCCGAGCGGCACCAGGCCGGGGTGAACCTCGCCAAGGGCCGTACGGCGTCGGCGAGTTCCTCGGAGTGGAGCCTGTTCACCAGCTACCAGCCGGGGCGGGCCGCCGACGGCGACGGCGGCACCCGCTGGGCCAGCGACTGGAGCGACGACCAGTGGTGGCAGGTCGACCTCGGCTCCACCCACCTGGTCTCCCGTGTCACCCTCGACTGGGAGCGCGCCTACGCCAGGTCGTACCGCGTGGAGCTGTCCACCGACGGCACCACCTGGCAGACCGCCTGGTCCACCACGGCCGGTGACGGCGGCCTGGACACGGCCCGCTTCACCGGCACCCCGGCCCGCTACGTCCGGGTGCACGGACTCGGCCGCGGCACCGAGTGGGGATACTCGCTGTACGAAGTGGGCGTGCACAGCGCCTGACCGCCCGCGAGGAGCAGCGAGGACCCCCATGGCACGGATGCCGTCGGCCGAACGGCGCCGGCAGCTCACCGAAGCCGCGATCAGGGCGATGGCCCGGGACGGCGTCGCGAGGACGACGACCCGGTCCATCGCCGCCGAGGCCGAGGTGTCCCTGAGCGTCTTCCACTACTGCTTCGACTCCAAGCAGGCGTTGATCGAGTCCGTCATCACCACCCTCACCGACCACTCGGTGACGGTGGTGAAGGACGCCCTGCGCCCCACGGGCGCCCCCACCTCCAGGGCGACCCTGGAGGAGACCGTCGCGGCCGGGTTCCGCGCCTACTGGGACCATGTCCGGGCCCATCCCGACGAGCACATGCTGACGTACGAACTCACCCAGTACGCCCTGCGCCAGCCCGGTTTCGAGCATCTGGCCCGGCGTCAGTACGCGCTCTACGCCGAGGCCTACGCCGACCTCATAGAGCAGCTCCGGCGTGACATGGACCTCCGCCTCCAGGTACCTGTGTCCGTCCTGGCCCGCTATCTGGCCGCCATGACCGACGGGCTGACCCTGAACTACCTCGTCCTCGGTGACGAGGAGGCGTGGACGGACATCCTGGAGACGGTGACGGCACATATCGCGGGGCTGGTGCGGGCCGGCTGACGCGCGTGTTCCCGACCGGCGGCAAAAGGCTCGTAATTTTCTTCTCTCCGGTGAAACGGCGGGTTCCGTGAAATTGCAGACGCCCCGAGTGATTCCCGCGCACGAGGGAACGTGCGGGTTCGCTGGGAACACGCGTGTTCGTGCCTCTTTTCGGCCTTCCTGCGCTCGGAACGCGACTCTTCCGGACGGCCGGGCACGGGATGACGAGGGCATTGCGGGCGGGTGAGCGGGAGGGGCGCATACGCCGTTGACCACCTGGTTCCGGCCAGCGGCGGGCGTCAGGCGCACTCCGTTCGATCGTGTACATGTAGAAGACGTGCGGCGCTCCCCCGGGTATCCGTCACATCGTCCCGGACGGCTGTCCGAGAGGGGACGAATCGCTGGTTGCGGGCATCGGGAATGGCTTGATCCACACAAGACCGGCGTTCCCCTTCGTCCGTTATTTTCCAAGGGTCCCCAATCGGAGCACGGAACTCCCTTTGACTCGTTCGACATAGCTCGTTTACGCCATGGATCTTTGACAGTCCGAAGAACGGGTTTTTAGACTCGCCGCGTGCGGTGGCCCTGCCCGGGCGGGGT
This sequence comes from Streptomyces antibioticus, assembly GCF_002019855.1. NCBI lineage: Bacteria > Bacillati > Actinomycetota > Actinomycetes > Kitasatosporales > Streptomycetaceae > Streptomyces > Streptomyces antibioticus. Next base: position 1,360,407 of record NZ_CM007717.1, on the reverse strand, counting down.
TCTTCGAGAGCTAGACGAGTCTTGGGGGAGACGATGAGTCAGCGTGCTCCGGAACTGCCGGTTCTGGCGAATGCCGGGAAGTCGTGGCGGGTTCTCGTGGTGGAAAACGATGTCCAATACGCGGAGTCCTTGATCCATGGATTGCGCCGCCACGGCCATGAGGTGACCGCGGTCGAACGGGGCGGCACGGCCCTCCAGGTCTACGGGGACGCCGACCTCGTCCTCATCGACCTGGAACTGCCCGACCTGGACGGGCTGGAGGTCTGCCGGGCCATCAGGACCGTCTCCGACATCCCGATCATCGCCCTCACCGCCCGCGGCACCGAACTGGACCGCGTCCTGGGCCTCCAGGCCGGGGCGGACGACTACATGGTCAAGCCGTACGGCTTCCGGGAACTGATGGCGCGGATGCAGGCGGTGATGCGACGGGCCCGGCCCGTACCGCGGACCGCCGACGTCATTTCGCACGGGCCCCTCACCATCGACGCCGGCTCCCGCGAGGTGAGCCTCTACGGAAGGCCCGTGGTCGTCACCCGGAAGGAATTCGATCTCCTGCATCTCCTCGCCTCCCACCCGGGAAGTGTCATTCCGCGAAATCGGCTCATGCAGCAGGTATGGGGCGATTCCTGGTCGCGGCGGACCGTCGACACACATGTCAGCAGTCTGCGCAGCAAACTGGGTGCGAGTGACTGGATCATCACCATCAGGGGAGTCGGGTTCAGGCTCGGCAACGGATGAATTCACCTGGGCATTTGACGTTCCTCTGACATGGATCTGCACCGCAGCCCACACACCCGCGCGGATTTGTGAAACCTGACGAAGCCCTGAAACCAGGTCTGTTGAAACCGGATGCCCGACCCGCAGAGGCTAGTTGTCAAGGCCCTGTGCGCCGACTTTCTCACCGACGGATCCTCCCGACCACCGGCGCGCGGCCGCCCGGTCACCGCGGCCGCCGGCGTCATCCGGTGACGCCCCGACCACCGCCCCGTGGGGGCGCGTCTCCTCGCGAACGAGAAGAGAGGGCATCGACATGACCATGGCCATTTCATCGACCCGGACCATCGCGGACCTCCTGCTGCGGGCCGCCGAGAACCACCCCGGATCCGGCCTCCTCTACGCCCGGGGCGACGCCGGACCGGACGGCTCATGGCTCCAGCCGTATCCCGAACTCGTCGACGAGGCCCGCCGGGTCCTCACCGGCCTGCGCGCCCGCGGCCTCGCCCCGCGCGACAACGTCGTCCTGCTCCTGGAGCGCCCGCAGGAGTTCCTGCCCGCGTTCTGGGCCTGTCTCCTCGGCGGCTTCGTGCCCGTCCCGATGGCACCCCTCGGCGGCGACCCCGAGCGCTGGGCCGCCCAGCTCGGCCATGTGAACACCCTCCTGGACCGGCCGCTGATCGTCACCACCGAGACCCTCGCCGCCGAACTCCCGCAGGTGGAGGGCCTCGGCGTCACCCCGCTGTCCGGCCTGTACGCCACCGAGCCCGCCGCCGCCCCGTACGAGGCCGACCCCGAGGACACCGCCCTGCTGGTGCTGACCTCGGGCTCCACCGGCAACTCCAAGGCCGTCCGCCTCACCCACGCCAACCTGCTCGCCTCCATGGCCGGCAAGAACGGCCACCACCGGCTCGGCCCCGACGACGTCTCCCTCAACTGGGTCTCCTTCGACCATGTGGCCGCCCTCCTCGAATGCCATCTGCTGCCCCTGTACGCGGGCGCCACCCAACTGCACGTCGAGGCCGCCGTCGTCCTCGGCGAGCCCCTGGAGTTCCTGCGGCTGATCTCCCGGCACGGCGTCACCATGACCTTCACCCCCAACTTCCTGCTGGGGCTGCTGAACGCCGCCGCCGACCGGCTGGAGGAGACCGGCCCCGTCGACCTGTCCCGGCTGCGCCACATCATCAGCGGCGGTGAGGCCGTCGTCCGCACCACCGGCGAGACCTTCCTGCACCGCTTCGCCGCCCACGGACTGCGCCCCGACGCCCTGTGGCCCGCCTTCGGCATGACCGAGACCTGCGCCGGCTCCATCTACTCCCGGACGTTCCCCGCCTTCGACCAGGGCCAGGAGTTCGCCAACCTCGGCACCCCGGTGGAGGGCCTGCGGCTGCGGATCGTCGACGAGCACGACCGCGAACTGGGCCCGGGCGAGACCGGTGAACTCCAGCTCACCGGGCCCATGATCACCCCGGGCTACCACAACAACGAGCAGGCCACCCGGGACGCCTTCACCGCCGACGGCTGGTTCCGCAGCGGCGACCTCGGCCGTCTCGACGACGGCCGCCTCACCCTCGTCGGGCGCAGCAAGGACAGCGTCATCGTCAATGGCGTCAACTACTTCAGCCACGACATCGAGAGCGTCCTCGAGCAGCTCGACGGCGTCGCCCGCTCCTACGTCGCCGCCTTCCCCACCCGCGCCCCCGGCAGCGACACCGAGCAACTCGTCGTCGCCTTCCACCCGGAGACCGCCGACGGCGACGAACTCGCCCTGTACCGGGTGCTGTCGGCGGTGCGCTCCGGGGTCGTCATGCACTGGGGCTTCCGCCCCGCGCTGATCCTGCCGCTGCCCAAGGACGCCTTCCCCAAGACCAGCCTCGGCAAGATCCAGCGCGCCCTGATGCGCAAACGCCTGGAGGCCGGCGCCTACCGGGAGACCACCGACGCGGTCGCCGACCTCGTCCTGCGCCGCCTCGGCGGATACACCGCCCCCGAGGGCGACACCGAGCGGATCCTCGCCCGGATCTACGCCGAGATGTTCGACACCGACCCGGAGAAGCTGAGCGCCACCGCCAACTTCTTCGACCTGGGCGGCACTTCCCTGGACATCCTGCGGCTGCGCAGCCTGGTCGCCCAGCGGCTCGGCGCGCACGACCTCCAGATCATCACCGTGCTCACCGCCCCCACCGTCCGCGAACTCGCCGCCCGGCTCGGCGAGGACGTCGGCGCCGAACGGCCCTACGACCCGATCGTCCCCATGCAGGTCGTGGGCGACAAGACCCCGCTGTTCTGCGTCCACCCGGGCGTCGGCGAGGTCCTCGTCTTCGTCAACCTCGCCAAGTACTTCGTGGGCGACCGGCCGTTCTACGCGCTGCGGGCCCGCGGCTTCAACCCGGGGGAGAAGCCCTTCGAGAGCTTCGAGGAGATGGTCTCCACCTACGTCGACGCGATCCGCGCCAAGCAACCGCACGGCCCCTACGCCGTCGCCGGATACTCCTACGGCGGAGCCGTCGCCTTCGAGATCGCCAAGGTCCTGGAGGCGCAGGGCGAGCGCGTCGACTTCGTCGGCAGCTTCAACCTGCCCCCGCACATCAAGTACCGCATGAACGAACTGGACTTCGTCGAGACCGCCGCCAACCTCGCCTTCTTCCTCGCCCTCATCGACAAGAAGCAGTCCCTCGACCTGCCCGGACAACTGCGCCACCTCACCCGCGAGGAGCAGCTCGCGCGCTTCATCGACCTCGCGCCGCCGGCCCGGCTCGCCGAACTCGACCTCACCCTGGAGAAGTTCACGGCCTGGGCCACCCTCGCCGACGGGCTCACCGACCTGGGCCGCACCTACGCGCCCAGTGGCTCGGTGCGCACCATGTCCGTCTTCTACGCGATCCCGCTGCGCGGCACCAAGGAGGACTGGCTGAACAACGAGCTGAGCCGCTGGGACGAGCACTGCCCCGACGTCCGCTACCTCGACGTCCCCGGCGAGCACTACACGCTGATGGGCCCGCACCACGTCGCCGTCTTCCAGTCGGTCCTGCGCAGGGAACTCGACCGCGCGCTCGGCGACGCCGGCTGAACCCGCGCCCCTGGCTCACCATCCCACCCCACCACGGCAGGAGAGCATGATGCACGGCAAGAAGATCCTCGTCACCGGGGGCACCGGACAGGTGGCGGGACCCGTCGCCAAGGCCCTCGCGGGGGACAACGAGGTCTGGGCGCTCGGCCGGTTCGGCACCCCCGGCTCCGAGGAGGCCCTCACCGAGCACGGTGTCACCACGTTCCGCTGGGACATGGACGACACCGGCGACGACACCCTCAAGGGCCTGCCCGAGGACTTCACCCATGTCATCCACTCCGCCGTACGGCGCGGCGAGGACGGCGACTTCAACACCGCGATCGAGGTCAACACGGTCGCCACCGGGCGGCTGATGACCCACTGCCGCACCGCCGAGGCGTTCCTGTACGTCTCCACCGGCGCCCTGTACGCCCGCCAGACCCTCGACCACGCCTACACCGAGGACGACCCGGTCGACGGCGTCGCCGACTGGCTGCCCGTCTACCCCGTCGCCAAGATCGCCACCGAGGGCACGGTCCGCGCCTTCGCCCGCACCCTGCGCCTGCCCACCGTGATCGCCCGCCTCAACATCGCCTACGGGCCCGGCGGTTACGGCGGTGTCCCGATGCTCTACTTCAAGCGGATGCTGGCCGGCGAGCCCATCCCGGTGCCCGTCGAGGGCCAGAACTGGTGCTCCCTCCTCCACACCGACGACCTGATCGACCAGGTGCCCAAGCTGTGGGAGGCCGCGTCGGTGCCGGCCGTCCTCACCAACTGGGGCGGCGACGAGGCGGTCGGCATCACCGACTGCGTCCGCTATCTGGAGGAGCTGACCGGCGTCGAGGCGAAGCTCGTGCCGAGTGAAGTCACCCGGGAGACCTACCAGTTCGACCCGGCGCTGCGCAGGCGGCTGACGGGCCCGTGCAAGGTCGGCTGGCGCGAGGGCATCCGCCGCACGGTCGAGTCCATGTACCCCGAGTACGCGAAGTGACGACGTGACGAACCGACGAGGAGACCGAGTCCGGTGAAGACGCAGGAGACCAACCTCCATCTGATCCACGCGGCCTACCAGGCGTTCCACACCCGGGACGTGGACGCGCTGCTCGCCGTCCTGTCCGAGGACGTGGAGTGGATCCACCCCGAGGGCATGAGCGAGTACGGCCTCGGCGGCACCAAGGTGGGCCACGCCGGAGTGAAGGGGTTCCTCGCCCATGTGCCCACCGTGCTGGGCGGCATGAAACTGCACCCCATGGAGTTCGTCCGCTCCGGCGACCGGATCGTGGTCTTCGGCACCCGGGACGTCACCTCGCACTCCGGGCACACCGAGACCCTGGACTTCGTGCACTCCTGGACCTTCCGGGACGGCAAGGCTGTCCGGATGGAGGACATCTTCGACACCGTGCTCTTCCACCGGCTGATAGAGAGCTGACGGACCGTCATGACGTACGCTTATCTGGGCCCGGAGGGCACGTTCACCCAGGCGGCGCTGCGCCGGGTCGTGCCCGCCGGTCCCGGCCGTCCCTTCCCCACGGTGCCCGCGGCGCTGGACGCGGTGCGCCGCGGGGAGTGCGCGGCGGCCGTCGTCCCGCTGGAGAACTCGGTGAAGGGCGTGGTGCCCGTCACCATGGACCAACTGGTCTCTGCGGAGCTGCACATCACCGCGGAGGTGGAGGTGCCGGTGACGTTCGCGCTGATGGCGCGGGAAGGCACCGACCTCTCCTCCGTCACCGAGGTGTCGAGCCATCCGCACGCGCTCGCCCAGTGCGCGCGCTGGCTGGCGGAGCATCTGCCCGGGGCGCGGACCCGGCCGGCCGACTCCACGGCGGCCGCGGCGCGCGAGGTGGCCGGGACGGCGTCGGCGGCGGGGGCCGCCGCGGTCGCGGCACCGCTGGCGGCGGACCTGTACGGGCTCTCCACCCTGGCCACCGGCATCGGCCGGCGGGCCGGCGCGGTCACCCGGTTCGTGGTGGTCGCCCCGGCGTGGTTCCCGGCGGCGCGGACCCGACTGGACCGCACCTCCCTGATGGTGAACCCGGGCGACGGACCCGGCCGGCTGCTCGACATCCTCGCCGAGTTCTCCTCCCGGGACATCGAGGTCAGCCGGCTGCACTCCTGGCCCACCGGCGACCGCCTGGGCAGCTACCGCTACTTCATCGACGTCGACGGCCACATCGAGAACCCGCCCGTCCGCGAGGCGATGTCCGCGATCGCCGGACTGGGCGCGGGCGCCCGCTTCCTGGGCAGCTATCCGCGCTGGGGACAGCGGAGCGAGCAGCCTGCCTGAACGGCACCGCGCAGACCCCTCGGCCCACCACCCACCCAGGAGCGTGACCCGTGCCCACCCTGCTGCACCTCGACACCAGCCCCCGCATCGAGTCGGCGACCCGGCGGATCACCGCCGAGTTCGCCGCCGCCTGGCGGGCCGCCAACCCCGACGGCACCCATGTCCACCGGGACCTGGCCGCCCGGCCCGTGGCCCATGTCGACGCCGCGCAGATCGCCGTCATGCACCGGCTGGAGAGCGGCGAGGTGCGCGACCTCGACGCGGCCCGCGACGCCGCCCTCACCCCCGAGGAGCAGGCGAGCTGGGCGCTCACCTGGGACCTCGTCGAGGAGGTGCGGGCCGCCGACACGCTCGTCCTCGGGCTGCCCATGCACAACTTCTCCCTGCCGGCCACCTTCAAGGCGTGGTTCGACCGCCTGGTCATCCCGCCGCTGGTGGTCGACCCGGCCACCGGCACCGGACCGCTCTCCGGCAAGCAGGTCGTGGTGATCACGGCCCGCGGCGGCGCCTACGGCCCCGGCACGCCCCGCTACGCCTACGACTTCCAGGAGCCCTACCTCAAGGCCGCGTTCGGCATGGTCGCCCTCGCCGACGACCTCACCTTCCTGCACGCCGAGATGACCAAGTCGGGACATGTGCCCCGGCTCGCCGGGTTCCAGGGCCTGGCCGCCACCTCGCTCAAGCAGGCCCTCGAAGGGGCCCGCCTCCAGGCCCAGCGCGTCCGCGTCTGACGGCCCCGCACGCCACCCCCTTCCCTCCCCGGAATTCTGAGGTTCTGCCATGAACACAGCAGGCACAGCAGGCACAGCAGGCACAGCAGGCACAGCAGGCACAGCAGGCACCGCGGCCACCGCCGACAGCGCGCTCCCGGCCGGCCAGCAGCCCGTCTACCCCGATCCGGCCGCCCTGCGCCGCGTCACCGAGGAACTGTCCGGCGCGCCGCCGCTCGTCTTACCCGGCGAGTGCGACCGGCTGAAGGACCGGCTGGCCGCCGTCGCCCGCGGAGAGGCCCTGCTGCTCCAGGGCGGCGACTGCGCCGAGACCTTCGACGGGGTCTCCGAGCACGCGGTGCACAGCAAACTCACGACCCTCATGCAGATGTCCGCCGTCCTCACCTACGCGGTGGCGATACCCGTGGTGAAGGTCGGCCGGCTCGCGGGCCAGTACGCCAAACCGCGCTCGCTGCCCACCGAGACCCGGGAGGGCGTCACCCTGCCGGTCTACCGGGGCGACGCGGTCAACGGCCCCGCGTTCACCCCGCAGGCCCGGATCCCGGACCCGGAGCGGCTGCTGCGGGCGTACCGGGCCTCCTCCCACACCCTGAACCTCGTCCGGGCGTTCACCGCGAGCGGCCGGGCCGGGCTCGGCCAGGTCCACGAGTGGAACCGCGACTTCATCGCCGGCTCCCCGCTGCGCGCCCGCTACGAGACCATCGCCGCCGGCATCGACCGCGCCCTGCACTTCATGCGGGCCACCGGTGCCCGCCCGCGCGACTTCGACGACTCCGAGTTCTTCGTCTCCCACGAGGGGCTCCTGCTCGACTACGAGGGTCCGCTCACCCGCCACGACGACCGCACCGGGCGCTCCTACGCCGCCTCCGGGCACATGCTCTGGATCGGGGAGCGTACCCGGGACGCCGACGGCGCCCATGTCGCGTACTTCTCCCGGATCGCCAACCCGATCGGGGTGAAGCTGGGCCCGGCCACCACCGCCGACGCCGCGCTGCGGCTGATCGACCGGCTCGACCCGGACCGCGAACCGGGGCGGCTCACCTTCGTCGTCCGGCTCGGCGTCGACCGGGTGCGCGAGGTGCTGCCCCCGCTGGTGGAGAAGGTCACCGCGTCCGGCGCCCGGGTCGTCTGGGCCTGCGACCCGATGCACGGCAACACCCTGGTGGCGCCCTCCGGCCACAAGACCCGCCGCTTCGACGACATCCTCGGCGAGGTCCGCGGCTTCTTCGAGGTGCACCGCGCGCTGGGCACCCACGCGGGCGGCCTCCATGTGGAACTCACCGGCGACGACGTCACCGAGTGCCTCGGCGGCGGGCACGACCTGGGCTTCCCCGATCTGTTCCACCGCTACGAGTCGGCGTGCGACCCGCGGCTCAACCGCGGTCAGTCGCTCGACCTCGCCTTCCGGGTCGCCGGGTTCCTGGAGGACGCCCGGCCCGCCCTCGACGGCCTCGCGGGCTGAGGACCCATCAGAAAGTGAGTACCCATCAGAAAGGTCGACACGGCCGCGCGCGCCGAACCGGACCTGCTACCGGACCCGCTACCGGGCGTCGTAACTGCGGCGGGACATGCCGATGTACTCCCGGTGGCGCTCGGACCACTCGATGAGCGAACTCACCTCCCTGGACAGCGTGTGCCCGACCGGCGTCAGCTCGTAGTCCACCCGGGGCGGGGTGGTCGGGGTGACGGTCCGGATGACCAGGCCGTCACGCTCCAGGCTGCGCAGGGTCAGGGTGAGCATGCGCTGCGAGATGCCGTCGATGGAGCGCCGCAGATCCGAGTAGCGCCGGGGGCCGCCGCCGAGCAGCGCCATGATCAGAACGCTCCACTTGTCACCCACCCGGTCCAGCACGTCCCGCAGCCGACAGGTGGCCAGACCCTCGCTGACCTGGTCAGGAACATCCATGTGCGTAGCGCTTTTTGAGGTGCCGTCTTCTGCCACCCCAGCAGGATCGCCCAAAATTTCCATGAGAACAAGAAGTGACCAGCGCACTGTTCGTGCGTGAGTGAGGAGAGTCATGGCCGTCGAACCGAGCGCCCTGAGCGCTCTGCCGCCCCGCAAGGGACCCCGGCCCGCCACGACCGGCCGGGAGATCCCGCACGACCAGTTGGAGGACTTCTCCCCGCCGGAGATCCGCGCCGAGCTGATCGCCCGCGCCCAGGCCCTGCCCGGCGTCTTCATGACGCAGAGCCAGGTCTCGGAGCCATCGTCGCTGGCGCTGCGCCTGGACAAGCAGGACCGCGACTTCGACGCCTTCCTGCACCCCTCGGTCGACGAGTTCGGGCACATCCACCGCTCCGGGTTCATGCACCTCACCGTGCCGCTGGAGTCGCTCGACACACTGACCGAGCTGGGCTGGGTCGAACCGCACCCGATCTCCCGGCGGCCCGAGTTCCCCAGCGGCATCGTCATGCTCTACGCCCCGCGGGACGCCGACGAGCTGGAGGTCGCCACCGCCGTCATGAAGGCGTCGTACGAACTGGCCGTGCGCTAGACCCGCGCCCGGAACCGGTACTCCGAGAACCGATCTGACTGTTCATCAGGAAAGCGAGAACACTCCATGCGCGCAGTAACCATCGACGACTTCGGCGCCACCCCCGCGGTGACCGAGGTGGCCAGGCCGGAGCCGGGCCCGGGCGAGGTCCTGGTCAAGGTGCACGCCTCGTCGCTCAACGGCTTCGACGGCGCGGTGATCTACGGCGTGTTCAAGGACATGCTGGAGCACAAGTTCCCCGTCACCCTCGGCAAGGACTTCGCGGGCACGGTCGAGGCGGTCGGCGAGGGCGTGACCCGGGCCGTGGGCGACCGGGTGTTCGGCGTGGTCATGAAGCCCGTGGTCTCCGACGGCGCCTTCGCCGAGTACGCCGTGGTCGCCGAGGGCTACGGCATCGCCGCCGTGCCCGCCGGCCTGGACCTGGAGCGCGCCGGGGCGCTGGGCCTGGCGGGCTCGGCCGCCGTCGGCGCCGTCGACGCGATCGCCCCGGGGGCCGGGGACACCGTCCTGGTCGTGGGCGCGACCGGCGGCGTGGGCGCGTACGCCGTCCAGCTCGCCGTGGCGGCCGGGGCGACGGTCGTCGCCACCGCGAAGCCGGGCGACGAGACCGAGTTCGTGCGCGGCCTCGGCGCGGCGCACGTGGTGGACCACACCGGCGACCTGGCCGCCCAGGTCCGCGCGCTCGCCCCGGAGGGCGTCACGGGCGTCGTGCACCTCGCGGGCGACCCCGCACCGCTCGTCGAACTGCTCGCGGACGGCGGCCGGTTCGCCTCCACCCTGGGCTTCGGCCCCGAGCAGGCCGGCCGGACCGGCGTCACCGTCACCTCCGTGATGGCCGACCCGGCCCCGGCCACCCTGGACCGGCTCGCCGGGGCCGCCGCCTCCGGCGCGCTCCGGGTGCCGATCGCGCGGACGTTCCCGCTCGAATCGGTGGCCGAGGCGGTGGGCGCGTTCGGCGCGGGCACCATCGGCAAGATCGCCGTCTCCGTCGTCTGACCCGCTGCTCGCCGGCCGGGCGCGGCGCTCCCGCCGCGCCCGGCCGTGACGGTCCTTCTCCCACTCACCGCCGCCACCCACCGCCGAGCCGTACGGAGACCGCCATGGACGCCACCGCACGCCCCGAGGACACCGGAAGCCACCCCGACTTCGACGGGATGTTCCAGATCGTCACCAGCTTCTGGGTGGCGCGGGCGGTGCACGCCGCCACCGCGCTGGGCCTGCCCGACCACCTCGCGGCCGAGCCCCGCACCGCCGCCGAGCTGGCCGCCGCGACCGGCACCGACGCCCGTGCCCTGGCCCGGCTGCTGCGCACCCTCGCGGGGGTGGGCGTGCTGCGCTCGGACGGCGAGGGCCGCTACACCACCACCCCGCTCGGCGACGCCCTGCGCTCCGACATACCCGGATCCCTCGCGTCCTTCGTCCAGATGGAGCTGGGCGAGGCCCACCACGCGACCTGGGGGCTGCTGGTGGACTCCGTGCGCTCGGGCGAACCCGTCTTCGAGCGGGCGGTGGGGAAGAAGATCTGGCAGTTCTTCGAGGACACGCCCGCCATGAACGCCCATCTCGGCAAGGCGATGACCGGGCTCACCGCGATGGTCGCCGACGCCGTGCTCGACGTCTACGACTTCGCCCCGCACCGGCGGATCGTGGACGTCGGCGGCGGCGAGGGCGGCTTCCTCGCGTCGATCCTCACCGCGCACCCCGCGGCCCACGGCGTGGTGCTCGACCTGCCGCACGTCGTGGCGCACGGGCGTCCGCGGATCGAGGCGGCGGGCCTCGCGGACCGGTGCGAACTGGTGGGCGGCGACTTCTTCGAGAAGGTCCCCGAGGGCGGCGACCTCTACACGATGAAGTGGGTCCTGCACGACTGGGACGACGCCTCCGCCGTGGAGATCCTCAGGTCCTGCCGCCGGGTCATGGGCGACGACGCGCGGCTGCTCGTGGTGGACACGGTGGTGCCCGAGGGCGACGGCTTCTCGCCCAGCAAGATCATCGACCTCAACATGATGGTGCTCAGCGGCGGTCAGGAACGCACGGCCGAGGAGTTCCGGCGGCTCCTGGCGGCGGCGGGCTTCACCCTGACCCGCATCCTGCCCACCCGCTCCCCGAGCAGCGTGGTGGAGGCGGTGCCGGTGCCGCGGAACTGACGCGACGTCATCAACCTTTTCCCGCAACCCCTTTCGAACCGCTCAAGGAGTTCCCCGTGTTCATCGCCTACGTCGTCGTCGCGAGCCTGCTCGCCGTCGTGCTCATCGGCTCCGGCAGAGCCAAGCTCGTCCGGGACGAGAAGATCACCGACGGGATGCACAAGATCGGCGTACCCGACAGCTGGTTCCCGCGGCTGTCCGCCCTGGAGATCGCCGCCGCGCTCGGTCTGATCGCCGGCATCTTCTACCGGCCGCTGGGCATCGCCGCCGGCATCGGGATCGTCGCCTACTTCATCGGCGCCGTCATCACCCACCTGCGCGCCAAGGACACGGCGGGTCTGCCGATGCCGGCCGTACTGATCGTGGTCGGGGCGGCCGCGCTGGTGCTCGGCGTCGCGACGGTCTGAGGAAGGAGAACCCATGTCCGACACGACGACGTCCCCCTCGGCTTCCCCGACCCCCGTCGACTTCTGGTTCGACCCGCTGTGCGCGTGGACCTGGATGACCTCCCGCTGGCTGCTGGAGGCGGCACGCTCGCGCGACCTCACCATCCGCTGGCATGTCATGAGCCTGGCCATCCTGAACGAGGGCCGGCTCGACCACATCCCGGAGGAGTTCCACGACCTGGTGGGACCCAAGGGCCTGCGCCCGGTCCGGGTGATCGTCGCGGCGCAGCAGCGGTACGACGGCGACGCGGTCGCCCGCCTCTACACGGAACTCGGCACCCGCTTCCACCGGGACGGCGGCACCCCGAGCCCCACCCTGGAGACCATCGAGGCGGCCCTGACGGCGGCGGGCCTCCCGGCCGACCTCGTCCAGTACGCCGACAAGGACACCTACGACACCGAGGTCCGCGCCTCCCACGCCCGCTCCCAGGCGGCGGTGGGCGAGGAGGCGGGCAGCCCGGTGCTCGCGGTCCCGGACGCCACGGGGGCGCAGCGCGGCTTCAACGGCCCCGTCGTCACCCCCGTCCCGAGGGGCGAGGAGGCCGCCCGCCTCTGGGACGCGGTTCTGCTCGCCGCGTCGGTCCCGTCCTTCGCGGAACTGAAACGCACCCGCGCGGGCGGCCCGGTCTTCGAGTGACGGCCCCCGGACAGGGTTCTCGGGGTTCCCCCCGGACCCATGTCACGTTTCCGGGGTCCGCTGCGTCGGTCCTGGTGGAGGCGCTGCTTCGCAGGGCTCACGACGACGAACGAGAGGCGACGGGATGAGCGCGGAACCATCACCGCAGGCGCGGCGGCACAACCCCTGGCTGGTGCTGGCGGTCCTCTGCGCGAGCTTCTTCATGACACTGCTGGACACGACGATCGTCACGATCGCCATTCCCGAGATGGCCGAGGGCCTCGGCGCCTCGCTGGACGACATCCTGTGGTTCGCCAACGCCTACATGCTGGTCTTCGCCGCGCTGCTGCTGCTCTCCGGGCGGCTCGGCGACCGGTTCGGCGCCCAGCGGACCTTCACCGCCGGGCTCGCGGTGTTCACCGTGGCCTCGGCGGTGTGCGGGTTCGTGGACACGCCGGGGCAGATGATCGCGGCCCGGGCCGTCCAGGGCCTCGGCGCGGCGGTGATGATGCCGCAGACCCTGGCGCTGATCAGCGCCGTCTTCCCGGCGGAGCGGCGCGGCGCGGCCTTCGGCGTGTGGTCCGCGGTCGCGGGTCTCGCCACCGTCGCGGGCCCCACCGTCGGCGGCGCGCTGGTCTCCGGACTGGACTGGCGCTGGATCTTCTTCATCAACGTCCCGATCGGCGCGGCCGCCCTGGTGGGCGCCCTCGTCGTGGTGCCCGACGTCCGCACGGGACAGCGGACCTCGCTGGACCTGACCGGCGCCGTCCTGTCCACGGCCGGCCTCAGCCTCATCGTGTACGGGCTGATCGAGGGCGAGCGCTACGACTGGGGCACGATCGAGTCGTTCCTCAGCATCCCCCTGGTCCTGGCGCTCGGCGTGGCGTTCCTCGGGCTGTTCGCCCTGCACCAGCGCGCCCGTCAGGACCGGCGTCCGCTGGTGCCGTTCGAGCTGTTCCGCAGCCGCGGCTTCACCGTGTCCGCGACCCTCGGGGCGATGCTGCTCTTCGGCTCCATCGGCGTGCTGCTGCCGCTCACCCTCTACCTCCAGTCCGTCCTCGGGCTCTCCGCGGGCGAGGCCGGTCTCGCGCTCGTCCCGGGACCGCTGGTGTCGCTGTTCGTGGCGCCCGTGGCCGGCAACGCGGTCGGCAGGCTGGGCGGCCGCAAGCTCCTCGTCCCCGGTCTGCTGGTGTTCGGCGCGGGAATCGCCCTCACCGCGGTCATGGCCCAGGCGGACTCCAGCGTGTGGGCGATCATCCCCGGCCAGATCGTGTTCGGCGTCGGCATGGGCCTGGTCTTCGCGCCCACCAGCACCCTCGCCATGCAGGAGATCCCGCCGCGGCTCACCGGTGTCGCCTCCGGCATGTTCACCACGTTCCGCCAGATCGGCGCGGTCGTCGGCGCGGCGGCGGTCGGCGCGCTGCTCCAGAACCGGCTGGCCGCCGAGGGCGTACCGGAGGAGGTGCGGCAGCAGGCGGGCCGGCTCACGGACGCGGCGTACGCCGAGGGCCTCACCGACGCCGTGCGCTACGGGCTGTTCCTGACGGTCGCCGTGGCCGTCGTCGCCGCGGCCGTCGCCCTGCTCCTGCCGCCGGCACCCCCGCGACCGGAACCGGAGACGCCCGTGGAGCCGCTCGCCGGGGCGGACGTGGCCCGGGCGGCCGACTAGCCCTCCACCGGATTCCCGGACCGACGCATTTTCGCCCCCTCCGCACATCGTTCCCGAGGAGTAATTCCCATGTCCGAGAAGACAGTCGTCCAGCGTTACATCACCGCGCTCGGAGAGCAGGACTGGGCCGCGCTGGAGAAGTTGTACGCACCGGACGTCACTCTCTACGCGCCCACCGCCTGGGGTGTGACCGGCGTGGAATTCCTGCTGAAATTCTGCCAGGAGATCCATCACGCCCACCCGGGTATCCGGGCCGTCCTGCACGACGAGTTCTCCAGCGCCGACGGCACCCGCGCCGCCTTCCGGTTCGCGCTGCACTGGCACAACACCGGCACGTATTTCGGCCACGAGCCGACCGGTGAGCGCGGATCGAGCATCGAGCAGCACACCGTACGCATCGAGGGCGGCCGGATCGTCGAACAGGTCGCCGCGGTGAGCACCCTGAGCCTGCACTTCCTCCAGAAGGACGCCTGGGGTGTGCCGTACGTGACCGACGCCGTCGACCCGGCGCCCGAGATCGTCGCCGCGCCGGCGGCCGCCGAGGAGGGGAACCGGCCGTGACACAGCCGCTCGTCGAGGGCCCCTGGTCCATGGAGGGCGCCGCCGGGCTGCGGGTGCCGGGGGACGTCGCCGAGCGGTTCCGTGAGCGCGGCTGGTGGCGGGACACCTCCGTCCTGCACGATCTGCTGCGGGTCGCCGCCGAGCGCCCCGACGACCCGGCGATCGTCGTCTACAGCGCGCAGGACGGCCGCAGCACCACCGTCCGCTACGCCGAACTGGCCTTCCACGTCCGCCGGTTCACGGCCGCGCTGACCTCGCTCGGGGTGCGGCGCGGCGACCGGGTGGCGTTCCAGTTGCCCAACTGGTGGGAGGTGGCGGCCCTCACCCTCGCCTGCTGCTGGACCGGCGCGATCGCGGTCCCGCTGCTGCCCACGCTGCGCGCCCTGGAGCTGGAGCGGATCCTGCGGGCGGCCCGCGCCCAGGTGTGCGTCGTCGTGGACACCTGGGAGGGCTACGACTGTGTGGCCGCGCTGGAGGAGATCTCCGCCCGGCTGCCCTGGCTGCGGCACGCCGTCGTCCACGGCGAGCGGGTGCCGCCGTGGGCGGTCGACTTCCGGGAGCACTTCCTGCGCACCCCGCACGAGGAGCGCACCGCGCTGCCGCGGCTGCCGTCCGGGGCGGCCCTCGACCGGGTCTGCATGCTGCTGTTCACCTCCGGCACCACCGGGGAACGCAAGGCGGTCCTGCACACCGAGAACACCCTGTACGCCGGCACCGGGGCCGGGGCGAGCACGGTCGAGCGGGGCTGGGCGGTGCGCGAGGTGTTCAGCACCCCGCACCCCATCACCGGCCCCGCGGGCCTGCTGTACTGCGTCTGGGGGCCGATCCTGGCCGGCGGCACCGGCGCCTACCAGGACGTATGGGCGCCGGAACGGTATCTGGAGCTGCTGTCGGCGGCCTCGGTCACCCAGACCTTCCTGGCCCCCTCCTTCGTGCAGCAGCTCCTGGAGGAGCAGCGCCAGCGCCCCCGCTCGCTGCCCTCGCTGCGGTTCGTCATGAGCGGTGCCGCCCCGGTGCGCGCGGACCTCGCCCGGGCGATCCACGACGAGCTGAAGGTGCCGGTGCGCGCCTGCTGGGGGATGACCGAGGCGGGCATGGGGTTCCGAACCCGCGAGGACGACCCCTGCGACTGGGCCGCCAAGAGCGACGGCTCGCCGATGTCTGGTCTGGAGATGCGGCTGCTGCCGGGCCCCGACGACGACGGCGTGCACCGGCTGCTGGTGCGGGGCGCCTCGGTCGCCGTGGGGTTCTGGCGGCCCGGCTCCGGGGAGCCCTTCCACGAGACGTGGCGGCACGACGACGGCTGGCTCGACACCGGCGACCTGGTCCGCGAGGACGGCCGGGGCGGCATCCGGTTCGCGGGCCGGGCCAGCCGGCGGGTCGGCGCCACCTTCATGATCCCGGTGACCGAGGTCGAGCAGGAGATCCTGCGCCACCCCGGGGTGCGCGAGGTGGTGCTCGTCGGCTACGAGGACGAGCCGGGGCACGAGAGCTCGTGCGCCGTGGTGGTCGCCGACGGGGACCGCTGCCCGACCCTGGCGGAACTGGTGGGCATCCTCGTCGAACGCGGCATGACGCCCTGGTATCTGCCGACCCGGCTCCTGGAGGTGTCCCCGGAGCTGCCGCGCAACGAGAACGGCAAGATTCGGTACGAGCGGCTGAAGGCCATGATTGTAGACTCGGCAGGGCAGTTGGCGGGCGATCGCGACGAGCGCCGACCCTGAGGGAACCGGGTGAACCGAGGGAACGAGGAGTCATGGCCGAGGCGACAGCCGTCTCCGAGCGGTCCGGGATCTCGGATCCGTTCGAACAGCACCGGCAGCTCATGTTCGGTATCTCGTACCGCATGCTCGGCACGGTGGCCGACGCCGAGGACGTCGTCCAGGAGACCTGGCTGCGCTGGCGGCGCGTCGACCGGGACGCCGTGGCCGATCCGCGCGGCTATCTGGTGCGGGCCGTCACCCGTACCGCCATCGACCAGATGCGCCGCAGCCGGGCCCGCCGCGAGGAGTACGTGGGGCCCTGGCTGCCCGAACCGCTGCTGGTCTCCTCCGACGTCGCGCTGGAGTCCTCGCTGCTCGGCGAGTCACTGAGCATGGCGGTCCTGGTGATGATGGAGACCCTGTCGCCGCTGGAGCGCGCGGTCTTCGTGCTGCACGAGGTGTTCGGCTTCAGCTTCCCCGAGGTCGCCGAGGCCGTCGACCGCACCGAGCAGGCCGTACGGCAGCTCGGCAGCCGGGCCCGGCGCCATGTGCGGCTGCGCAGGCGGCGCTTCGAGCCGGACCGCCGGCAGGCCCGCGAGATCACCGAACGCTTCCTGGCCGCCTGTCTCTCCGGCGACGTGGAGGCGCTGATGGCGGTGCTGGCCCCCGACGTGACGATGTGGGCGGACGGCAACGGCCACGCGGAGACCCCGCGCGTCCCGCTGCACGGCGCCGACGCGATCGCCGCGTACTTCGCGTCCACGGCGGGCCGCTACCCGCAGGGGCTGGTGGTGCGGCTGCACGAACAGTACGACGGCAGCCCGGCCGCCGTCCTGGCCACCCCGGCCGGGGTGTTCGCGGTCGTCGTCGTGGACGTCGCCGAGCCCGCCGCGCCCGGCGCCCCGCCCCGGGTCACGGCCGTGCGCGCGGTGCGCAACCCCGAGAAGCTGGGGCGGGTGCCGGCCGGACGCTGAGCGGGGCGGGGCGACGGGCGGCGCGGGTCACTCCACCGCCGTACCCACGCCGTTGCGGCGCTGGCGGTTGAGGACCCACTGGGCGACATGGATGCGGGAGGGCACGTCCAGGCGGCGCATCACCTGACGGACGTGATTGACCACGGTCCACTCCGACAGCCGTAGCTGCTGCGATATCTGACGGTTCGTCAGGCCCTGGCTGACCAGCATCGCCACCTCGTACTGGCGCGCCGTGAGCTGCACCGGCCGGGACACCGCCGAGACGGGCTCGGCCGCGGGCGGGCCGACGGCGAGCGCCTCGCCGGCCGCCGCGTCGGCGGACAGCACCCGGCCCTCGCGCCGGGCCGCCTCGTACTCCGGACCGGACAGCAGCCGGCGGACCTCGCGCAGCGCGACCGCCGCGTCCCCCGGGACCAGCAGCGGATGGGCGCCGGTGGCCTCCCGCAGGGCGGCCGCGGCGGCCAGCAGCCGGGCCACCCGGTGCCCCTGGTGCGGCAGCCGCCGCCACACGTGCAGCGCGTGCCCCTCCAGGACGGTGGGCAGCATGGTGTGCTCCCCGACCGCCCGCAGCCGGTGCAGACTCTCCCACAGCAGCCGCTCCGCGAGCGCCTGGTCGCCGCGCGAGTCGGCCAGCGCGCCGCGCAGGGCCAGCACCAGCCCCTCGCCGCGGACGTCCCGGACCCGCATGAACAGGCCGTTCGCCGCCTCCATCAGATCGGCGGCGAGCTTGGCGTCGATGAGCCGGCTGCCGGTGGCCAGCGCCAGCGCGGCGTACGCCGCCTCCACGGTGGCCCGCTCGTCGACCGCCGCGTGCAGCAGGCGCACCGCGGCCTTGCGGACCGCCGAGGGGCCCGCCGGCTGCTGGCTGACGGCGAGCCGGGCCAGCGCGGCCCGCTCGTGCACGGCGTCGCCCGCGTCGTGGAAGCCGCGGGCCGCGTGCCGGAAGCAGTCCGCCGCGAGCCGCGGATCGCCCCGGACCACCGCGAACTGGCCGCGCGCCGCCTCGGCCCGCGCGGCCCGCTCCGCGTGCCCGGGGACGGCCAGGAACGCGTTCGACGCCTTGGCCAGCCACTGCTCGCCCAGGGAGAGATGGCCGCGCACCATCCAGAAGCGGTGCAGGGCGAGGGCGGCGCGCGCCGCGTCCGTCCGGCGCCCGCTCGCCTCCAGATGGGTCAGCGCGGCCAGCAGGTCCTCGTGCAGCGGGGCTAGGCGCTGGAGCCACTGGGCCTGCTGCGGTCCGGTCAGCCGGTCCTCGGCCTGGAGGGCCAGGGCGAGGAAGTGCTCCGCGTGCCGGCGCCGGGCCTCCGGGAGCGCGCCGGTCGCCGTCAGCCGCTCCAGACAGAACTCGCGCACGGTGTTGAACAGCGTGAACCGCGGCTCCCCGCCGCCCGGGGTCACCCGCAGCAGATGGTGGCCCACCAGCGCCTCCACCACCTGTTCCGTGCGGTGGGTGGGCAGCTCCCAGAACTCCTCGACGGTGGCGAGGTTCATGCTGCC
Organism: Streptomyces antibioticus; assembly: GCF_002019855.1. Classification (NCBI taxonomy): domain Bacteria; kingdom Bacillati; phylum Actinomycetota; class Actinomycetes; order Kitasatosporales; family Streptomycetaceae; genus Streptomyces; species Streptomyces antibioticus. The sequence goes on along the minus strand of NZ_CM007717.1, from coordinate 1,341,521 downwards.
GGTGAAAACGGCGAGCCGGGTGAGCAGGGCGCGCTGCTCCTCGTCGAGCAGCCGGAAGCTGTGCTCGGTGATGGAGCGGACGCTGCGGTGGCGGGGCGAGCGGGCGGCGTGGTCGCCGCCGAGCACCGGGCGGCCCTCGCGCAGCCGGGTGAGCAGACTGTCCACCCGGAACAGCCGCAGCTTCTCGGCGACCAGCTCGATCGCCAGCGGCAGCCCGTCCATCCGGGTGCAGATCTCGGCCACCGCCTGCGCGTTCTGCGCGGTCAGCGCGAACGACGGGTCGATCGCCCGGGCCCGGTCCACGAACAGCTCCACCGCGGCGTGGTCCTGGAGTTCGAGGACGTCGTGCCGGTACGGCGGGTTCGGCGTCGGCAGCGGCGGTACGGGGAAGAGCCGCTCCCCGTACAGGCGCAGCGGGCGCCGGCCGGCGGTGAGGACGCGCAGCCGCGGGAAGCGGCCGAGCAGGGTGTCGACGGCGTCGGCGGTGGCGTCGGCGGCCTGCTCGAATCCGTCGAGGACCAGCAGGCTCGGCTCGTCGGGCAGCCGCGGCGCCAGGGACTCGGCGAGTCCGTCGCCGCCGACGGTGTCGTGCAGGTCGAGATAGGCGACCCGGGCGATCGGCACGTCGGCGACGGCCGCGCAGGCCAGCCGGCTCTTGCCGACGCCGCCGGGGCCGGTCAGCGTGATCAGCCGGTGCTCCTCCCGGCCGAGCTGGGCGGAGAGGGTGAGGATCTCGAGGTCGCGGCCCACCAGCGTGGTGCGGTGGCCGGGGGCACGGGACGGCGAGTCGATGATCAGTTGCGGGCACAGTCTGCCGGAGCCGAGCGCCCCGGCCGTCACTGGGATTTCCCGGGTGCGTACGTTTTGCTTCGGGCTGATTGAATTCTGGTACTCGGCACGATATCCCCCGTCCGTTACCTTGCGTGAACCGCAAGGCAAAGCATACGGCCATGGTTCGCGGGGCAGTTAACGGCCGAATTGTTTGGCTTATTCGTGACGCACGGGTTCCTTGGTCGAATTCGCCTTTTGCTTTGTCTCCCGCAGGACCGCCCGGCAGACCATCCCGAAAACAAGTCCCCAGAAGGCCGCCCCGAGTCCCAGCAGGGTGACGCCGGAGGCGGTGGTGAGAAACGCGACGAGCGCGGCGGTCCGGTCGCGTGCCTCGGTGAACGCCCCCGCCAGACTGCCGCCGAGGGCACCGAGGAGGGCGACGCCCGCGGCCGCCGCGATCAGGGCCGGCGGCAGCGCCGCGAACAGCCCCGCGACCGTTGTACCGAACAGTCCCACCGCGATGTACAGCGCCCCACAGCTCAATCCGGCCACATAGCGGCGGTCGCGGTCCTCGTGGGCGTCCGGACCCGCGCAGATCGCCGCGGTGATCGCCCCGAGATTGAGCGCGTGCGCCCCGAACGGGGCGAGGACGGCGGACGCCACGCCGGTGTCCCGCACCAGCGGACCCGGGCGCACCGCGTAGCCCGCCTCCCGCAGCGCCCCCACACCGGGCGCGTTCTGCGCGGACATGGTGACCAGGAACAGCGGCAGCGTCAGGCTCACCAGCGCCTGGCCCGGCCAGGCCGGCGCGGTGAACACCGGCTCGGCCAGGGACAGCCGGACGCCGCCCACCGACAGCGTGCCGGTGCCGGCGGCCACCGCGACGGCCGCGGCGAGCGGTGCCGCGATCGCGTACCGGGGCGCCACCCGCTGGAGGACCACGTACCCGCCGAGCATCACCCCGGCCACTGCGGGCGCGTCCTCCAGCGCCCGCAGCGCCTCCAGGCCGAACCGCAGCAGGATCCCGGTCAGCACGGCGGAGACGACGGCGGCCGGTATCCGCTGCATCAGCGCCTCGAACCAGCCCGTCACCCCCACCAGCACGGTGAGCGCGGCCGCCGCCAGATACGCCCCGACCGCCGTGGCGTACGGCATCCCGTCGAGCTGGGTGACCAGCAGCGCCGCGCCCGGCGTCGACCAGGCCGCCACCACCGGCACCCGGTACCGCAGGCTCAGCACCAGCCCGGTCACCCCGCTGCCCACCGCGATCGCCCAGATCCACGAGGACAGCAGCGCCTCGTCCAGACCGCCGGCGTGCGCGGCCTGCACCACGACGGTCAGCGGGCCCGCGAAGGACACCACCACCGCGACGGCCCCCGCGACGACCGCCGACAGGGACGCGTCCCGCCACACCCGCCGGGCCCGGCCGCCGAGGACCTCCGCCATCAGAGGATCTCGACGTTGGCGGCGGGCCGCAGCCGCCGCCGGCAGTCCAGCACGTGCCGCGCCCCGCGCAGCACCACGTCGTAGTCGAAGTCGTCGTGGTCGGTGAGCAGCACCACCGCGTCCGCGGCGGCCACCTCCTCCTCCGTCAGCTCCACCCGGCGCACCCGCGCGTCCAGCGGAGCGGTCTCCCGTACGTGCGGGTCCACCGCGTGCACCTGGGCGCCGGTGCGCAGCAGCAGCTCCGCGACCCGCAGCGCGGGCGACTCCCGGGCGTCCCCGCTGTTGCGCTTGTACGCCAGGCCCAGCAGCAGCACCCGCGAGCCGTTCGCCGGCCGCTGGAGCTGGTTGAGCGCCTCGACGAGCCGCTGCACCACGTAGTGCGGCATCTGGCTGTTGACGTCGTTGGCGAGGTCGACGAACCGGAACCGGCGCCCCAACTGGCGCTCCACCCGCCAGGACAGATAGCGCGGGTCGACCGGCAGGCAGTGGCCGCCCACCCCGGGACCCGGGGTGAAGGGCATGAAACCGAACGGCTTGGACGAGGCCGCGTCGATCGCCTCCCAGGCGTCCACGCCGAGTTCGCGCGCGATCACCGCCATCTCGTTGACCAGCGCGATGTTGACGTGCCGGTAGGTGTTCTCCAGGAGTTTGGCCAGCTCCGCCGTCTTCGGGTCGCGCACCGGCACGGTCCGCTCCACCACCGTCCCGTAGAACTCCGCCACCTGCCGCAGCGACTCGGCGTCCACCCCGGAGACGATCTTGGGGGTGGTCTCCAGGGTCCAGCGCTGGTTGCCGGGGTCGATGCGCTCGGGGCTGTAGCCGAGGTGGAAGTCCGCGCCGGGGCGCAGCCCGCTCTCCTTCTCCAGCAGCGCCCCGAACACGTCCTCGGTGGTGCCCGGATAGGTGGTGGACTCCAGGACGACCAGCGCGCCCGGCCGCAGATGCCCGGCCAGCGTCAGCGCCGCCTCCTCGATGCAGGTCAGATCCGGTACGTCGTCAAGCAGCGGCGTGGGTACGGTGACCACCGCCACGTCGAAGCCGGCGAGCGCGCCCGCGTCGGTCGTGGGGTGGTAGGCGCCCGACTCCAGCGCCTTGGCGAGCCGCCCCTCGTCCACGTCCTCCACATAGGAGTCGCCGGCCCGCAGCCGGGAGATCCGGGCGGCGTCCACGTCGTAGCCCACGACCGTGTGGCCCGCCTCCACCGCCCGTACGGCCAGCGGCAGGCCCACGTACCCCTGGCCGACCACCGCCACCCGGCGGCCGGTGGGCCGCGGGGTGCCGCCGTTCATCGATTGGGACATGGTGTGCCCTTTCAGCCGTTGTGCACGAGAAGCAGGTTCGCCGCGACCAGGAGGACGACGCCCCAGCGGTGGATGGTGACGCCTTGCCTGCGGGCCGACAGCACCTCACCCGCGACGAGCCCGGCGTGCGCCTGCCGGGCGCGCATCCCGACGACGGGCAGCAGGAACGCGCAGAACCACCACGGCACCGCCCCGGCCGCCGCCGCGAGGACGATCGCGCCGGTCTCGGCCAGCGAGAGCGCGGCGATGAAACCCCGGTAGACGCCGGGGGAGACGCTGGTGGCCAGGTTGCGGCGGCCGGCCGCCCGGTCGCCGTCCACGTCGTTGATGTTGGAGTAGACCGACACCATCAGGCTCCACAGCCCGAACAGGAAGCACTCCAGCCAGGCCGCGCCGGTCATCTCCCCGTTCAGCAGGGCGAAGGGGACCAGCACGCACAGGCCGGTGCTCAGCCAGATGACCGCCTCCTGGCCGCCCCGGTAGCTGAGCTTGAGGCCGTAGGAGTACTGCACGCTGATGACCACCGAGAAGGCCGCCGCCGCCAGCGCCCACCAGGGCCGGTGCGGGGCGATCAGCGCGGTCAGCGCCCACAGCGCGGTGCCCCCGGCGGCACAGCCCCAGCCGAAGCGCAGCGCCTGCCGCAGGGTGAGCCGGCCGTCGAGCAGCGGCTTGCGGTCCCGGGCCCGCAGGGTCTGGCCCGGATCGTAGTTGCGGGCGTCGCTGCCGTCCCGCAGCCCGGTGACGTCGTCCAGCGCGACCGTGGCCGCCACGATCCCCACCCAGCCGAGGTCGAACAGCACCAGCACCCACCAGGTGGACGCCTCCCGCCAGGCGGCGGTCGGCAGCAGCGCCAGGACCACCAGGACGCACAGGTAGTAGTCGAAGAAGGACAGCTTCGCCAGCTTCGCGTACGCGCCCGCCCGCTCCCGCACCCCGGAGCGCGGCGGCGCCGGGGCCGTCGCCGTCATCGGCCCGGCTCCGTCCCGCCGGGGCGGCGGCCGACCGTGCTGATCAGCACCTGGCTCAGCCAGTGGTGGGCCGGATCGGCCATCTCGGCCAGCGCCGCGTCGATCCGGGCGTCGTCCAGCAGCCCGGCGGCCACGATCCGCGGCCGCATGAACTCCAGCCACAGCATGTAGTGCCGGGCCTGGTCGGAGCCGCCGCGCACCATCACCGCCCGGCCCTCCGCCGTCGCCTCCAGGCCCGCCTCCAGCACCAGCCGGAGATCGACGTGCCCGCCGCGCGGATCGTGGCCCGACTCGCGCATCAGCCCGTAGCCGGCCGCCCGCACGTCCTGGAGGAAGTCCTCCGACAGGAAGGAGCGGAAGAGCGTGGAGGAGTCGGTGTCCTCCAGGAACAGCACCCCGCCGGGCCGCAGCGCGCGCACCATCCGGGCCACCGCGGCCGCCCGGTCGGGCAGATGCTGGAGCACCATCCGGGAGTGCACGAGGTCGAAGGCCGCCTCCGGCAGCTCCTCCTCCCGCAGATCGTGCCGGACCACGTCCACCTGCTCCAGCTCGGCGAGCGCGCCGAGACGGTCGGTCTGGAGGTCGGTGGCCAGCACCCGGCCCGTGGGCCCGACCCGGTCGGCGAGCCAGCGCGCCACCGAACCCGAACCGGCCCCGATCTCCAGGCAATTCCAGCCCGGACCCACCCCCAGCGCGGCCAGCCGCTCCAGGGTGCCCGGATCCCAGATCGCCTCGTTGGTGCGCAGCCGCTCCGTCTCCTTCTCCCACACCGGGTCGAAGACGTAGGTCTGCCGGGCGGGCGTCTGCGGAACGGGATGCTGCTGTGCGGGCGCGCTCGTCATGACGGTCTCCCTGGACTGCTCTCGGTGACGGTCTCCCCGGACGGCTCCCGCCCGGTCATGCGTAGAACTCGCAGACCGTGTCGGCGATGAACTCCACCTCGGCGTCGCTCAGATGGGGCCAGATCGGGATGGCCAGGTTGCGCGCGGAGGCCCGCTCCGCGTTCGGCCAGACGCCCTCCGGGTCGGCCCACGGCGCGAAGGCCGGCTGCCGGGGGAGCGGCACGGGGTAGTAGATGTGACTGCCTATCTGATGTTCCGTCAGATAGGCGCGGAGGTCCTCGCGCCGGTCCACCAGCAGCGAATACACGTAGTAGCAGCGGCCGTTGCGCCCGGCCGGCGGGGCGAGCACCCCGCGCTCGCGCAGCGGCTCGAAGCGCTCGGTGTAGTAGTCGGCGATCCGCGCCCGGCGCTCCAGCCGGTCCGGGAAACCGCCCAGCCGGTGGAGCTGGAAGGCGGCGAGCACCTCGTCGAACCGGTTGTTCAGACCGATCCGGTGGTGCAGGAACCGGTGCACACCGTCCTGCCCGTGATTGCGCAACATCCGCGCGGCGCGCGCCAGTTCGGGGTCGTCGGTGAGGACCACCCCGCCCTCGCCCGCCGTGCCGAACGCCTTGACCTGGAAGAAGGAGAAGACCCCGACATCACCCCAGCGGCCGGCGGGCCGGCCGTCCAGGACCGCGCCCTGCGCCACCGCCGCGTCCTCGATCAGCGCCACCCCGTGCTCACGGGCGATCGCCCCGAGGCGCTCCATGTCCGCCATGATCGAGAAGACATGGGCCGGCAGCAGCGCCTTGGTGCGCTCGGTGATCAGCGACTTCGTCGCGTCGGGGTCCAGCACCATGGTCCACGGGTCGACATCGGCGAACACCGGCGTCGCGCCCGCGTTCGCCACCGCGCTGGCCACCGGCTGACAGCAGAACGCCGGCACGATCACCTCGTCGCCCGGCCCGATGTCCAGCGCCCGCACCGACAGCTCCAGCGCCCCCGTGCCGCTCGCACACGCGACGACATGACCCGCGCCGGTCTCCTCGCGCAGCGCCTCCTCCAGCTCGGCGGTGCGCTCCCCGAGGATGAACCGCTGACCCGGGCCCGTGCCCAGCTCGCGCACCGCCGACAGCAGCGCCTCGCGGTCCTCCTCGAACAGATCGGGGGGAAAGAACGGCAGAGTCCTCATGATGCGGCCCCCGTGTAGAAGCGGCGGACGGCCTCGCACACCCGCTGGACGTCGTCGAGGCCGAGGTCGGGGTGGAAGGGAAGCGCGACGGTGCGCTCGCAGGCGGCCTCCGCGTGCGGGAAGTCGCCCCGCCGGTGGCCGAGTTCGGCGAAGCAGGGCTGGAGGTGCAGCGGCGTCGGGTAGTAGACCTCGGTGCCCACGCCCTCACGGGTGAGGTGCTCGACCAGCGCGTCCCGCCGCTCCACCTCGATCACGTACACGTAGAACACCGGATCGGCCGGCACGTCCCGCACCTTCACCGTGGGCAGCCGCAGCACCCCCGGCACCTCGCTCAGCAGCTCGGTGTACGCCGCCGCCAGCTCCGCGCGCCGGGCGATCGCCGCGTCCAGCCGGGGCAGTTTGCCCAGCAGCACGGACGCCTGGATGTCGTCCATCTTGCTGTTGGTGCCGGAGGCCCCGGACAGATTGGAGATACCGGCGATGTGGTCCACCGTGCGGCCCATCCGGCCGTGGTGGCGCAGGATCGCCACCCGCTCCGCGATCTCCGGGTCGTCCGTCAGCACGGCGCCCGCGTCGCCGAGCGCGCCCAGGGTCTTGGTGGGGAAGAACGACAGCACCCCGCCGTCGCCCAGCAGCCCGGCGTGGACACCGGCGCGGCGCATCCCGATCGCCTCGGCGCTGTCCTCCACCACCTTCAGACCGTGCCGTTCGGCCAGGGCGCCGATCGCCCCCATGTCGGCCAACTGCCAGAACAGATGCACCGGCATGACCGCCCGGGTGCGCGCGGTGACGGCCGCCTCGGCGGACGCCGGGTCCAGCGCGTAGGTCTCCGGGTCGATGTCGGCGAAGACCGGGGTGGCCCGGGCCAGCGCCACCGAGGACGCCGAGGCGACGAAGCTGAAGGCCGGCACGACCACCTCGTCACCGGGGCCGACACCGCAGGCCCGCAGCAGCAGCACGAGCGCGTCCGTCCCGCTGTTCACCGCCACCACGTGCCGGGCGCCGGTGTACGCGGCGAGCGCCTTTTCCAGTTCGGCCACCTGCCGGCCGTGCGAATACTTTCCACGGTCGAACATCTCGTTCAGATGGCGTTCGATGTCCGGCCAGCAGTCGTCGAACGTACCGGCCTGGGTGAAGAACGGAACCGGGTGTCCGGATTCCGTCCCGGTGATGCTTTCGGTGCTCCGGGTGGGGGAGATCACGCGGTAATCCTCCGTGTACCGGGCGGAGTTATGGATGTGCGAAGCTAAGCCGCTCGCTTTCCCGGCGGCAATGGCAAACCCTTGTCAGCACCGGCCCCACGGACCCGGCAAGTATCAGTCATACGACCCCGAAGACGCCGCGAACAGGCAGGTCACGGACGTCACATGACAGCCGGCCAGCAGCCGTGGCGGCAGCGTCCGGCGACCGGCGCTTGACACACCGACCCGCCCCACCGCAGTTTTCTCGGAGCGCCGTCGCGTCGCCGCACCACCTGTGACTGTGTCCGTCAGTGGGTGACAGAGGATGTGCTCTCCTTGAAATCGCTGGACAATTCCGAACGTCTGGAAGACGAAACGGCAACTCCCGGGAAAACCGTGGTTCTTGCCGAACCCCGCAGTTTCTGCGCGGGAGTGCAGCGCGCCATCGACATCGTCGAGGCCGCCCTGGAACGCTTCGGCCCTCCCGTCTACGTACGCAAGCAGATCGTCCACAACGAACACGTGGTGCGCGACCTCGAGAACCGCGGCGCGCGGTTCGTGGACTCCGAGGACGAGGTGCCGGTCGGCGCGGTCTGCGTCTTCTCCGCGCACGGTGTCTCGCCCGCCGTCCGCCGCGGTGCCGCCGACCGCGAACTCCAGGTCATCGACGCCACCTGCCCCCTCGTCTCCAAGGTGCACCAGGAGTCCCGCCGCTTCGCCGAGGACCGCCGCACCATCCTCCTCATCGGCCACGCCGAGCACGAGGAGGTCGAGGGCACCTACGGCGAGGCACCCGAACGCACCCTGATCGTCGGCACCGTGGACGAGGTGCACGCCCTCGACCTGCCCCGGGACGCACCCGTCGCCTACCTCACCCAGACCACCCTCGCCCTGGACGAGACCAGGGAGATCATCGAGGCGATGGAGGAGCGGTTCGACGATCTGCGCGGCCCCGGCAGCGACGACATCTGCTACGCCAGCCAGAACCGCCAGAACGCGGTCAAGGCCGTCGCCGCCCGCACCGGCCTCGTCCTCGTCGTCGGCTCCACCAACTCCAGCAACTCCGTCCGCATGGTGGAGGTCGCCCGCGACGCCGGCACACCGGCCCATCTCGTCCCCAGCCCGGACGACCTCGACGAGAGCTGGCTCGAAGGAGTGGACTCGGTCGGCGTCAGCGCCGGCGCCAGCGCCCCCGGCACCCTGGTCTCGGGCCTGCTGCGCCGCCTCGCCGCCCTCGGCTACGCCACCGTCGAGATCGAACGGACCGCCACCGAGGACATCGTGTTCGGACTGCCTTCCCAACTGAAAGGCACGGCATGAGCGACGACGACGTCCTCACCCGGTCCCTGGACGCCGTCCAGCGGCGCATCCACTCCGTCCTCACCGAGGAGAACACCCGCTGGAGCGCCGTCGACCCGCGCTGCGCCGCGTTCGTCGACACCGTCACCGCCATCACCACCGCCAAGGGCAAGCTGCTGCGCCCCCGCTTCTGCCTCCTCGGCCACCTCGCCGCCGCCGGCGACCCCGACGACCCGCGCGCCGTCGACGCGGCCGCCGCCCTCGAACTCCTGCACAGCTTCGCCCTGTTGCGCGACGACGTCCTCGACGACTCACCGCTGCGCCGGGGCGCCGTCACCGCCCACGAACGGCACGCCAAGGACCACCGCGCCCGGCTGCTGCGCGGCGAACCCCGCCGCTACGGCGAGGGCGTCGCCAACCTCGCCGCCGACCTCGCGCACGTCTACGCCGACCGGCTCACCCGCGACCTGCCCGCCACCGCCCGCGCCGTCTGGGACGAGACCCGCGTCGAGGTCACCGTCGGCCAGTACCTCGACATCGCCGTGGCCGCCGAGGGCGTCGCCGACCCCGAACTCTCCCGCTGGATCGCCGTCTGCAAGTCCGGCCGCTACACCATCCACCGCCCCCTCCAGCTCGGCGCCGCCCTCGCGGGACGGCCCGACCTCGCCGACGCCTTCGAGGCGTACGGCCTGCCGCTGGGCGAGGCGTTCCAGTTGCGCGACGACCTCATCGACGCCTTCGGCGACTCCGAGGACACCGGCAAGCCCACCGGCCTGGACTTCGACCGCTTCAAGATGAGCTATCTGCTCACCCTCGCCGTCCGCCGCGACGAACGGATCAGGGAGCTCGCCGCCGCGCCCGCCGGACCCGACGGTGCCGCCCGGATGCGCGACCTGCTCGTCACGACCGGCGTCGCCGACGAGGTCGAACAGCGCATCGCGCACCTCGTCGGGCAGGCCCGCCAAGCTGTCGCCGACGCGCCCCTGGAACCCCGCTGGCGCGCCGAGCTGACGGACCTCACCGCACGCGTGGCCTACCGGGACCGCTGAGAGGAGCCGTACCCCGCATGGAACGGACACTGATCATCGGGCTCGGACGTGCGGGCCTCGGACTGCACGGGGCGGTCCTGCGCCGGCTGCGCGCCGCGGGACGGCACCCCGACCTTTTCGACCCGGCCCCCGTGCTCACCTTCGACCCGCTCGCCCCCGAGGCACCCGCGCGCGCCGACGACCTGCGCCCCGTGACCTCGATCGCCGAGGCCCGCACCCTGCTGGACCCCGAGCGGACCGTCGTCCACCTGTGCACCCCGCCCGTCGCCCGGCTCGGCCTGCTGCGCGAACTGGCCGCCGCCGGGTTCCGCCGGATCATCGTGGAGAAGCCCCTCGCGGTCGAACGCCGGGACGTGCACGAGATCGTCGCCCTGGCCCGCGCCGAACGGCTGCGCCTGGCGATCGTCGCCCCCTGGCTGGCCAGTTCACTCACCGCCCGCCTGGACCGGCTCGTCGTGGACGGCGACCTCGGCGAGCTGCGCTCCATCGACATCACCCAGAGCAAGCCCCGGATGAGCCGCACCCTGGCCGACGGCGGCCATCCCACCGCGTTCGACGTCGAACCCCCGCACTCCCTCGGGGTCTGCCTGCGGCTTGCCGGGGACGCCGTCCTGACCGGCGCCGAGCTGGCCGACATGCGCGTCGGAGACACCGTCGTCCCCGGCATGGGCCGCGCCGCGCTGGTCCTGCGCCACCGCGAGGCCACCAGCCGGATCGTCTCCGACCTCACCGCCCCGGTCCGCGAGCGCCGCATCCAACTGGAGTTCACCGACGGCCGCGCGGTCGCGCACTACCCCGGCGCCGAGGACGACCACTACGCGCAACTGCGCTTCAGCCGCACCGGCCGGCCCGAGACCTGGGAGGTCTTCCCCGACGACGCGCTGTCCGCGTACTTCGTGGACACCTACCGCGCGCTGCGCGACGGCACCGCCCTGGAACCCCAACTGCGCCTGGCCACCCGGGTGGTGGAGCTGCTCGCCGACGCCAAGGAGGCGGCCCGGCCGCCCGGCACGACGCCCGGCGCCCCGACCGCGGGACATCCGGTACGGCGGGTGAGCCATGCGGGCTGACACCGCCGCCGCCTCCTCGTCCTCCGCCTCCCCGTCCTCCGCCTTTGGGTCCGCCCCCCGCCCCGCCCCGCCCCCCGGCATCCGTTTCGCCGGCATTGGTGACGAGGCGGCCCCCGGTCTCGCGGGGCAGATCCGCGCCCATCGTCTGCTGGGCTGGTCCGCGATCGAGCTGCGTGATGTCGACGGCACCGCCCTGGCCGACCTGGACGACGCCGCCTTCGACCGGGTCGCCGAGACCCTGCGCGAGGCCCGGCTCGACGTCGTGTGCGTGGACTCCCGCATCGCCAACTGGGCCCGCCCGATCACCGGCGACTTCGAGCTGGACCGCGGCGAACTGGCACGCCTGGCCCCCCGGTGCGCCGCGCTCGGCACCCGGAACGTCCGCGTGATGTCCTACCCCAACGACCCCGGCACCCCCCTGGACGAACCGGAGTGGGCCCGCCGTACCGTCGACCGGATGCGGCGCCTGGCCCGGCAGGCCGAGGACGCCGGGCTTGTCCTGCTGCACGAGAACTGCGCGGGCTGGGCCGGCGCCGACGCGGCCCGCGCGCTGCGCCTGCTCGCCGAGGTCGACAGCCCGGCGCTGCGGCTGGTCTTCGACACCGGCAACGGAGTGGCCTACGGCTACGAGGCGTACGACCTGCTCACCGAACTGGTCGACCGGGTCGACCACGTGCAGATCAAGGACGCCCGTGCCGAGGACGGCGAACCGGTCTACACCCTGCCGGGGGAGGGGAGTTGCCGGGTCGCGGACTGTCTGCGGCTGCTGCTCGGCCACGGGTACACCGGCGTCTGGTCCATCGAACCGCACCGGGCGGTCCGTCCCCACGAGGGCCGCACCGACGCCGGCGAGGACGGCGTCGCCGAGTTCGTCCGCTACGGACGCGCCCTGGAGACGCTCGCCGCCGGACTCACCCGGGAGGCGGCCCGATGACCGCCGTACGACTGAGCGCCGTCGAACGGGAGTTGCTGCTGAGCCTGCTGGAACTGCCCACCGCCGGGCCCCTGGAGGACGACGCAGAGCCCCGGCTGTGGGAGGCCCAGCGCGTCTACGCGGACGCCGCGCGCCGCCTCGGCTTCGACGTCGTGCACCACGCGGCGCCCGACCCCGCCGAACTGACCGACGATCAGGTGCCGCTCGCCGTGCGCCGGGCCGTCGCGGACGAGCCCGGCTTCCTCGCCGTACAGCCCTCTCTGGTGCTGGCGCTCGGGCCCGAACTGCCGCACGCGGACACCGTGATGTTCAACGTGCACCTCGACACCGTCGCGGGCCGCGAACCGGTCGGGTTCGACGGGGAGCGGTTCACCGGGCGCGGCGCGATCGACGCCAAGGGCCCCGCCGTCGCCCTGCTCGCGGGGGTGCGCGCGGCCCTCGACACCGCACCGGGGCTCGCCGCCGGCACCCGGGTGCTGATCCAGGCCGTGTCCGGTGAAGAGGGCGGCGCCATGGGCGTGTTCGGCACCCGTCCGCTGATCCGCCGCGGCTTCCACGGCCGGCTCAACCTGTTCTGCGAACCCACCGGGATGCGGCTGCTGCCGCGCTCCACCGCCGCGATGACCGCCTGCGTCCGGGTCGACGGCGACGACGCCATCGACGACCGGCCCGCCGCCGGACACAACGCCACCGTCCTGCTCGGCCACCTCGCCCAGCGGCTCGCCGCCCGGCTCCCGGAGCGGGCCGAGGGCGGCCAGGTCTGCGTCGCCGGACTGCACACCGGCCACCTCCACAACCGGGTCTACGGCACCGGCCGCCTCCTGCTCAACTGCTCCTACCCCGACTCCGCCACCGGACGGGCCCTCGCCGGCCACCTGGAACGCGAAGTCGCGGAAGGGCTGGCGGAGTTCAGCCGGGCCTACGGCACCCACCGCGATCTGGCCCGCACCGCCGCCGACGCCGCCGCGATCACCCGCGTCGAGTGGCACAAGCGCGGTCTGCCCGCGCTCGCGCCCGCCGACGACCCCTGGGCCGCCGGCCTGCTGGAGCACGGCGCCGGGCTGACCGTCTGGCCCGCCGACGAACCGGCCTTCACCTGCGACGCGTTGTGGGCGTCCGGACTGCCCGGCGCGTACACCGCCGTCCTCGGCCCCGGCGACCTCGGCCGCAACCACGCCCACGCGGCAGGCGAGTTCGCCGATCTGTCCGACCTCGAAGCCTTCGCCGGGGCGGTGAGCGGGATCCTCGTCCGCTTCGCCGCCCGGCACCACGCCGCCACGGGAGGAACACGACAGTGACCCAGCCGACCGACGCCCCGCCGCACGACGGGGTGAGCGTCGCCCACGACGCCCTCGTGGCCTTCACCGCCGAGGTCTTCGCCGACCGCGGGGTGCCCGGCCACCGGGCCCGCACGGCCGCCGAGGCGCTGGTCCACGGCGACCTCACCGGGCTCACCTCGCACGGCCTCGCCAATCTGACCCGGCTCTATCTGCCCGCCCTGGACGCCGGGCGGATCGACGCCGGCGCGGAACCGGAGAAGATCACCGACACCGGTGCCGCCGTCCTCCTCGACGGCCGCCGCTCCCTGGGCCTGTGGGCGGCGACCGAGGCCCTGGAGCTGGCCGCCGACCGCGCCGAGGAGACCGGGATCGCCCTGGTGACCATGCGCGACGCCACCCACTTCGGCTGCGCCGGCTACCACACGGCCCGGATCGCCCGGCGCGGCATGGTCGCCGTCCTCGCCTCCAACTGCGGCCGGCAGCGCATCGCCCGCCCGCCGGGCGGCCGTGCCGCGATGCTCGGCACCAACCCGTTCAGCGTCGCCGCCCCCGCGGGGGACCGGCCGCCGTACGTGCTGGACATGAGCACCACCGTGGTGCCGACCGGCAAGGTGCGCGCCGCCGCCCGCGCCGGCGAACCGATCCCGCCGGGCTGGCTGGAGGACGCCGAGGGCCGCCCGGTCACCGACCCCCACGCCCTGGACACCGGCGAGGGCTTCCTGCGCTGGCTCGGCGGCGACCCCGCCACCGGCGCCTACAAGGGCTACGGGCTCGGCCTGATGGTCGAGGTGCTGGCCGCGCTGGTGCCCGGCGCCGGCCTCGGCCCCGCCCCCGAGGCCCTCACCGGCGACGGACGGCCCTCCGGACGCGACGACGACATCGGCCTGACCGCCCTCGTCCTGGCCCCGGGCGCGCTGCGCTCCGGACCGGACTTCCTCGCCGACGCCGGGGGACTCTTCGGCGCGCTCCTGGACTGCCCGCCCCTCGACCCGGCCCGCCCGGTGAGCTACCCGGGCCGCCCCGAGGAACTGACCGCCGAGCACCGCCGCGCCCACGGCGTCCCGCTGTCCGCCGAAGCCCACGCCGAACTCACCGCCCTGGCCGCCGAACGCGGCCTGGCCTTCCCCGAGGCGGCCGCCCGATGACCCGCCCCGACGGGCGGCCGACCCGGATCGGCCTGATCGGCCTCGGCGTCATCTCCAAGTTCTACGTCGCCGCCTTCGACCGGCTGCCCGGCGTGGACCTCACCGCCGTCTGCGATCTGCGGCCCGCCGCGCTGGAGCCGTTCCGCACCACCGCCGAGACGTACACCGCCCACACGGACCTGCTGGCCGACGCCGCCGTGGACGCCGTCGTCGTCAACGTCCCCAACGACGCGCACGCCACGGTGTGCGCCGACGCCCTCGCCGCCGGTGTCGCCGTCTGCGTCGAGAAGCCCCTCGCCACCCGCGTCGAGGACGGCCGCGCCCTCACCGCGCTCGCCCGCGACAAGGACGTCACCCTCTTCACCTCCTTCCACCGCCGCTACAACTCCGCCGTCCTGCGCCTGCTCCAGGAGGTCACGGCGGCCGACGCCCCCGTGCGCACCCTGACCGTGCGCTACCTCGAACGCATCGAGGACCACGCGGGCAGCGACCGCTGGTACCTCGACGCCGACCGCTGCGGCGGCGGCTGCGTGGCCGACAACGGCCCCAACGCCTTCGACCTGGTACGGCTGTTCCTCGGCGACGTCGCCCTGGAAGGGGCCGACGTCGTCCGCGACGCCCAGGGCACCGACCGCCGCGCCGACATCGCCCTGCGCGCCCCCTCCGGGGCCGGCGCCCGGGTCGAACTCGACTGGTCCTACGACGGCGAGGTCAAGGACGTCACCGTCGAACTCACCGACGGCACCCGGCTGTCCGCCGACATGCTCGCCGGGCACCCCGAGTTCAAGGGCTCCCTCTGGCACGAGTACGTCGGCGTGCTCGGCGACTTCGACACCCGGCTGCGCACCGGCCGGGACGCCGCCGACGACGGACTGGCCGCCCTCGAACTCGTCGACGCCGTCTACCGCGCGGAAGGAGCCCTCCGGTGAACCCCCGCGAGGACGGTGCCAAACGCGCCGTGCACGCCACCGTCGTCAAGGTCCTGACCCACCGCCGCGAGGACCGCGGCATGCGCCTGGAGGAGTTCACCAGCCGCTGCGTCCGCGTCGGCGAGGTGCACGAACTCGTCACCACCGACCAGGCCGACAGCCCGCCCGGCGCCCGCATCGACCGGGTCGGCTTCCTCGGCTTCGCCGAGATCCAGGGCGCCGGGGTCCTCGACCGGGGCGACGAGGTGTGGGTGGACGGGAGGCTCGTCGGCACCGTGCTCGGCTTCGACGCCTGCCACTTCCCCAACCACTACAACGTGCTGATCGCCGTGGACGCCCTGGTCACGGGCCCCGACCTGGGCCTGCGCCCCGAGACCCCGGTGTCCTTCCGGCAGGTCACGGCCGGGGTGCGCGGGCAGCGGCCCGTGGGAACGAGGAGCTGACCGTGGACGGGAACGAGGAGCCGACCTTGGAACTGCTGGAACGCGTCAAGTCCCCGGCCGACCTGCGCGGCCTCGACCCCCTCGACCTCGACCGGCTCGCCGACGAGATCAGGGCCCTGCTCATCGAACGCGTCACCCGCAACGGCGGCCACCTCGGCCCCAACCTGGGCGTCGTGGAGCTGACCATCGCCCTGCACCGCGTCTTCGACTCGCCCCGTGACAGCCTGGTCTGGGACACCGGCCACCAGGCGTACGTGCACAAGCTCCTCACCGGCCGGGCCGCCGACTTCGCCACCCTGCGCACCCGCGGCGGCATGTCCGGCTACCCGAGCCGCGCCGAGTCCGAACACGACCTGGTGGAGAACTCGCACGCCTCCACGGCCCTGTCCTACGCCGACGGCCTCGCCCACGCCCGCCAGACCCGGGGTGACCCGGGCCATGTCGTCGCCGTCATCGGCGACGGCGCGCTCACCGGCGGCATGTCCTGGGAGGCCGTCAACAACATCGCCGCCGCGCCCGGCCGTCCGCTGGTCGTCGTCATCAACGACAACGCCCGCTCCTACGCCCCCACGGTCGGCGGTCTCGCCCAGCACCTCGCGGCGCTGCGCACGTCGCGCGGCTACGAGGAGTTCCTGGAGCGCGCCAAGTACACCCTCCAGGGCGTGCCCGCCGTCGGCGGCACCGTCTACCGGGCCCTGCACGGTGCGAAGAAGGGCCTCAAGGACTTCCTCACCCCGCAGGCGCTCTACGAGGACCTCGGCCTGAAGTACCTCGGGCCCGTCGACGGCCACGACCGCGAGGCCGTCGAGGCGGCCCTGCGCCGGGCCCGCGCCTTCGGCGGCTCGGTGGTGGTGCACTGCATCACCGAGAAGGGCCGCGGCTACGCGCCCGCCGAGGAGGACACCCGGGACCGCTTCCACGCCGTACGCGCCGCCCCCGTCCCCGGCCGGCCCGCGGGATCCTCCGGACCCACCTGGACGGCGGCCTTCGGTGAGGAACTCCTCGCCCAGGCGGAGCGGCGCCCCGACGTCGTCGCCCTGACCGCCGCGATGCTGGAGCCCGCCGGTCTGCTGCCCCTGCAACGCGCCCTGCCCGCCCGGGTGGTGGACGTCGGCATCGCCGAACAGCACGCGGTGACCTGCGCCGCCGGCATGGCCATGGGCGGACTGCACCCGGTGGTGTGCGTCTACGCGACCTTCCTCAACCGGGCGTTCGACCAGGTCATCATGGACGTCGCCCTGCACCGGCTGCCGGTCACCTTCGTCCTCGACCGGGCCGGGATCACCGGCGACGACGGGGCGTCCCACAACGGCGTCTGGGACCTCGCCGCCCTCCAGGCCGTGCCCGGCCTGCGGATCGCCGCTCCTCGCGACCGGACCACCCTGCGCCGTCAACTCGACGAGGCGCTCGGCACCGAGGACGCCCCGACCCTGCTGCGCTACCCCAAGGGCACACTGCCGGCCGACCTGCCCGCGCTCGACCGGATCACGGGGCCGGAGGGAACCACCTCCGTCGACGTGCTGGCCCGTACCGGCGAGGACGCCCTGCTCGTCGCCGTCGGCGCGCTCGCCGGCGCCTGCCTGGCGGCCGCCCAGGACCTCGCCGAACTGGGCATCGGCTGCACGGTGGTCGACCCCGGCTGGGTGAAACCCGTACCCCGGGCGCTGGTGGAACTCGCCGGCCGGTTCGACGTCGTGGTCACCGCCGAGGACGGCCTGCGCACCGGCGGCGTCGGCGAGACCCTCGCGGCCGCCCTGCGCGACGCCCGCACCACCCCGCGCGAACTGCGCACCCTCGGTGTGCCCACCGGCTTCCTGGAGCACGCCCCGCGCGCCGAACTCCTCGACGAGTGCGGCCTGTCGGGCGCGCGCATCGCCGAACAGGTCCGCCGCGCGGTCACCGACGCCGCCGGACACCCGCCACTGAAGGGAGCGGTGTGATGACCACCTCCGTCGCGCTCGGCATGCCCGCCGTGCCCGCCCGGCTCGCCCCCCGCCGCCCGTCACGGCAGATCCAGGTCGGCTCCGTCGCGGTCGGCGGCGACGCCCCGGTCTCCGTGCAGTCCATGACCACCACCCTCACCGCCGACGTGGACGCCACCCTCCAGCAGATCGCCGAACTCACCGCCTCCGGCTGCCAGATCGTCCGGGTCGCCTGCCCCTCCCAGGACGACGCCGAGGCCCTCCCGGCGATCGCCCGCAAGTCGAAGATCCCGGTGATCGCCGACATCCACTTCCAGCCCAAGTACGTCTTCGCCGCGATCGACGCCGGCTGCGCCGCCGTCCGCGTCAACCCCGGCAACATCAAACGCTTCGACGACAAGGTCAAGGAGATCGCCAAGGCCGCCGCCGACGCGGGCATCCCCATCCGGATCGGCGTCAACGCCGGCTCCCTCGACCAGCGGCTGCTGAAGAAGTACGGCAAGGCCACCCCCGAGGCGCTGGTGGAATCCGCCCTGTGGGAGTGCTCGCTGTTCGAGGAGCACGGCTTCCGCGACATCAAGATCTCCGTCAAGCACAACGACCCCGTCGTCATGGTCGACGCCTACCGCCAGCTTGCCGCCCGGTGCGACTACCCCCTCCACCTCGGCGTCACCGAGGCCGGGCCCGCCTTCCAGGGCACCATCAAGTCCGCCGTCGCCTTCGGCGCGCTGCTCTCCGAGGGCATCGGCGACACCATCCGGGTCTCGCTGAGCGCGCCGCCCGCCGAGGAGGTCAAGGTCGGCATCCAGATCCTGGAATCCCTCAACCTCCGCCAGCGCCGCCTGGAAATCGTCTCCTGCCCCTCCTGCGGCCGCGCCCAGGTCGACGTCTACTCACTCGCCGACCGGGTCCTCGCCGGGCTCGACGGCCTGGAGGTCCCGTTGCGCGTCGCCGTCATGGGCTGTGTCGTCAACGGCCCCGGCGAGGCCCGCGAGGCCGACCTCGGCGTCGCCTCCGGCAACGGCAAGGGCCAGATCTTCGTCAAGGGCGAGGTCGTCAAGACCGTCCCCGAATCCAAGATCGTCGAGACCCTGGTCGAGGAGGCCCTGAAGATCGCCGAGCGGATGCGGGCCGACGGCGTCCCCTCGGGGGAACCGGACGTCACCGTCCTCTGACCCCCACCCCACCCCGGCAGCCGACCCAGCACAGCAGAAGGGCGCACTCCGTATGAGCACCGTCAGCTTCGACGTCACCCCCGCGCACGCCCCCGGCACCACCTGGCGGCTCGGCGCGGAACTCTTCCTCCCGGCCGGTGACCCGCCCGACACGGTGCAGCTCCTGCTGCCGGGGCTCACCTACGACCGCCGCTACTGGACCGCGCCCGGCGCCCTCGACTACACCCGGCACGCCGTCGGCGAGGGCTACGCCGTGCTCGCCCTCGACCGCCCGGGCACCGGCGACAGCGAGCACCCGCCCGCCGACCAGGTCACCGTGGACAGCAACGTCGACGCCGTGCACCAGGTCGTCACCGCCCTGCGCGAGGGCGCACCCGGCATCCCCGCCTTCCGCCATGTCGTCGCCGTCGGCCACTCCCTCGGCTCCGGCATCGCCCTGATCGAGGCCGCCCGCCACCAGGACCTGGACGCCCTCGTCGTCACCGGCCTGCTGCACGCCGTCGGACCGCTGTACCCGGAGGCGGTCCCGGCGCTGTACCCGGCCGCCGCCGACCCGCTCCTCGCCCCCACCGGCCCGCCGGAGAACTACCTCACCACCCTGCCCGGCCGCCGCGCCGCCCTCTACGAGCACCCGCCCGGCGTCGACCCCGGCGTGTCCGCCTGGCACGAGGACACCAAGTCCACCGTCACCGCGGGGGAGGGCTTCACCCTCGACGCCATCTACCGGCCGGAGGCGGCCGCCGGGGTACGGGCGCCGGTGCTGCTCGTGGTCGGCCGGGAGGACCGGCTCTTCGGCGGCGGCGAGGTCTCCACCGAGGACGCCGCGTCCGTCGTCTCCCACGAGCGCAAGTTCTACACCGGCACCACCGACCTGGAGGCGTACGTCGTCCCCGACGCCGCCCACTCCCTCAACGTCCACCGCACCGCCCCGAGCTGGTACGCGGCCGCCCACGAGTGGCTGGCCCGCCGGGGCCCGGCCGCCGCCCATGAGTGACAGGAAGGGGCAGGACATGACCGACCCCGGTGCCCGCCCGCCCGGCGGCAGCCACGCCGTGGTGCTCGGCGGCAGCCTCGCCGGGCTCTGCGCGGCCGCCGCGCTCGCCCCGCACGTCGACCGCGTCACGCTTGTCGAGCGCGACCGCTACCCCGACGCACCGCGCTGGCGGCGCGGCGTGCCCCAGGCCCGCCACACCCACAACCTGCTCGGCGCCGGACAGCGCTCCCTCGAACTGCTCCTGCCCGGCCTGCTCGACGACCTGCGCGACCTCGGCATGGTCGAGGTCCGGATGCCGCAGGACATGCTGCTCCTGGTGGCGGGCGGCTGGGTGGACCGCTTCGACAGCCGCCACACCGTTCTGTCCGGCTCCCGCGACCTGCTCGACTGGGCCGTCCGCCGACGGCTGCGGGAGCTGCCCGCCGTGGAGTTCCGCGAGGAGACCGAGGCCGTCGGACTCGTCGCGGGACACGGCGACTCGGTCCGCGGCGTCCTGCTGCGCGACCGCGACTCCTCAGCCCGCACGGGCTGGGGCGAGCCCTACGAACACGAGGCCGACCTCGTCGTGGACGCCACCGGACGCGGCTCCCGCGCCCCCGCCTGGCTCCAGAACCTCGGCCACCAGGCCCCCGAGGAGACCGTCGTCGACGCCGGCTGCGCCTACGCCACCTGCGTCTTCGAACCCCCGCCCGGACACACCGCCGACTGGAAGTGCGTCCTGCTCCAGTCCACCCCCGAGGAACCGCGCTCCGGCATCCTCAACCCCATCGAGAACGACCGCTGGATGGTCTCCGTGGCCGGCCTCGGCGGCGAACGCCCGCCCCTCGACCACGCCGGCTTCGTCGACTTCGCCAAACGCCTGCGCAGCACGGTCCTCTACGACGCGATCCGCGACGCCAAACCCCTCGGCGAGGTCTACGGCTCGGGCCGCACCGAGAACCGCCGGCGCCACTACGAGCGGCTGACGCGCTGGCCCGACCGGTTCCTCGTCCTCGGCGACGCCGTCGGCGCCTTCAACCCCGCCTACGGACAGGGCATCTCCGTCGCCGGGATGAGCGCCCTCGTGCTGCGCCGCGCCCTGGAGCGAGCGGGCACCCGAGGCACCGGACGGATCCCGGCCGGCCTCACCGGACCGCTCCGCAAGGGCATCGCCCGCTGTGTCGACGCCGCCTGGATGCTCTCGGGCAACGCCGACCTGGCGTACCCGGGCGCCGCCGACGGCCCGCTGCCGCTCGCCGCCCGGCTCGGCAAGCGCTACACCGACCGGCTCCTGAAGGTGGCGACCACCGACCGGACCGTGGCCACCGCCCTGTTCGACATGACGCATCTGCTGGCCCCGCCCCAGGTCGTGCTGCGGCCCCGGGTGCTGGCCTCGGTACTGCGCGGCCCCCGGACCGCCACACCCGCCTCCGCCTCGCCCCCGACCGCCCCGTCCCCCGGCCCGGCCGCGGGGGCCCGCCTCCCCGAGGAACGCCCATGACGACCGAGTCCCAGCGCATGGTGGAGGTCTACCGCAAGCGGGCCAAGCGGTACGACCTCACGTCCAATCGCCTCTACCTCATCGGCCAGCGCACCATGGCCTACAAGCATCTGGCGCTGGAGCAGCTCGCCCTGCGCCCCGGCGACACCGTCGTCGACGCCGGCTGCGGTACCGGCCACAACCTGCCGCTGCTCGCCGAGGCGGTGGGACCGACCGGCCGGGTGATCGGCGTGGACCTCACCGACGCCATGCTCGAACAGGCCGAGGACCGGGTACGGCGGGCCGGACTCTCCCAGGTCGAGCTGGTGCAGGCCGACCTGACGACGTACCAGTACCCGGAGGACGTCCGCGGGATCATCGCCTGCTTCTCGCTGACCCTGATCGGCGAGTACGCCAAGATCGTCGAGCGGGGTTACGAGGCGCTGAGCCCCGGCGGCCGCTGGGTGGTGCTGGACTACCGGCTGCCGCGCTGGTGGCCGGACCGGCTGATCCCCGCGCTCGGCCCGATGATCGCCCCGTTCGGCGGCGACACCAGCATGGTCCAGCGGCACCCGTGGGAGCCGGTCGAGGAGGCCGCCGCCCGCCATCGCACGCTGACCCGCTACGGCGGCTGGGTGTACGTGACGGTCGGGGAGAAAGCGGGCGGCGACCGGTAACCACGGGCGCGGCGGAGCCGGAGGCGTCAGCAGAGCCGGACGCCCGGCAGCTCGTTCTCCGGCGAACTGAAGTAGATGTTGGTCGTATAGCCGCCGTACAGCGGGAGTTCGGCCCACCAGTCGTTCTCGTACGGCGGCACCGCCACCCTCTCGCCCCGCTTCTGGCAGCGGACCAGCACCTCCACCCCGGCCGGGAGCCGGGTGAGCGTGGCCGACGAGGTGTTCGCCTCCGCCCGCACCCGCACGTCCGTCCCCCAGGTGCCGAACCAGGTGCCCTCCGGCCGCACGCCCCCGGGCACGTCCAGCGACCGGACCAGCCGGTTGACGCTGGTGTAGGCGGCGCCGAAGGACGTGCTCGTCGGCTGGAGCGTGTACACGGCGACGATCGACCGGTCACCGGCGCCCACCGTCCCGGTGGTGTGCAGCGCCCGCCGCGTCACGTCCACGTCGGCGGCCGCACCGGCGGCCACCGTGTCCGCGCAGGTGCCGCTCGCGCCGAAGCCCGACCAGCCCTGCTTCACCGCCCACGGCCGCTCGAAGGAGGCCGGGATGCCGAAGCGCTGGTCGAACCCGTCCGTACCGCACCGCGTGGACTGCCGCAGCGCCCCCATGACCAGCGTGCGCACCGGCGCGGGCGCGGTGTCCAGCAGATAGCGGTAGATCCGCACGGTGTCGGCCGCCGACAGCGCCGTGTAGCCCCATGTTCCGGACTGTCCGGCGGGCGGCGGCGCGGTGTCGGCGAGGCCGAGCCGCGCGGCCATCCGGGTCACGATCGCGGCGCCGCCGTTCTCCCGCCAGTAGGCGGATGCGGCGTCGTCGTCGCTGGAGCGCAGCATGCGGTCGAAACGGGCCCGGTCGGCGGCGGGCAGGGTGTGGTCGGGGCCGCGGTTCCACACATGGTCGAGCGCGATGAGCAGCTTCACCACCGACGCGGACCGGAACTGGGCCCGCGGGTTGAGCTGTTCGGTGAAGGTCCCGGTCTGCCGGTCGAAGACCGCCACCCCCGCGGTCACCCCCGGCGGGACCACGACATCGGCGGCGGCCCGCGCCGCCCGCGCTTCGGCGGACGGCGGTCCGGCCGCGCGGGCGGGGGCCGCCGCCGCCCCGGCCAGGACGGCGGCCAGCAGACACCACCGCAGGACGACGGCCGCGAGGCCGCCCCGGACGAAACCGCCTCTGACTGTTGGGTACATGGCCCAGGATCCCCCGATCCTCATGGACCCGGCCCGCACCACCGGTCCCGGCGGGTTCGCCGGGTCACCGGTCATGAGCAGTACACGGCCTCACCGCCACGTCCGTGAACCTCAGACGTACGAGGGTCCCCGGCTACGCGTGTGCCTCCTCCCGCTCCCAGGTGGCCTGCACCAACGCCCGTTCCGTGCCCGTCAGATAGACGGCCGCGGCCAGCCACGCCCGGGCGTACCGGTCCGGGTCGGCCTCGGCGGTACGGCCGAACACGTCCCGGCCGCGGCGGTCCGCCTCCGCCGAGAGCGCGGCCGACAGGTCCGCCGCCGTCCGGAAACCGGTGCGCCGCAGCGCCGCCCCGCCGTCGCCCCGGCCGCCGTCGCGCGCCGGTTCGGCGACGGCCCGGCGGCCGCCGGACACGGCGACCTCGACCAGCCGCCGCAGCCGCCACAGCGGAGCCTGCGCCAGCGGGTCCGGCGGTACGGCCCCCACACCGCCGACGGCGGGCAGCTCCTCCGGCGGCGGGACGTGCGCGCCCTGGATCCGGTCGTAGCCCAGATCGGCGTGGCCCTGCCACTCCGGGGGCAGCCGCAGGGTCGCCCCGCCGTCCGGCACCGGGCCCACCGCGAGCGGGCGGAGCGTGGCGGCCCGGTCGGGGTCCAGCCGGCCGAGCACCCGCAGCCGCAGCCCCGGCCGGGAGGCCAGGCGGCGGAAGTTGGCCGTATGGGCGAGGTCGGGATGGCCGTTGGCCGGGGCCAGCCGCACCAGCAGGCCCTCGCCGTCCGGCCGGCCGGGGGTCAGCTCGCGGGCCAGCAACTGGTCGCCCGCCGCGCCGACCAGGATCACGTCACAGCCGATCAGCTCCCGCGCCGCCTGCTCGGACCGCTCCGGATCCCGCCCCGCGGGCCCCGCCAGCCGGGCCGCGACGGCCTCCGACAGCGGACGGGCGAAGAGCGCGGCGAGCGGGCCCGACGTCCAGGACAGACCGGGCGCCGGAGTGGCCCGCACTCCCTTGCCCGAGCCGAGCCGGCCGTCCGGCGAGAGTGTCGCGCCGGAGATCAGCAGCCCGCCCCGGGAGAGCTGGGCGTGGTCCAGGGTGCCCGAACCGAGCGCCACGCTCGCCGTGGCCGCGCCCCGCGCCCGCGCCGGGCCGCCCGGCTTGACGTCGGCCACGGAGAACCAGCGGCCGTCCTCGGACACGAGATGCGTGACGACACCGCCGTACCCGGTCGCCGCGATCACCGGCTCCCGGCACACCCCGTGCACCCGCAGCCCGCCGCCCGGCCGGTAGGCGCGGCGGGCGGTGCCGACCAGCGCCGGATCCGGGTCCGCCGCCGCCAACAGGCCGGTGGTGAGCAGGAGTTCGCGCACATTGGCGACCAGGTCCGCGAGCCGGTGGCCGTCGTGCCGGGCGCGGGCGCCGCGCAGTCCGCGCACGACCCGCAGGGCCGCGGCCTCGGCGCGGTGCAGCCCGGCCAGCCGGGCGGTGTGCGCGGCCCGCAACAGCTCCGCCTGCGGCACCGCGCCCGCGGCGGGCACCCCGGCGGCGAGCACGGCCGCGGCGGCCGCCCACAGCCCGGCCGCGGCGGTGACCTGGGCGGGGGTGGGAGGGGCGGGCGCGTCGGACGACGACGCGGACGGGTCGGCGCCGTCGGCTTCGGCTTCGGCGGTACCGGCCGCCGTGTCGGCCGTCGCGCCGCCCTCGGTGTCCGGCGCCACCGAGGCCGGTTCGCCGGTCTCCGCCGGTTCGGTGAGCGCCTCCGCGTCGGCCACCGGGCAGGCGCCGAGCACGGCGGCCCGGTGCAGGCACCGGGGCGCCAGCAGACAGCCGCACACCGCCTGCGCGGCGTCGGTGACCGCGCCGGAGGGTCCCGGCGTGAGGGTGACCTCGGCGTCCTCCCCGCAGCGCACCCGCACGGCGCCGTCGGCGGCGGTGACGGGCAGCGCCGCGTACGACTCGATCGCCGCGTCCAGCTTCTTGCGCAGCCGCGCGGTCAGGCTCTCGACGGCGGCGGCGACCACCTCGGGCGCCACCGGGGGCAGTTCGGCGTTCATCGGGCCGGCGTTCATCGGGTCTCTCCGCGGAGGCGGTCGCCCACCCAGCGGGCGAGGGCGAGGGGACTGAGGGCGGCGACCGGCATCCCGGCCGCGACGAGCTGCTGGGCGACCGGCACCGAGTAGCGCGGCGTGCCGGTGTCGTCCAGGGCGGCGCAGCCCATCAGATGCACCCCGGAGGAGGCGAGGGACCGTACCTCGCCGAGCAGTCCGCCCAGCGGGTAGCCCTCCTCGAAGTCGCTCACCACCACCACGAGCGTCCGGCTGGGCACGGTCACCAGGGACCGGGCGTGCGCCAGCCCGGCCGCGATGTGCGTACCGCCGCCGACCCGCACCTCCAGCAGCAGCGACAGCGGGTCGTCGACCCGGTCGGTCAGATCGATCACGTCGGTCGAGAACGCCAGGAAGTGCGTGGACAGGGTGGGCACCCCGCCCAGCACGGCCGCGGTCAGCGCCGACCAGACGACCGACGCCTCCATCGACCCGGACACGTCGACCACCAGGATCAGCCGCCAGTCCGCCTCCGTGCGGGAACGGGTGCTGAACACCGGCTTCTCCGGGACCACCACGGTCCGGCCGTCGGCCGTACGGTGCGTGGTCGCGAGGTTGGCGCGCAGGGTGCGCGGCAGATCCAGCCGGCCGCCGGGGCGACGGGTCGGGCGCGGCGTGGCCAGGCCGGTCAGCGCCGGACGCATCCGGGTGGCCAGCTCCTTCGCCAGCTCCTCGACCAGGCGGCGCACCAGCGGCCGCAGCTTGGCCAGTTGACTTTCCGGCATGCCCCCGGCGAGGGACAGCACGGAGGTCAGCAGATCGACCGAGGGACGCACCGCCGCCGGGTCCAGTTCGGCCAGCACATCGGTGCGGCCCTGGTCGGCGGCGCGCGCCAGGACCTCTTCGCGGACCTCGGCGCCGAACAGCGCGTCCAGTTCCTCGGCCCACTCGCGGGCGGTGGGGAAGGCGGCCTCCTGACCGCCGCCCGCGCCGCTCTCCCGGCTCAGGTCCGAGGAGCCCTCGCCGCGTCCGGCGCCGTACAGCTCGTCCAGCGCGTGCGCGTAACGCCGCGCACCGTCGGGCAGCTTCTCGCTCTCCCGCCCGAGCAGCAACCGCCAGCGGTCGGTGGGGGAGAGGGCCCGGGGTGCTTGTTCCGCACCCGCCGGGTCTTCGGCGCGATCGGGCTCGTCCGGTACGACGATCCCGGCGCCCCCGTCGGACCCCTCCGGTGCGCCCGTCGGCAGGCCGAGGGACGTCACCGCCGCCAGGCCCGCCGCGTCGGCCGCCGTCCACAGGGCGAGGAGTCCCGGTGAGGCGCCGAGCGACAGGTCGAGGCGGTCGCCCAGGCGCTCGGTGACGGTGTCGAGGAGCCGGCCGCGCCCGGCCGGGCTGAGCGTGTCGAAGCCGCCGCGCAGCGCGGGCAGCCGGTCCAGGAAGCCCTGGTCGGTGAGGGTGTCGATGCGGTCGAGCAGCGGGTCGAGCGCGGTCGGCGCCGACTGGAGCAGCGGCGCGGCACCGGTGAGCAGTCCCACGAGCCGGCGGGCCAGCGCGAGCCGTCCGTCGGGCCCGGTGGCGGTGTCGATCCAGCCGGCGGCCCGCGCGCCGAGCACCTCGGCGTCGTCCAGGTCGAGCAGCACCCGGGCGGCGAGCGCGGCGCCCTGGACGAGCGCGGAGCCGGTGCGCGCGAGGGCGCCCAGCGCGTCGTCCATCCGCAGGCCGAGCCGGTGGTCGCCGGCCCGTGACGCCAGCGCGATCAGCGCGGCCGCGTCCTCGGGCCGGTCGCTGCCCGCGAGGCCGGGCAGGGCGCGGACGGCCGTCTCCAGCAGATCGGCGGCCAGTTCGGCGGCCGTCCGCCGGCTGTCGTCCGTGGTGCCCCGCAGATGACCGCGGCGCAGCGCCTCCAACAGGTCGAGGGCTTCGAGGAGTTCGGGCAGGGTGGCGGCGGCCGGCAGGACGGCGGCGGCGTCGGCCAGCCGCTCGTCGACCAGCCCGGGCAGATCGCAGCGGGCGGCCGCGCGCAGGCCGGTGAGGACGAGCGCGCACGTGGGCCCGCCGTCCGCCGACTCACGGCGGAAGGTCTCGCGCAGGGTGCCCTCGGCGGCCAGGGCCGCGGTCACGCCCCGGATCCCGGCCAGGTCGAGGCGGACCGGGACGGCCGGGGTCCACGACAGCCGCCAGCGGGTGGTGAGCGCCGTGCCGTCGCCCGTGCCGGACACCTCCACGGCCTCGCCGTAGCCCGCGCCGCACACCGCGAGACGCTGGAGCAGGACCTCGCGCCGGCCGTCCAGCGCGGAGCGGAACGGGTCGAGCCGCAGTTCGCGCGCGGCGGGGTCGTCCGGTCCCGGCAGCCTGAGCGCGGTCAACTCGGCCTCCACGGACGGGCCGAGGCCCGAGCGGGGGGTGCCCGGCGCGATCCGGCCCCGGTCGGTGCCGACCAGGACCACTTCGAGCGCCCGCGCGAGGGCCCGGCCGCGGCCGAGCGGCTCGCCCTGGCCCATGACGGTGGTCAGCGCCTCCAGCACCTCGCCCCGCCCGGGGGCCGCGAGGCCGCGCACCCGGGCCAGGTCGCAGGCCATGCGCAGGGTCTCGGCGGCCTCGCCGGTGCCCGCGGTGTGCCCGGCCGCCCGCAGCTCCCGGCACACGTCGGTGATCGCCCGGGCCGCCGCGCCGTGCAGCAGTTCGGGGTCGCCGCCGGCCGTGAACACCGCCTGCTGCCAGCGCGGGTCGCGGATCCCGGCGGGGTAGCCGGAACGGGAGTCCAGCAGATCGAAGGAGTACGGGACGAGCGAGGTGACGACGGCCTGCTCGGCACCGGCCGCCGACACGGCCGGGGGCGCGCCCGCCGTCGTGCCCGCCGGATCCGGGACCGCGTCCGTGACGGTGCCCGCGCCCCCTGCCCCCGGCGTCAACGCCGGTGCGTGGAAGGCGCCGACGACCGCCGCGACCCGGCGCCCGCCCGTCGCGGCGTGCGCGATCGTGGCGCGCATGTGCCGCTCGCGGGCCAGGTCGACCGACGGCACCCCGCCCGCCGACTCGGCGTCACGGCGCAGCGCCCAGCCCACTCCGAGGGCGGCCCGCCGGATCGCCTCGGGCGGGCAGCCCGGCGCGAGCACCTCCACACAGCGGTCCCACAGATCGTCGCCGTCCCGCCCGGTCCCGGCGGCCGTGAGCGCGTCCGCGAAGGTGGGCGCGGGGAGCGCCGTCGGCTCCGCCTCGGCGAGGACGGTGCGCGTGTGTCCGGCGGGGTCGGGTCGGGTGTCGTCGGCGGGGACGGCACGCTCGCCGCCGTTCCACGCCGGGTCGGACATCGGCAGGTCGCAGCACATGACCTCCACCCCGCGCTCCCGCGCCCAGCGGACGGCGGCGAGTTCGGGGGAGAAGTCGGCGAACGGGTAGAAGCCGAGCCGCCCGCCCTCGCCCGCCCCGGCCAGCGCCACCGGCGCCAGCGTGCCGGGGGCGGCGAGATGGGTGAGCCACGGCTGGAAGTCGGCGGGCAGCTCCACGCACACGACCTCGGCGCCGGAGGCGTCGAGCAGGGCGGGGACCGCCGCGGCCAGCGCCGGGCTGTGGTGCCGTACCCCCAGCAGATACGGCGCCGCGGAGTCGGCGAGGGCCTCGACGGCCTCCCGCGGGTCCTGAGCGAGGGTCACCGGAGGTTCTCCCGCAGGTCCCAGAGACGGCGCCAGGTCGCCGAGCCGTCCTCGGCACGGCGGCGCACCGGGCCGTCCCAGTAGCCGAGCAGCCGCGCGTGATCGGCCGGGTCGTCCTTGCGGACCACGCCGAGCAGATGCCCGGGGACGAGGTCGAGGGCGTCCCCGCCGGGCAGATAGGCGGTGGCCACGCCGAGCGAGGTGGCGACCTGCACGGCCTCCGCGGTCGACATCACGGTGCCCGGACGCTCCACGTCCCAGCCCTCGGCGGAGCGGCCGGCCCGCAGATCGCGGAAGACGGTGACGAGCACGTCGAGGACCGCGTCGTCGACCCCGAAGGCCGCGCCCGCCCGCTCGACGGCCGCCGTCGCCTGGCGCCGGACCAGGGCGGTCTCGGCGTCGACGTCGGCGATCGGGTGCACCGTCTCGAAGTTGAAGCGGCGCTTGAGGGCGGCGGACATCTCCGAGACACCGCGGTCGCGCAGGTTGGCCGTGGCGATGACGGTGAACCCGGGCACGGCGGCCACCTGGGCGTCGTCGGTGCCGGACAGCTCGGGCACGCTGATCCGCCGGTCGGACAGGATCGACACCAGGGCGTCCTGCACCTCGGGCAGACAGCGGGTGATCTCCTCGACCCGGGCCACCCGGCCGGTGCGCATCGCGCTGAGCACCGGCGAGTCGACCAGCGCCTGCGGGGTCGGGCCCTGGGCGAGCAGCAGGGCGTAGTTCCAGCCGTAGCGCAGGGCGTCCTCGGTGGTGCCGGCGGTGCCCTGCACGGTGAGCGCGCTGGTGCCGCTGACGGCGGCCGACAGCAGCTCGGACAGCATCGACTTGGCGGTACCGGGCTCGCCGACGAGCAGCAGCCCGCGCTCACCGGCGAGGGTGACCACGCACCGCTCCACGAGGGCGCGTTCGCCGACGAACTTGGGGGCGATCACCAGCCGGTCGGGCAGCGTCTCGTGCGGCTTGGGCAGCTTCAGGGCCTCGCCGCCGCTGCCGCAGACGAAGGTGATCACGGCGCGCGGCGTGAGCCGCCAGCCGGGCGGGCGGGGCCCCTCGTCCTGGGCGGCGAGGAAGGCGAGTTCGGTGGCGTGGCGCTCTTCGGCGGGCAGGGTCTGCCGGGCCGGGATGGCCGTCGCCGTGTCGGTCGGAGGCATGGAGGTTCCTTGCTGGGTAGGTCGGTCTGTCGTGCTCAGGTTTGCCGGGCGGGTCGGTCTGTCGTGCTCAGGATGGTGGGGCGGCGGGGCCGGGCGATCACCGGGGTCCGGGCACCGGGACGAAGAGCCCGGTGCCCGTCGCCGCCCGGTGTCAGCGGCGCCGTCCGCCGCGTCGTACCTTCAGCTCCTCGAAGCGGGGCCCGTCGCCGTCCTGGACCCGCTGCCAGGCTCTGCGGTACAGCTCCGCCGCCGGTTCGGCCGGGACGATCACGCCGAACTGCGCGTGCTCACCGCTGAGCAGGCCGTCGTAGAGCGGCAGCTTCCACCGCTCCAGCGGGACGCGCGGCGCGCCGAGGTCGGCCCAGCCGCCGGGCAGGAAGAGGGAGCGTCCGGCCCGGGTGCGGCTGGCCTGCACCACGAGGTCGGTTGCGGCCAGTTCGGCGCGGGCGGCCTTGAGACGGGCCGGCTTCCATCCGGTCCACCGGGCCGTCGTCCGGTCGGTGGGGTCGGGCATGGCGAGCAGCATCAGATAGAGCGTGGCGGCGTCCTCGCCGATGCCGTGCTCCTTGGCCGCCAGGGTGACCAGGTCGGGCACGGAGCGGCTCGGGTCCTGCGGCCACCAGGTGCCGTCCTTGCCCCGCTCACCCGCCGCCGGGTCGCCGGGGTCGGCGAGCAGCGCGGCGAACCGGGGCGAGCGGGCGAGCCGCAGCGCCACCTCGGCCGGGTAGGGCCGCTGGTCGCCGGTGCGCGCCGCGGGCAGGTACGGGTCCTCACCGGCCTCGTCGAGCAGGTCGACCCGCAGGCCCGGGGCCGGCTGGTCGTCGTGCGTGGCGAGGATGAGGGCGCCGTACCGCTCGTAGCCGTGGCCGGCCTCGGTCGGGGCGCCGGCGGTCTTGCGGAACGCGGAGAGGCGGATGTACTCCCCGAGGTCCAGGACGAGTCCGGGGTGGGCCAGCCGGGTGCGCACGGCGGTGAGCGCGGGCGGCAGCGCGGCCCGGGCCGGGTCGCCGGCGGGCAGCCGGTGGGCGAGCCAGGCGGCGAGCCCGACCGAGCCGATCAGGATGTCCGCGGTGAACCCGACCGGGTTCTCCCCGACGGGACGCACCCGGTCGCCGGAGACCGCCCACTCCAGGTCCCGGGTGAGCCGGGGCTCACCGGCCGGGTGCAGCAGGGCCGGCAGCGCCTGCCGCACCTCCCACCGGGTGTGCCGGACGGCGCGCAGCGCGTCGCTGAGCAGCTCCTCGGGGACGGCCGTGCGCCGGCCCACCCTGCTGTTCCACACCTCGGCCGCCGCCGTCACGTCGGGGCCCTCGGTCCACAGCCGGGCGGGGTCGGCGGGCACCAGCGCGCCGACCACGGCGGCGCGGATGTCGCCGTCGACACCGCGCAGTTCGTCCTTGGCGACGGCGGCCGGGGCCACCTTCACGCCGAGGAGCGCGCGGGCCTCGGCGGTCAGGAACGTCCGCTCGTACTCGTCGACCCGGGGCAGACCGGCCACGAGCAGCCGGGCCATGGTGTCGGTGACGCCGGTGAGCCGGGCGAACTCCTCGGCGGCCGCCGGGAACCAGGGCGCCGGTCCGCGGGCGGCCAGCTCCGCGAGGACCGCCGCGGCCCGGTCCGCCCCGGCGCTCTCGCCGAGCGGCGCCGACTCCAGGACCGTGTAGGGGTCCGGCGTCTCGAACCGTCCGGCCGGGTCGTGGTGGATGCCGGTGAACACACAGCCGTCGTCGTGGGTCGAACGGCGGCCGGTGACGGCGAGGAAGGCACCGCCGCCCAGCGGCAGCAGCCCGGTCCACGCGCCCTCGCGCCACTCGCCCGCCGGGGTGCGCAGCGCACTCGCCGCCAGCCGCACGACCACCCTGCGCCAGTGCCCGGACGCGGCGGCCGTCGACAGACCCAGCGCGTCGAACCGGGCGAGCAGGGTGCGCAGGACCTCGCGGTGCTCCTCCGGGGTGGTGCCGGCCGCCGCGCGGAACGCCAGGGCGGTGACCCGGTCGAACAGCGTGTCCAGGTCCGGGTTCCCGGACGGCAGCGCGGGCCCGTCCAGGTGCAGCGCGGCGGTCCGCTCCGCCGGCACGGCGGCCCCGTCGAGCCCGGCGGCCCGGGTCAGGACGCGCAGGGAGCGGAAGACGGTGTCGGCCTCCTCGTCGCGGTTCCACCAGTAGCCGCGCGGCGAGTACAGCCCGCTGATCGCGTCCAGCAGCAGGACGTCGGGCGGACCGGCCGGGCCCTCCTCCTCCAGGCCGCCGTCGAGCGCCCGGGTCAGCCGGGCGGCCACCTGGTCCAGCACGGCCTGCTGGCCCGCCGCGTGCCGCACCACTCCGGCGATGCCCGCGACGAGCGCGTCGTGGGTGACGGGCAGCAGGGCGCGGATCGCCGTCGGCAGCGCCTTCTCGTCCTCCAGCGCGCCGGCCGCCAGCAGGGCCGCCGACGTCTCCCGGTCGATGGTGCGCAGCGCCACCGAACCCTGCGGGTCACGGGGCGTCAGATGCTCCCAGTACTGCGTCGGGGGCAGCAGCAGCGTGCCCTCGCCGAAGATGCCGGGGGTGCGGTCCGTCTTGGCCCACGAGGTGACGATGCCGTCGGGGTCGACCAGGTCGAGCTGCCAGGCCCCGCGGACGACGGCACGCGGCCGGTCGTCGCCGGGGAACACCACCAGCGCGGCAGGCCAGTTCATGTACCGGGGCAGGGTCACCGAGCGGCCGGCGAGGTCCTCGGTGCGCCGGGAGCCGTCGGGCAGCGTCACCCGGCGCAGCCCGACCAGACCGTCCACCGGCGCGGCGGCGGGCCCGGGGCCGGACGCCGGCGCGGGGCGCAGCCGGCCGCCCTCGAAGACACTGCCCGCGGGCGCGCCGCGCAGCGCGTCGGCCAGGAACGCGGGCAGGCTCGCCCGGCCGGTCTCCCCGGTCGCCGGGTCGTACTCGAACCAGCCGTACGTCCCGTCGTCGGCGGACCGCCACACCCAGTGCGCGACGCCGTCGGAGATGATCGCGCGCTCCTCGGGCAGCGTGGTGTCCCCGGCGTACAGGACACGGGCGCCGGTGGTCCGGCCGCCGCCGGGCAGCGGCAGGGTGACCGGAAGGTCGCCCCGGTACCAGTCCATCTCGGTGCCCCGCGTGGTGCCCGGGCCCTCGATGGTCTGGATGCGGTCGGCGCGGGTGTGCCAGTAGCCGCGCAGGCCGTCGCCGCGGCTGCGCCAGTAGACGAGCAGTTCGCCGTCCACATGATGGAAACCGGGGTCGCCCCACCGCTCGTCGGCGGGGATCCGCAGGTCGTGGGTGAGGACCGTGCCCTCGGCGCCGATCACCCGGGCCTGCGCGGCGCCCGCCACGATGAGGTGGGGCCAGGCGTCGGCGACGATCACGTCCTCGACGTCGTTCCTCGGGACGAGCGTGGCCGTCGCGTCCTCCCAGGCGGGCCAGCCCAGTTCGTCGAAGAGACCGGCCCGCAGGGTGCGCGCCAGCACCGGCGCGAGGTCGGTGGCGGCGGCCGCGCGGACCTCGTCCTCCGCCAGCGCCAGCGCCTCGGCGGGCAGCCACTTCAGCCGGCTCAGCGCGTCCGGGAGCTGGGGCAGGCCGACGGCCGTGAACCGCCGCACCACCCGGCGCACCCACTCGGTGAGCAGCGGCCGCCCGCCCGGCGACACCGCCAGCAGCCGGATCGCCCGCAGCGTGTGCTCGTTGTCCGAGAACTGCTCGGCGCCGCGCAGGAACGCGTCGTGGAAGCGCGTGTCGGCCCCCAGCGACAGCAGCTCACGGTGCCCCTCGCCCGACGCCCACTGCACCAGCGGCAGATGCGCGCCCCGGCCCGGGTCGGCCACCGGCACGTCCAGCGACAGCAGCAGGTCGATCAGGTCGATGTCGTGCTCGACGCGCAACCCGCGCCCGGCGGCGGCGAGTTCCTCCCGCAGCCGGTCCGCGGCCCGCTCCACCAGCGGATACAGCTCCGCCATGCGGGTGGAGCCGCGCCAGGACCGCACCCGCTCCCGGAACGCCAGGAACCGCTCCAGCCAGCCCGCCGCGCCGTCCCGCGGCCGCTCCTCCTCCGGCAGCGAGCCGTCCCACAGCGCCGCCACGGCACCGGACGCCTCCAGGACGCCCAGCCACAGCGCGGGCATCTCGTCGTCGTGGCAGGACGGGATCAGGTCCAGCAGGGCGCCCCGCACCCGCGGCTCGCGCGCCGCCAGCCCCACCAGGGCCGCCCGGTGCCCCTTCCACCAGCCCGCCGCCGCGCGCAGCGTGGCCGGCAGCCCGAGCAGCTCGGCCAGATACTCCTGCTCCGTCAGATCCGCGTCCCGGCCCGCGGCCCGGGCCAGCCTGCGCAGGTCGGTCGCCATCTGCGCGGACGGCGGCAGACCGCCCGCCGTGCGGCGCAGGCACAGCCGGGTGAAGCGGCGCAGCGCCTCCTCGGCCGGCACCCGCGCGGCCAGCTCCTTCGCGTACCCCGACAGCACCTTCACCGGCAGCGCGCCGGCCAGCGCGAACTCCAGGAAGATGGCGTCCAGCCGCTCCTCCTCGACCACCAGACCGTGCTCCGCCTCGGCCTTGCGGGCCCGGGTGAACAACTGGGCCGCGTAGGTGGCGTTCTCCTCGGCGAGGAACACCCGCCCGGCCTGCTCGTAGAACGTCGGAAGGAAGTGCGGCACCGAGGCCGCGAGCCGGGCGCCCAGCTCCAGATAGGCGTCCAGGGCCGCCTTCGGCTTGGACTTGGCCTGCCGGGCCGCCCGCTCCAGATCGGGGACGACGCCCAACGCGTGCCGCCCGTCCCGCGGATGATGCACCAGCACCCACTCCGGGAAGCCCAGCGACTGACGCAGGCCGAGCCCCACCACGGCCGGCTCCGCGTCCGGCTCCAGGCCCAGATATCCGGCGGCCAGATCCTCCGCCGCGCCCAGCTCCCCGGCGACCAGCCGCACCACCACCCGGTCGTCGAGCCCCGGATGCCGGTACGAGCGCGTGGTCAGCGGCACCGCCCGCTCCCCGGCCCCCTCGGTGTCCGGCGGCAGCACCCCGCCCGCCGTCAGCAGCTCCTCGTACGACACCACGGTCCCCGGCACCCCGGTCCCCCCGCTCGACACCTCTGTCCCCCCGCTCATGCGTCCTTGCCCTCCTCGATCTCGCGCCCCGCGTACAGCGCCGCCGCCATCCGCATCCCCTCCGACCACGCCACCGGGCCCACCTCGCGCAGCGCGAGCGCCTGGCCCTCCTGGTCCTGCCAGGTGAGAGCACCGGTCTCCACCTGGTCGTCCCAGTACGGCTCCCCGATCCACACCGACGCCTCCACGGTCCGCCCGCCGTCCCGCACCCGGGCGGTGGCGTAGCCGCCGGAGACCCGGTAGCCCAGCGAGGAGGCGCGCGCGGCGAGCGCGAACCGGGAGCGGAACGACCCGCCGGCGAAGTCCCGCACCTCGGTGGCCTTCGGGGCCAGGTCGTCGGGCCGCCGCCAGGTCGCCCGGTGTATCTGCTCGACGCCCTGCACGATCCCCAGCTCGGCGGCGAACTCCCGCAGGTCGTCCAGGTCCGGCAGCAGCACCGGATGCGGCAGGGTCACCGTGCGCGGGGACAGCCGGACCGTCTCGCCGTCGAGGTTGACGATCCGCAGCTCGCCGGACTCGGTGGCGCCGCGCAGGAATCCGACCTCGTCCGGGTCGTCGCCGACCACCGCCAGATCGCGCAGCGCGCGCTGCCACGCCTCGTCCGGCCACACCCGGGCCAGCAGACCGGTGGGCACGGGCAGTGACGACACCATCCAGGCGTCGGTCTGCGCGACGCACGCCGTGGCGTGCCGGTCCAGCCACTCGGCGAACCGCCGCAGCCGGTCCACCTCCGGGTGGTCCTTCAGGGCGCGCGGCAGCGACTTCAACTGCCGCCCCGCCGCCCGGCCCGAGGTGGCGCGTGCCGCCACCCGCCCCTCCACCAGGGCGACTTCATACCCGTCACCCGCCGACAGCCAACCCACGAGCCACAGCCTTCCGCGTCAAGAGCACAAGAAGAAAGCACAGTTCAGCCGGGGGAATCCCGGCCCCAGTGCGACGATGGTCAAACGCTAGCGGCGGCCACTGACAATCGGTCCCGGGCCCCCCGGCCCGCGGCCCCCGCCACCCGCCTGCGGCCCCTTCCGGCCGCCGGGGACCGGCAACACGCGGGCGCGCGCGGGACGTCCCCTCCGGCGTACGGCAAGCCAATCCGAGGAGGCGGCCCGCCGCATCCGTAGATCTACGTAGGCGGGTACGTACTACCGGCCGGTCACCGCAGGTCGGGCGCGGCCCGCCGGGCGCGCTCACGCTCCGTGCGCTCCGTGCGCGCCGTGCGGCGCCGGCGGCGGAGCCGGTCGGCGAGCACCACGGCGAGCACGGACACCAGGGAGAGCAGACCCCCGGCGTACAGACCGGCGCGCGCGTCGAAGCGGGTGGTGAGCCAGCCGATGAGCACCGCCCCGACCGGCGTCGAACCCTGGAGGATCAGCGTGTACAGGGCCAGCACCCGGCCGCGGTAGCGCGGATCGCTGCCCAACTGCACCCGGTGGTTGGCGGCCTGCGAGAACACGATCGCGGCACAGCCGGTCGCGGCGAGCAGCACGGCCGCCGAGCCGTAGCCGGGAGCCCGCCCCGAGGCCGCCTCCAGGACGCCGAACACCACGGCCGCGCCCGCCACCAGCCGGGCCGACGGACGGGTCCTGCGCGCCGTGGTGGCGAGCGCGCCCGCCAGCGAGCCCAGCGCGAACGCCGTGGTCAGCAGCCCGAACGTGCCCGCGCTCGCATGGAACACGGTCTTGGCCAGCAGCGGCAGCGTGAGCGGGAAGTTCATCCCGAACAGCGCGACGAACGCCACCAGCGTCAGCGTCACGACCAGATCGGGCCGCCCCCGCACGTACCGCAGCCCGTCGGCGATCCGGCCGGGGGCGCCCGGCGCGACCGGCCGCAGCGCGGCGGGGTCCATGCGCCGCAGGGCCACCACGACGGCGACATGGCTCACGGCGTTGAGCAGCATCAGCGGCCCCACCCCGGCGACCGCGATCAGCAGACCGGCCGCCGCGGGACCCACCACCCGGGCCACGTTGAAGTAGGCGGCGCTCAACGCCGAGGCGTTCGGCAGCAGTTCGGGGCCGACCAGCTCGCCGACGAACGCCATCCGGGTGGGCACCTCCACCGCGTTGACCGTGCCCAGCCAGCAGCCGAACAGCAGCAGATGCCACAGCCGGGCCGCGTCCAGGGCCACCAGCACCCC
The DNA here is from genome assembly GCF_002019855.1 of Streptomyces antibioticus. Lineage (NCBI taxonomy): Bacteria > Bacillati > Actinomycetota > Actinomycetes > Kitasatosporales > Streptomycetaceae > Streptomyces > Streptomyces antibioticus. The sequence continues at coordinate 1,304,198 of NZ_CM007717.1, read as the reverse complement.
GAGACCGAGCGCACCGGCCCCGGACGCCGCGTTGCACCAGGCCAGCAGGGGCCGTTTGGCATGGCGGTCGGCGAGCCGCCCGCCGTACAGGGTCAGCAGCAGCATCGGCGTGAACTGGGCGGCCGTCACCGCCGCCAGCGCCGTCCCCGGTGAGTCGGTGAGGGTCAGCACCAGCCAGTCCTGGCCGACGACCATCATCCAGGTGCCGGACACGGACAGCACCTGACCGGCCGCGAACAGCCGGAAGTTGCGCACCGACAGCGAGCGGAAGGCCGAGCTGAACGCGGTGTGGAAGGCCGAGCGGAAGGCGGTGCCCAGGACGCCCCGGGGCACGGTCAGGAGACCCGCGCCCCGGGCGGCGCCGCCTCGGCGCGCACCAGGCACTCCTCCAGGAACGCCAGGGCGCTCAGATGGTAGGAACGGGCCGCCCAGCCGAGGCTGATGTTGTGTCCGGCGTCCGCCCGCCGCTCGACGACCACGCGGGGCGCCGCCGTGAAGCGGGCCCGCAGACTCCGCAGCCGGGCGTCGTCGTGCCGCCACCAGCCCTCGTGCTCGGCGAAGGTGAAGCGCACCGGCACCCGGATCCGCGGCGCCGCGGTGTCCAGGACCCGCGGCCAGTCCTCCAGGTCCGCGAACTCCCGCGGCGGCACCGTCGCCACGAACGCCCCGCCCGCGACGAACGTCCCCGGCGGATACAGCCGCAGCGGACCCCAGTTGCGGCGCCGCCGCTCGGGACCGTCCAGGTCCGACACCGCGCCCGGCGGCACGGCGTACTCGTGGCCGCAGCCCGACACGTCCAGCCCCAGCAGCCCCGGGACCCCGTCGTCCGCCGCCGCGGTCAGCGCCACCTTGCCGCCGAACGAGTGAGCGAGCAGGAACGTGCCCGCCCCGGTGCCGTGCCGGGCGGCGAAGTCCGCGAGCGCGGCCCGCACGGTCCGGGTCTGCTCCGCCAGCCGCTGCCCGTCCGGCACGGCCGACGCCGACCGCCCGTATCCCGGCCGGTCCAGCGCGAGGACCGTGTAGCCCAGCCGGGGGCCGAGGGCCAGCAGCGACAGCCGGGGATCGGCCCGCGCGTGGAAGTACGCGGCGTTCATCCCGCTGCCGTGCAGGGCGACGACCGCGGCCCGCGGCGCGCCGTCCGCGGGCTCGGCGAGCAGCGCCGACAGCCGTACTCCCGCGCCCTCCAGGGCGATCCTGCGCGGGGCCCCGGCCCCGGTCCTGGCGTCCTGGGCCGTACTCGACGGGGCCATGCTCTCCTCCTCGGACGACGGCTCGGGCGCGAGCTCCGCGCACCACCCCCGGGTTCTGCCCCGCAGGTCAGCACCATCGTCGGCACAAGCCCGTCATACGTCACCTCGGCACACGTGATCTCGGCGTGCGGGCCCACTGGAGCGGGCGCAGACTGACCGGGTGAGCCGAACTCATGCACAAGGCGACGGCAGCGCACCGGGCGCCGGACGCGCGGGCAATCAGTCGGTGGCGCTCGCGGCGATGATGTTCGCGGTGGCGATGACCTTCATCGACCAGACGATCGTGTCCATCGCGGCCCCCGACATCGTCTCGGAACTCGGACTGTCCGGCTCGGGCATGCAATGGGTGATCAACGCCTATCTGCTGTCCCTGGCCGCCTTCTTCGCCCTCGGCGGACGCCTCGCCGACCTGCTGGGGCCCCGCCGCATCGTCATCGTGGGCACGCTGGTCTTCGTGATCTCCTCGGTGCTGTGCGGCTGCGTCCCCAAGGGCGACGCCGCGCTGACCTGGCTGATCATCTTCCGGGCGACCCAGGGTCTCGGCGCGGCGATGCTCTTCCCGGCCGCGCTCGCCGTGGTCGTGGCGGTGTTCCCCGTCGAACGGCGGGGCCGGGCACTGGCCCTGTTCTTCGGCCTCACCGGCGCCCTCACCGCGCTGGGCCCGCTGCTCGGCGGCTGGCTGACGTCGTGGACCTGGCGGGCGATCTTCTGGGTCAACGTGCCGGTCGCGATCATCGCGCTGATCCTCACCGCCGTCGCCCACATCTCCGACCGGCGGCGCCCGGAGTCCCTCGACGTCAAGGGCGCGGTCCTCATCGCCGTCGGCATGGGCGCCAGCGTGCTCGGCTTCCAGCAGGCGTCCGCCTGGGGCTGGGACAGCGTGGCCACCTGGGCCTGCATCGTGGGCGGCCTCGCCGTGCTGTACGTGTTCTGCCGCTACGAACTGCGCACCCGGCACCCGCTGGTCAACCTCGCGGTGTTCCGCGACCGCGCCTTCACCGTGGACTCGCTGGTGCTGTTCTTCGCGATGCTGGCGTTCGTCCCCCTGTTCTTCTTCGCCTCGGTGTACGCCCAGGTCTCGCTGAGCGCCTCGCCCAACCAGGCGGCCCTGTACCTGCTGTACTTCTTCGTGGGGTTCGCGATCGCCTCCCAGTGGGGCGGCCGGATCCTCGACAAGCGGGGCGCCCGCCCGGCGATGAAGACCGGCTGTGTGGTCGGGGCCGTCGGCTTCGCGCTGTGGGCCGGCAAGCTCACCGACCTGTCCATGCACGACCAGTGGCCCTACGCGGCGCTGGCCGGCGCGGGCATCGGCTTCATCCTCGCGCCCGCCTCGACGGACGCCGTCAACCGCGCCATCGACGCCTCGTACGGCGAGGTCACCGGCATCACCCAGACCGTCCGCAACTACGCGGCGAGCGTCGGCATGGCCGTCTTCGGCACGATGCTGACGCACACCATGACGGACAAGGTGGTGGACACACTCCAGGAGCGCGGGGTGTCCTCGGCGACGGCGAACTCGGTGGCCAGGGACGTGACCGAGGCGGTCACCGGGAACGCGGACGCCCGTACCCCGACCGGCGACAGCCCGGCCGCGACGGCGATGCGCGACGCGATGTCCTCGATCCGGATGGACTTCGCCGAGGCCAACCAGTGGGTGTTCTATGGCATGGCGATCGCCCTCGGCATCGGTTTCCTGTGCGCGTTGCGCCATCCGGGCGGCGCGGGGACGCAGACGGCGGCGGACGAGAGCGCGAACGCGCCCGCACCGCAGGCACCGTCACCGTCGCCCGCACCCACCTCACCCACTTCACCCAAGGGATAGCCCGCTCGGCGAATCGCCTCCCTCGTGGGACAGCCGCATCCGCGGCACCCGGTCCCGCCCGCCGTCGGTGCGGTGCGCGTCCTCGCTCCCGCCGGGTGCCGCCGTGAGGACGAGGATCTCGTCCTCGGCGCCCCACACCCGCCGTTCGTCCTTGCGGGGGCAGAGCCGAAGTCCCCCGCTACGGCCGGCGCCGTGCGCGCGGTACCCGATCGCGCACGCGCCCCGCTCCAGGGCCGCCGCGACCACCGTGGCGAAGGACGCCTCACGGCCGGGCGTCACATGGTCCCCGGCCGGACACAGCGCGAGCGCGCCGCCCCGGGCGGCGAACAACTCCTCGAACACCGCGGCCAGTTCCGGGCCGTGCGCGATCTGCGCCATCAGCAGCGCGGTGAGTTCACCCCGGACGACCGCGTCGGACGCCGGGCCCAGCGGCGCCAGCGCCCGGCTGCGGTGCTCGCACAGCTCCGCCACCACCGGCAGCGCCCGGCCCGTCTCCTCCTCCAGCGACCGCAGCACCAGCAGGGTCAGCAGGGTGCGGTCGTCGGGCCGTTCGGCACCGGCCTCCGGATCCGGCGCGAGGACCAGGACACGGTCGTAACCGAACACGTCGAGGCCGCGCAGCGTCTCCTCCCGGACCGGGTCTCCGGGGCGGAACACGACATCGAGGCGGTCCGTGCCGTCCGGGCCCGTCGTGGGCCGCGCGCCGCCGTTCGGCCCGGTGACCACGTCCAGGCGGGACCCCGGACCGACGGTGCGGCGCAGCAGGTCGACCACGAGCGGCGCCCGCCGGTTCCAGCCGAGCACCAGCACCCGCGACGGCTCCGGCGCCTCCGGCCCGCCCGCCGCCATGGCCGTGGGGTCGACGGCCGGACGGCAGTCGACGGGCACGGCGGAGGCGGCGGTCACCGCGTCCCGGGCGACGACCACGAGCCGGTCCCCGGCCGCGAGTACTGTGTCCGGCGCCGGGGCGAGCAGCGCACGGCCGTCCGCGGTCAGGAACCCGACGACGCAGGACGCCTCGAAGCACAGCGCGATCCCACCGAAATCCTGTCCCACCAGGTGGTCCGGCGCGTCCACCACATGGAACTCGGCCCCTGCGAAGTCCAGCAGGTCGCGCAGCGCCGCCGGCAGCCCGGGGCGCCGCGCCGCCTGCACCAGCAGCCGCGCCGTCGTCACCTCGGTCTCCAGCACCGTCCCCAGCGGTCCGGCCGCCAGCCGCGCGGCCGGCAGATGCCGCTCGTCGCGCACCGCCGCCACCACCGGCGGCCCGGTCCGCGCCCCGAGCGCGGCCCGCAGCGCCAGCAGGGTCCGTACGACCTCCAGGTCGGCGTCGGCCCCCTCGGCCGGCAGCACCAGCACCGAGGCCGCCGCGGCCGGGGTGACCAGCGCGAGCGCCGCCGGATCCGTCAGCGAGCCGGTACGGCAGACCAGCCGGACCCCGGGAGCGGTCCCCGGCGCGGGCGCGAGCGCCGTCTGCATCTCGGCGGTGTCCCGGTCGGCGAGCACCGCCACCACGCCCCCGCCCTCCTCGGCCCGCGCGGCGATCAGCTCGCCGACCACCGTGAACACCTGGTCCGACCAGCCGAGCACCACCGCGTGACCGCGCTCCAGGACCGTCGAACGGCCCCGGCGCAACTCCGTCAGCCGGTCGCCCAGACCCGTGGTGATCACCCCGACCAGCGTCGACACGCACAGCAGGGTGATCAGCCCGAGCAGCACCGACAGCAGCATCCGCAGCGGCGCGCCCGTCACCCCGCCCAGCCGCAGCGTCTCCGCGCTGGTGCGCCACACGGCCGTGAGCCGCCCGGACAGGGAGCGCGGCGCGGCGGGGTCCGTCCACACCAGCAGGGCGCTCACCGGGACGACGACCGCCAGACAGCACAGGGCCAGCCAGCCGAGCAGCGCGCCCGTGCTGCGCGCGAGCGTCCTGTCGAACAGGTAGCGCGCCCGGTCCCGTAACGACGTCGGCCGCTGCCGCTGTGCCACACCTGCCCCCTGAGTCCGCCGCCCGCTTCCGCGGTTCCCGGAGACGAAGCGTGCGGTCTGCCGTCCGGCGACACGCCGTCCCACCGGGTCATTCATCCTTTCGGGAACATGCCGCCGGGGCGGCGCCCGGCGCACGTCAGTCGGTCAGGAGTACGGCCAGGTCGCCCGGTCTCGGGGTCGGGGTGTCGGTTCGGGTGACGGGGAGGAGGAGGCCGTCGTCGCGGATCAGGAACAGGAGGCGGTGGGGGGCCGGGAAGGGGACGTCGCCTTCGAGTCGGTGTGTCACGACCCGGGCGCCCTCGGTGTGGCGGCGGGTCAGTTCGGGGCCGGTCAGGTCGGGGGTGAAGAGGACCCGGCCGCTCGCGTAGGGCGCGATCACGCCCTGGCTTCCGGCGGGCGGTCCCAGCCGGTGGACCGTGCCTTCGACGGTCCCCTCCAGATTGGTGGCCGCCAGCGCGTTGAAGTCGTCCTCGCCGGTCAGGAGCAGCACGTCGGTCAGGCCCTCGAGTTCCGCCCCGGCGCCGGTGGCCGCGGCGAAGAGTTCCCCCGGCGCCAGCGGGATCCCGGCGGCGCGGATCGCCGTACGCTCCTCCTCCCGCCCCGCCCACATCATCACGTCGAGCCCCGCCGAACGCAGCGCCCGCCCCAGGTCCACCACCCACGGATCCCCGCCCACCAGCAGCGGCCGGGACCGCGCCGACCGCAGCACGCCCAGCCGCCGCGCCACCGGCGCCGCGCTCAGCCCGTACAGCGTGACGGTGGCGACGATCACCACGAACACCGCCGGCAGGATCCTCGCCGCCCCGGCCACCCCCTTGTCCACCAGCGGCGCGGAGAACGTCGAGGCGGTGGCCGCGGCCACGATCCCGCGCGGGGCCATCCACCCGATGAACCCCCGTTCCCCGGCCGGCAGATCCGTCCCGAGCGTCGACGCGGCCGCGATCAGCGGCCGGACCACCAGGACCAGGAACGCCACCAGCCCCAGCGCGGGCAGCACCACGTGCCGCAGGGACTGCGGGGTGACGGTGGCCGAGATGGAGACGAACAGCAGACCGATGATCAGATTCACCAGGGTCTCGAAGAACGGCCGCCGCGCGGAGACGCCCGACCCCGGCAGGTTCGCCACCGCCAGCCCCATCAGAACGGCGGCGATGAGCCCGGTGTCGTCCCGGACGACGTCGCAGCCGGCCGCCACCGCGACGACCGCCGCGAGCTGCACGGTACTGCCCAGCACCTCACCGAGCCGCAGCCGGCGCAGCGCCGCCGTGACCACGACCGTCCCGACGACCCCGCCCACCACACCCACCGCCGCGCTCACCGCGAAGTGGCCGAGCTGGCTCCCCACCCCGGCGCGCTGACCGGCCGAGACGGCGTGGAAGACCAGCGCGCCCAGGACGGCGCCCACCGGATCGATCAGCGACCCCTCCCAGACGAGGATCCGCTGCAACCGTTCGGTGGGCCGGACGAAGGCGAGCAGCGGACCGACGACCGTGGGCCCGGACACCACCAGGATCGCCGCGAGCATCACGGCCGCCCCCTCGGACATCCCGAGCAGCGGCCGGGCCACGAGGGTCGCGCAGACCAGGGTGACCAGCGTCCCGAGCCAGATCAGCCGCACCACGACCCGCCGGGTGTGCGCCCGGAACCGTTCCAGGTCGAGGCCCAGTCCGGCGTCGTAGAGGATCACCGCCACGGCCAGCGAGACCAGCGGGGAGAAGGCGTCGCCGAGCAGCCGCTCGGGGTTGACCGCGTCGGTGAGGGCACCGGCGGTGAACCCGACGGGGAGCAGGACGATCAGCGCCGGGATCCGCAGCCGGCTCGCGAGGACCTGGCTGCCGGCCGCCAGCGCGACGATCAGGCCGAGGCCCCAGAACACCTGGTCTTCCGTCACAGCGATGCCTCCCGCCCGCCGGCACGGCCGCCCCTTCATTAACCCGGTGGGCCCCGGCACCGGCAACTCGGCGTGCGCCGTGTCATGGCCCCGCCCGAGTCGCAGGGAGACACCCCCGGGGCTACGTTGGTGGACGGGCCGAACGCCCCGTGCCCGGCGGGACCGGAGCACGCTCCGAGGATCGGGGGCAGGCATTGACCGACGCGCGGTACCACGACGTCGTCACGACGGACCCACCCGGCCGCTGCGTCACCGTCGCCGCCGCCTGATCACACGGCAGCCGGCCCGGCCCGTGCGCCACGCCGGGCCCCGTGGAGACCCGCACCCCCCGAAACCGCTCATCTGAGAGTTGTGTGTTTCACATGGGCGGGTGGGCTTGAAAAGCGGCGTTCTGGTGACTCGGCAGTCCCGAGACGTCCCGAACAGGCAGCGGGCAGCCTTCCGTATCGCCCCGAGGAGTGACCGTGAGCGTTCGTATCGGAGTGGAGGAGGAGTTCCACGTCCTGGAGGTGGAGAGCGGGCTGCTCGTGCCACGCGCCGACCCCATCCTGCGACGACTGCCCCGGCGTACCTTCACCACCGAGCTGCACCGTTCCACGGTGGAGTCCAACAGCGAGGTGCACACCTCCCTGGACGACCTCCACACCGACCTCGTCACCACCAGACGGCGCCTCGACGCGGCCGCCGCCTCGCTGGGGCTCGCCGTGGTCGCCGCCGGCACCGCCCCGCTCGCCCCCGCCGTCGCCCCGCACCCCACCGAGGGCGCGCGCTACCGCCACATGGTCGAGGACTACCGCACGGTCGCCGACGAACAGCTCATCTGCGGCGCCCAGGTCCACGTGGACGTGCCCGACCGCGACACCGCCGTACGGATCATGTGCGCGATCTCGCCCTGGGTGCCCGTCCTGCTCGCCCTCTCCGCCAGCTCGCCGTTCTGGCAGGGCACCGACACCGGCTACGCGAGCTGGCGCACCCTGCTGTGGCAGCGCTGGCCCACCGCCGGCCCGGCCGGCTGCTTCGCGAGTGCCGACGAGTACGACGCCATGGTGAGCGACCTGGTGCGGACCGGCACCATCAGCGACGCCGGGATGATCTACTACGACCTCCGCCCGTCCGACCACCTGAAGACCCTCGAACTGCGCGTCTGCGACTCCTGCCCGCGCGCCGAGACCGTCGTGCTCGTCGCCGGACTGTTCCGCGCCCTGGTGACCGACGCCCGCGACCGCCTCGACCACCGGCGCGCCCACGGCGGCGCCCCCGAGTGCGACGGCCGGCACGAATGGCTGCGCGGCGCCTCCTGGCGGGCCGCCCGCGCCGGACTCGAAGGCAACCTGGTGGACCCCGAGACCCACCGGGAGGCACCCGCGGCCCAGGTCGTGCGCACGCTGCTCGCGCGGCTGCGCCCCGCCCTGGAGGCGCACGGCGACCTGGAGACCGTCCGCGCGCTGGCCGAGGCGGCCCTCGCCGACGGCAGCGCGGCCCGCCGCATCCGCCGTACGGCACAGGACGAGGACCTGCTCGCCTGTGTCGACATGCTGATCGCCGAGACCCGCGGGGAACGCGCGCCCCGCGGCACGGCCGGCATGCGCACCGATACCCCCCGTGAGAACCTTCCCGCCGCCGACGTGACGGGCCCCGCCCCGTCCGTACGGCCGCTGACCCGCAGGTGAATGACATGGACACCCACGATCCGTCCCCCCACTCACACGATCCGTCCGGCCACTCCCACGACCCGTCCCTCCACCGCGACCCCACGTCCCCCGCTGCCGACCGTGAGGGAGGCGCCCCGTCATGTGCGGTCTGAGCGGGGAGATCCGCTTCGACGGTCACCGTCCCGACCTCGCCGCCGTCGAGCGCATGAGCGAACGGCTCGCCGAACGCGGACCCGACGACGGGGGCATCTGGACCCACGGCGCGGCGGCCCTCGGACACCGGCGACTGAAGATCATCGACCTGTCGGACCTCGGGGCGCAGCCCATGACCGACGCGCAGGCCGGCCTCACCGCCGTCTTCAACGGCTGCGTCTACAACTACCGGGAACTGCGCGAGGAACTGCGCGGCCTGGGCCACCGCTTCATGTCCACCTCCGACACCGAGGTGGTGCTCAAGGCGTACCGCCAGTGGGGCACCGCCTGCGTCGAGCGCTTCTACGGCATGTTCGCCTTCGCCCTCGTCGAGCACCGCTCCGGACGGGTCGTGCTCGGCCGGGACCGGCTCGGCATCAAGCCCCTGTACCTGGCCCGCACCCCGGACCGGCTCCGCTTCGCCTCCTCCCTGCCCGCGCTGCTCGCCAGCGGTGACGTGGACACCTCCCTCGACCCGGTCGCCGTCCACCAGTACCTGAGCTGGCACGCCACCGTCGCCGCCCCGCGCACCGTCCTCAACGGCGTCCGCAAGCTCCCGCCGGCCACCGTGCGCGTCGTGGAACCCGACGGCACCCACCGCGACCACGTCTACTGGCAGCCGTCGTACACCCGCCGGGCCGAGGACGCGGACATGACCGCCGCCGACTGGAGCGACGCCCTGCTCGACGCGCTGCGCACCGCCGTACGCCGCCGCATGGTCTCCGACGTCCCCGTCGGCGTGCTGCTCTCCGGCGGCCTCGACTCCAGCCTGATCGTCGCGCTGCTGGCCCAGGAGGGGCAGCGGGACCTGATGACGTTCAGCGTCGGATTCGAGTCCGAGGCCGGGGAGGACGGCGACGAGTTCCCCTACTCCGACCTGGTGGCCCGCGAGTTCGGCACCGACCACCACCGGCTGATGGTCCCCTCCGACCGGGTCTCCACCGCGCTCGACGGCGCCGTCGCCGCGATGAGCGAGCCCATGACCAGCCATGACGCGGTCGCCTTCTATCTGCTGTCCGAGCAGGTGTCCAAGGAGGTGAAGGTCGTCCAGAGCGGGCAGGGCGCCGACGAGGTCCTCGCCGGCTACCACTGGTACCCGCGGCTCGCCGAGGCCGCCCGCCCGGACGCCGCCGAACGGTACGCCGACACCTACTTCGACCGGCCGCACGCCGACCTCGCCGACGTCCTCGAACCCGGCATGCTGGCCGACGACGACGTCTCCGGCCGTTTCGTCCGCGAGCACATGGCGGTCCCCGGCGCCGAGACCGCCCTGGACGCGGCCCTGCGCCTGGACACGCACGTGATGCTCGTCGACGACCCGGTCAAACGCGTCGACAACATGACCATGGCGTGGGGGCTGGAGGCCCGCGTGCCGTTCCTCGACCACGAACTCGTCGAACTGGCCGCGGCCTGCCCGCCCGGACTCAAACTGGCCGACGGCGGCAAGGGCGTCCTGAAGACGGCGGGGCGCCGGCTGCTGCCCCGTGACGTCGTGGACCGCCCCAAGGGCTACTTCCCGGTCCCCGCCATCCGGCACATGGCGGGACCCGTCCTGAAACGGGTGCGCGAGGCGCTGGAGGCGCCCGAGGCCAGGCACCGCGGCCTCTTCCGGGAGCCGTACGTCTCCCGGCTCCTGGAGGCACCCGACGAGCACCGCACCAGACGGGGAGCGAACGCGCTGTGGCAGGTAGCGTTGCTGGAGATATGGCTTCAGACGCACGGGATCACGTGACGACCGGCGAACGGAGCACACCGCCGCCCCCGGCCGGGGCGGTGACCACCGTGCCGGGCGCCCCGGGCCGGGCGGCGGGAGACGGCCGCGCCGCACCGGCACCCGTGCCCGTCGCCCTGCCGGTGACCAGCGGTCCGCGCGACGCCGTGACCCGGCTGCACGCCCACGGCTGCTGGTACCCCTCCGCCGACCCCGACGGCACCGAGGCCGCCTTCATCTGCGACCGCGGCGGAGTGCCCCAGCTCTGGGCCGGGCCGGTGGACGGCGGCGAGGCACGGCTGCTCGACTCCGCCCCGGACCCCGTCAAAGAGGTCTCCTGGTCGCCGGACGGCCGCTGGATCGCCTACACCACCGCGCCCGGCGGCGGCGAGCACACGCGCGTGCTGTGCGTACGGCCCGACGGCTCCGGCCGCCGCGTCCTCGCCGGAGCCGACCCCGACAGCACCGCCCACCTGGGCTGCTGGGCGCACGACGGCTCGGCCGTCGCCGTCACCCTCACCGCACCGGCCGCCGACGCCACCCCTGCCTCGCACTGGGGGGACCGGGACGGCCGCGCCACCCTCCTCGGCGGCACCCCGTACACCGGCTCGCCCCCGACCGGCGGGACCGTGACCGTGGTCGAGGAACTGACCCCGCCCGTCCCCTCCTCGGTCCGTTCCGACGGCGGCCTGTCGGCGTATCTGATCGACCCCGACGGCCTGGCGTCCCCCGTCCTGCTCGCCACCGAGACCCACGCCGCGACCCTGCGCGTGTGCGACATCAGCCACGACGGCGCGCTCGTGCTGCTGCGCCGGGGCCCGCGCGGACGCCGCGAGGCGGTCGTCCGGCGCACCGCCGACGCGGCGACGACCTGCACCGTGCCGGTCGCCGACGGCGACCCGTGGATCGGACGCTTCTCACCCGACGGCCGGACCCTGTGGCTGCGCAGCGACGACGACCGCGAGTACGCCGCCCTCCTCGCCGTCACCCTCGACGCCGAAGGACGCTCGCCCGGCCGCACCGTCGTCGCCGAACGGCCGGACGGCGACCTCGACCTCCTCGCGCTCTCCCACGACGGCCGTACGGCGGCCCTGTCCTGGAACGCGCGCGGCGCCAGCGAACTGGAACTCGTCGAGACCCTCCCCACCCGCCCCCCGCACGGCCCTCTGCCCACGACACCCGTCCCGCTGCCCCACGAGGTCGTCACCCGAGTGACGGTCACCGGACCGCGCCACCTGCTGCCGGCCCTGTCCGGCTCCCAGCGCCGCCCCGGCGTCTGGTCGGTGACGGAGGGCGTCACCCTGCTGCGCACCCGCTGGTCCTCCCGCGACGAGGACGCCGTCCCGCCCGGCCGCCCGCCCGTACGCCCCGTCCTCCTCCGGCTCACCGCACGCGACGGACTGCCCCTGAGCGGCTGGTACTACCGCGCGCCCGGCCGCGCCCCGGGCGAACCGGCGCCCTGCGTGATCCATCTGCACGGCGGGCCCGAGGAACAGGAACGCCCCGTCTTCAACCCGCTCTACCACGAGCTGACCGGCCGCGGCCTCGACGTCTTCGCCCCCGACGTCCGCGGCTCCTCCGGCCACGGCAGGAGCTTCGTCGACGCCGACCTCGGCACCGGCCGGTTCGCCGCCCTCGACGACGTCGCCGACTGCGCGGCGCACACCGTCCCCGCGGGCCCCGCCGACCCGACCCGCCTCGCCGTCATGGGCCGCTCCTACGGCGGCTACCTCACCTTCGCCTCCCTGGTCCGGCACCCGGACCTGTTCCGCACCGGCGTCGCCGTCTGCGGCATGTCCGACTTCGCGACCTTCTTCGCCGGCACGGAACCCTGGCTCGCGGAGTCCGCCGCCCACAAGTACGGCCACCCCGACCACGACCGCGACCTGCTGCGCGAACTCTCCCCGATGACCCGCATCGACGCCCTGCGCGTCCCCGTGCTCGCGGTCCACGGCGAACACGACACCAACGTCCCCCCGGCGGAATCCGAACAGTTCGTCCGAGCCGCCCGCGACCGCGGCCTCCCGGCCCGACTCCTCACCCTCCGCGACGAAGGCCACGACTTCCTCCGCGCCGACAACCGCCGCCTGTACCGCCGAACAGCGGCAGACTGGCTCCAACGCCATTTGACGGCCTGACGGGCCTGTTCGACCCGGGGGTCGGTTGCTCTCCGCCTGGAGCCGTACCGGTCACCCCGTGCCGCGGACGACCGTCACCGGGCAGTGGGCGTGGTGGAGGAGGGCCTGGCTCACCGAGCCCAGGAGGAGGCCCGCGAAGCCGCCGCGGCCTCGGGCCCCGACGACCAGGAGCTGGGCGGTGCGGCTCGCCTCGATCAGGGTCTCGCGGGTCTCGCCGCTCAGGATCTCCTGTTCGACCGTGACGTCCGGGTAGCTCTCGCTGTGGCCGGCGAGGGCCTCGGCCAGCAGGCGTTCCGCGCTCTCGGTGCCCATGCCGGCCGGGGCGTAGTCCGGCAGCCAGACGTGCACGGCCAGAAGCCGGGCCCCGCGCAGCGCCGCCTCCGAGAAGGCGAACTCGACCGCCTTCTCGGCGGCCGGGGAGCCGTCGGCGGCCAGCACGACCGGCCCGTCTCCGGCCGGTTCCTCGCGCGCCACCTGCACCGGGCACCGGCTGTGGGCGGCCAGGGACGCCGCCGTCGACCCCAGCAGCACGCCCATGAACCCCCCGACCCCCCGGGGACCGACGACCACCAGGTCAGCGGTCCGCGACTCGGCCTCCAGCACGGCCACCGCGTCGCCCTTCTCCACGGCCTCGGTGACCTCGAGCCCCGGCACGACCGCCCGGGCACGTTCCGCCGCCTCGTGCACGAGGCGCTCCAGCGGCGCCGGGTCCGGCGGCGAGTACACGGGCCGCACCGGCCAGCTGAAGGCGTGCACCACCCGCAGCTCCGCACGGCGCCGCCCGGCCTCTCGCGCGGCCTCCTCCACCGCGGCAAGACTCGACGCCGAGCCGTCCACGCCTACGACGACAAGGTTGCCCACCGTTCCTCCCTCGCTGGCCTCGGCTTCCCAGCTTCGCCGCGGCGCCGCGATGCCGCCATTCCGGCGGGCTGTCAGACGGGCACGGAGCCGTCGGCGCGGGCGCCCAGCGCCTTCCAGTGGACCGTCCGGTCGCACCACCGGTGCAGGAGGGTGCGGTCGTGGCCGACGGCGAGCAGTCCGGCGCCTGTGGTGCGGCGGTAGTCCTCGACGGCCGTGACGAGCGCGGCGGTGGTGGAGGCGTCGAGCATGGCCGTCATCTCGTCGCAGATCAGCCAGCGCGGCCGCAGCACCAGGGCGCGGGCCAGGCAGGCGCGCTGGAGCTGGCCGTCGCTGACCTCGTGAGGGCGCCGCAGGAGAAGGTCCGGGGTCAGGCCGACGGTCGCGGCGAGGCCGGCCACCCGCTCGGGCAGCGCGTCGCGGCGGCCGGTGGCGCGCAGCGGTTCCGCGATCAGGTCGGCGAGCCGCAGCCGGGGGTCCGCGGAGAGCCGGGGCTGCTGGAAGACGACGCCGAAGGCGGTGCGGAGTGCGCGCGGGGCGCGGTGCCGCCAGCCGCGCACGGGGGCGCCGTCGAGGAGGACGGCCCCCGCGTCGGGGCGGTGCAGCAGGGCGGCGACGCGGGCGAGGGTCGACTTGCCGCAGCCGCTCGGGCCGAGCAGGCCGACGGCCTCGCCGGGCGCCACCGTCAGGGACGCCCCGCGCACCACGGGCGCGTGCCGGTCGTATCCGGCGGTGATGGCGCGCAGTTCAAGCACGGGCGTCCTCCGGGACGTGCGGATGGTGGCAGGCGACCGAACCGGACGGCAGCTCCGCGCACAGGCCGGTGGCGCGGTCGCAGCGCGGGGCGAAGGCGCAGCCGTCGGGGAGGTCGCCGAGTTCGGGAGGCAGCCCGGGAATGGGGGTGAAGCCCCGGTCGGGGAGGGCCCGAAGGAGGGCCCGGCTGTAGGGGTGTCGGGGACCGCGGGCGCCGAAGAAGGCTTCCGCGTCCGCCAGTTCGACGATGCGGCCCGCGTACATGACGGCCACCCGGTCGGCGATCCGCTCGGCCGCGGCCAGATCGTGGGTGATCAGCAGCAAGGCCCGGTCGCCGTCGGCGACATGGCGCCGTAGCGCGTCGACCGTGTGCTCCACCAGATCACGGTCGAGCCCGGTGGTCGGCTCGTCGGCCAGCAGCAACGGCGCGTCACCGACCAGCGCGAGGGCGGTCGCGGCGCGCTGGGCGAGGCCGCCGGACAGTTCGTGCGGATGCCGGTCGAGATGGTCCGCGGGGAACGCCGTACGCGCGGCGCACGCCTCGGCCGTCTTGCGCACGGCCGCGCGACCCCGTACGCCGGTCAGCGCGGCGACCGTCTCCTCCAGATGGGAGCGGACGGTGCGGACCGGGGTCAGATGCGCGGCCGGGCTCTGCGGGACGAGCCCGATCCGGCGCCCCCGTACGGCACGGGCGAGGGTGCGTTCGCCGGCGGTGAGCAGGTCGAGGCCGCCGAGCCTGGCCTCCCCGGCGGTCTCGGCGTTGGCGGGCAGCAGCCCCAACAGGGCCGACGCGAGGACGGACTTGCCGCAGCCGCTCTCGCCGATCAGGGCGAGGCACTCGCCGGGCGCCACGTCGAAGCGGACGTCCGTGACGGCGGCGACCCGGCGCCCACCCGGCATCCCGAACCGCACCGACAGCCCATGCACCGACAACACCGGCTCACGCGGCCCTTGTTGGCGAGGTGATCGCTCCGTCACAGCATCAGCTCCGATCGGCGGCGCGGGTTGATCCGTTCCCGCCAGGCACCGGCCAGACCCGCGACGGCCAGCGTGGGGACGATGATGAACAGGCCGGGGAAGAGAGTCGGCCACCACTGGCCGGCCAGCAGCGAACCCCGCGCGCTCTGGATCAGCGTGCCGAGGCTCGCCGTATGGGTGGGCAGGCCCAGCCCGAGGAAGGACAGCGCCGACTCGTGCCACATGGCGTGCGGCACCATCAGCACGGCGGCCAGCGCGGCCTGCGGCAGCACACCGGGCAGCAGATGCCGTACCAGCACCCGCCACCGGGACGCCCCGCCCGAGACGGCGGCGTCGATGTACGGGCGGGAGCGCAGCGAGAGGACCTCGGCGCGGACGATCCGGGCCGTCGACAGCCAGTGGGTCAGCGCGACCGAGACCACCACCGGCCAGACGCCCGGCCGGAACATCGCGACAATGAAGATGCCCAGCAGCAGATGCGGTACGGAGGACACGGTGTCGACGACCCGCATGAGGGCCCGGTCCGCCCAGCCCCCCAGGGCCCCGGCGGTGGCCCCGACGGCCGTCCCGATCAGCGTCGCCGTGAGCGCGGCGGCCGCGCCGACGAGCAGCGACACCCGCAGCCCGTAGACACAGCGCAGCAGCAGGTCCCGGCCGACGTCGTCGGTGCCGAACGGGTGCGCCCAGGACGGCGCCAGCAGCTTGGCGGACAGGTCGACGGCCTGCTGGTCGAGCCGGACCAGCGGCGGGACGAGGAGGACGGCGAGGACGGTCACGGCCACCAGCGCGACCGAGGTCCGCACCCGCAGGGCGCGCGTGGAACGGCGGCTGGTGCCGGCGGAGCGCCATACCGTCCCGGACGGCTTCCCGGTCCGCCGCTCTGCCTGCGTATCGGTCATGGCCTCAGCCAT
The DNA here is from genome assembly GCF_002019855.1 of Streptomyces antibioticus. Lineage (NCBI taxonomy): Bacteria > Bacillati > Actinomycetota > Actinomycetes > Kitasatosporales > Streptomycetaceae > Streptomyces > Streptomyces antibioticus. Next base: position 1,288,056 of record NZ_CM007717.1, on the reverse strand, counting down.
GGGAGTCACATGTCACTGAGCTTCACCCTCGGGTCGAACAGCGCGTACAGAAGATCGGCGAGCAGGTTGCCGACGAGGACGGCGGCGGTGGCCAGCGTCGTGAGCGCCGCCAGCAGGGGGAAGTCGACGGCGGTGGCCGCCTCGACGGTGGCCGCGGCGATACCGGGCCAACTGAAGACGCTCTCCACCAGCAGCGCGCCGGTGATGAGTTCGGGAACGCGGGAGCCGATCAGCGTGAGCACCGGCAGGAGTCCGGAACGCAAGGCGTGCCCGAGCAGCACGGTGCGTTCGCTCAGGCCCCGCGCGCGTGCGCCGCGCACCGGGTCCTCCGCCAGCGCGTCCGCGACCCCCTGCCGTACATACAGCGTGAACCAAGGGAGTTGGGACACGGCGAGCACTCCCGCGGGCAGCACGAGATGACGCGCCACCTGCCCCGCGGTGACCTGTTCGCTGGCGGTGTCCGTGAGGCCGCCCGCCGGAAGGACGCCCAGGTGGAGGGCGAACAGCCAGACGGCCAGCAGGGCGATCCAGAACACCGGCGCCGCCTCCAGGGTGTAGGCGAGCGAGCTGACGATCCGGTCGAGCCACGAGCCGGGGCGACGGGCGGCCAGCACCCCCAGCAGGGTGCCGACGAGCACGGCCGCGACGAACGCGACCGCGCACAACAGCGAGGACCACACCAGGCGTTCACCGATGACCTGCGCCACCGGCTGCCGCAGCACGGTGGAGTGGCCCAGGTCGCCGCCGAGAGCGGAGGTCAGCCACTCCCACCAGCGGGCGGTGAACGGCCGGTCCGCGCCCAGGTTGTCCCGCAGCCGGTCCAGGGTCTCCCGGTCGGCGCCGAGAGCGGCCGTGCCGGCGTACGCCTTGACGGGGTCGAAGGGGGAGGCGGCGGCGATGGCGAAGACCCCGAAGGTGACGACGAGAAGGACGGGGACGGCGGTCAGGGTCCGCCGTCCCGCCAGCCGCGCCATCGCTCCCCAGGGCAGGGATGCGGCGGTCACTTCTTCGGCTGCCAGTCCTCGATGTTCCACCAGGGGCCGCTGGCGAAGCCGTGTTCGTGCGGCTCCAGTTGGGTGGTCGGACCGTCCCAGCGGTCCGCGAGGACGTACAGGTGGTCGATGTGGGTGAGGAACGTGTATCCCGGGTTCTTCACCAGCGCCCGCTGGAGCGTGGTGTAGGCGTCCTGCCGGGTCGCCGTGTCCGAGCTGCGGCGGCCGGTGTCGAGGGCCTTGTCCACGGTCGCGTCGCGGTAGCGGGCCATGTTGTTGAAGCCGTCGCCCGCGAGGGAGGAGTGCAGCAGGGTGTACAGGCCGAAGTCGGGGTCGCCGGTGCTGCCGAATCCGGCGAGCACCGCGTCGTCCTTCATCCGCGGCTCGATGACCTCCCATGTCGCACTCTCCACCGTCACCGCGATGCCGGCCTTCTTGGCGTCGGAGGCGTAGGCCAGGGCGAGATCCTGGCGGACCTTGTCGCCCGAGGGGTGGAGCAGCGTGAACGCCGCCCGCTCGCCGCCCTTGGCACGGACACCGTCCTCGCCGGCCTTCCAGCCCGCCGCGTCGAGGATCCGCTGCGCCCGGCCCAGGTCCGGGTCGCGCTCGATGCCCCGCGCGAACCAGGGGTCGTCGACCGGCAGCGGCCCGTACGCCGGCCGGCCCGCGCCGTCGAGCACCTTGTCCACCATGGCCTCGCGGTCCACGACGGCGTCGAGCGCCTGCCGGATCGCCCGGTCGCCGGTGACCTCGCCCGCGCTGGGCAGGGTGACGGTGCGGAAGTCGTAGGACTTCGCGTCGTACGTCTTCCTGGAGCCGTCCTTCTTGAACGTGGCGGCCAGATTGGGCGGCAGGACCGCCCCGTCGAGGTCACCGGAACGCAGCCTGGTGGCCCGCACGTTGTCGTCGGCGATGACCGCCATCGTGAACGTCCTCACCTTCGGCGCGCCGCCCCAGTACCGCGGGTTCGCCTTGAAGGTGAGCTTCTCGCCCTTGCTCCACGCGGAGAGCACGTACGGCCCCGTGCCGACCGGTTCGGTGTTGAAGGAACCGGCGTTGGGGTCCTGCTCACCGGCGATGTGCTCCGGGACGACGGGCAGCACCGTGCGCCCGGCGAACGGCGCGTAGGGGTACTTCAGGGTGAAGACGACCTTGCGGTCACCGCTCGCCCGCACCTCCTCGACCGCGTCGAGTTCACTGCGGGCCGTGTTGTTCGTCTTCTCGTCCAGGACCGTCCGGTAGGTGAAGACGACGTCCTCGGCCGTCAGGGGCTCGCCGTCGCTGAACTCGACGCCGTCGCGCAGGGTGTACGTGTAGGTGAGACCGTCCTCGGTGACCTCGGGCAGGGCCACGGCCAGCGCGGGGGTCAGCTTCAGGTCCGCGTCACGGGCGAGGAGCCCGTCGAAGATCTTGGAGTTCCCGTCCTTGCCGTAGCCGAGCAGCGGGCTGAGCGTGTCCGGTTCGGAGCCCACCCCGATCACCACGGAGTCGGCGGCCCCACCGGCGCCGCCCTTCCCGTCCCCGCTGCCGCCCGGTGCCGAGCAGGCGGCGACCCCGGCCATCACAACCGCCGCCGCGACGGCGGAACTTCGTATGCGACGGGTCGTCGTCATGAGCAGCCTCACACCCTTGTTGCCTCAATATCGCTGTTGCATGTCATGTGCGATTGGAGGCTTACCCAGGCGGGCCCCGCATCAGTCCGACGGTGTCGCAGGGGTGGCGGTCGGTCGGTGCAGGCGCACCACCAGGTACGTCTCGCCGTCCTGCGGCGGTCGTGTCCACGAGCGGGTGGTGAAGGTGTGCAGCCGCCCGTTCACGAGCGCGTGACGCGGCAGAGAGGCACCGAACGCGCGGGTCAGGGCGTCGAGGAGCGACCGCTCCGCCTCGGCTGCGTCCGCCGTTCCGCCGAAGAAGCGGTCCGGATCCAGCGCCGGAGGTATCGGCCCGCTTCTCTGTGTCTCTCCCTCCGCGTACGTGAACGCGTACTGTTCGACGCCGTCCTGGGCCACCGAGAGGTGGAAGAACGGTTTCCCGTGCCAGGTTCTGAGGCCGCACCACACCACCACCGCGCGGGTGCCGACGGCGGCGGCCGCGGCGGGGGAGACGAACCGCTGCCGGTGGAACGGCGAGGGGTCGCCGTCGAAGGCGAAGCTCCAGCCGGTGCCGGCCCGGCCGACCGCCATGAGGGCTCTGTCGTCGTAGGAGGAGAACTCCCCCTGGCCGGGGCGCGAACGGTGGCGGGACTCCCAGAAGGTGGTCGGGGCGCGCAGTACGGCGTCGTCCTCCTCGGTGAGGCGTCGGGGCAGCTCGGCCGGTTCCACGCCCTCCACCAGTACGAACCGGTAGGACGTGCGGTTGTTGCCCGGGTCCGGATCCGCGAGCCAGGTCAGGTCGCCCGGGTCGAGCCCGGCCGCCGGGCTCGGTGCCGCGCCCTTCCGGCCGGCCCGGGGAGCGGACAGCAGCTCGCGCCCCCGCTCGGGAGTGAGTAGCGGTCCGAGCAGGGGGTCGGCCACCCATCCCAGCGGTGCCAAGTGGTCCGGTCCCAGGGGCTCCCACAGGGGCAGGGCGTCCATCAGGGTCCGCCACGCGGCGTCGGTCTCTCCCCAGCGCGCCAACTCCCGCGCCCGCTCGACCGCCTCCCCGAAGGGACCGACGGCCTTGTAGTGGAACGTGCGGTCGCGCACCTCCTCCAGCGTCGCGTAGGCCAGCGACACCAGATCGTCGTCGGCGCCCCGCAGATGGAACCTCAGGGTGGAGTCGTCCCCGGACGCGTGCGCCGCGTGGTCGGCGACCAGCGGCGGCAGCAGCTCGGACGCGTAACGGGGGTCCGTCACCAGGCCGTCGAAGTACACCATGTAGGTCTGTCCGAGCAGGCGCCGTATCTGGTCGCCCAGCCCGGCGGCCCGCGGCCGGCCGTACCCCTTCGCCTCGTCCAGAGGCTTCCGCGCCCCCTCCCAGTCGCCGCGCAGGGCGGTCAGCCGGGCCTCCTCCACCTGGGCGTCCAGCTCGCGCGTGGTGCCGTTGGCGAACTCCGACTCACCGCCGTCCGGTCGGGCGCGCAGGCTGTGGAACTCCCGGTGCATGTCCCTCATGAACTCCAGGAAGGTGGCGTACCGCTCGGGCGGCGCGGCCCGCCAGCTCGCCCATGTGTAGACGGCCCATTCGCCGTCCTCGTCCACCTCCCCGGGATCCAGGAGGACATGGGTGATGTCGGACTCGACGTCGAGCTGAAGTCCACGCCGCCAGACGTCCACCCCTTGCCGCTCCTCGGGCCCGGCGTCCTCGTCGAGGTACTCCTCGAACTCTTCCGCGAGCCCCGACTCGTCCTCGTGCCAGCGCGCGTCCGAGGTGCCCGCCAGCAGCCACACGAACCCTCCGGCGTTCCGCCAGCCGTCGCTGACCTTGAGGAACTCCCGGTACGACGGCGGCATCCGGCGGCCGAGCCGCTCCTCCATGGCCGCGATGTCCTCCTCGGAGGCGGCCGGGAATCCCAGCCATCGCGCCTGCCGGGCGCGCTCGTCGTCCGCGTCCCGCGTCTCGTCCTCCTCCGGCAGGGAGTCCGCCCACTCCCCGCTCCACCTGAGCAGGAAGGACCGCCAGTCGAATGCCGTGCTCTCCGTCATGGTCCCGATGCTGCCACCCACCACTGACAACGCCCGCGGATCACGGCGGGGGAGAGGGCTAGCTCCCGACGGTGCTCCCGGTGCCGTACGGCTCGCCGCCCAGCAGGACGGTGGTGTCCCGCAGGTCGCGGTGGAGGAGCTTCTCGATCTCGTCGTTCGCGGCGGCCGCGTCGCGGGCGGTCCGGGCCCGGCCCTCACCCCGGTCGGCGCGCTTGCCGTCGGCGAAGCTGAGGACCCGGCTGACCGGGTTCCACTTGCTCGTGGTCTCCTTGCGGCGTTCCGCCCGCTCCCGCAGCCGTTCGGCCTTCTCCTCCTCGCCGGCCGCGACCCCCGTGAGCCGGTGCGCCTCCCGCCGGAGCTGTTGCAGGAGGAGCAGCCGGTACGGGGCCTCGACCCCGGTCGGCGGGTCCGCCTCGCCGGTGCCCGCGCTCACGGGGCAGAGCGCGGTGAGCACCCCGGGGGCGAAGGCGGCGGGGACCAGCCGCCGGAAGTCGTCCAGCAGGCCCGCACGGGTGCGCAACGGGCGTCCGTCGCGCAGGAGTCGATCGACTCCGGTCAGCAACAGGACGACCTGGGGCGGGAGTCCGTCCGCGTCGCGGTGGAACGTGGCCGCGGCCTGGATCAGTTCGTCGGCGGTTCCGGCGCCGGTCCGCTCCCGCAGCTCCGCCGTGCGGCCCTCGTCCAGCGGGACGTCGAGCAGAGCGGCGTCCACCGCGACGACCACGCACTGGGAGTCCCGGACCCGGTCGGCGAGGTCGGGACGGGCCCCGCGGGTGTCGGCCTCCAGCCAGTCCACGTCCATCACCGGGACGGTGCCGTCGGCGAGTTGGAAGTGCCAGTGCTCGCGGTCGGTGGCGGGGGTACTGGGGGTGCCGGGGGCGCGGAGGCTGTCCTCTTCCAGGGCGCGGCGGCGGGTGATCAGGTCGTGGAGGGCGCCAGGATCGGGCAAGTGGAGCCACAGGCCCGGGCGTTCGGGACCGAGCACCCGGTGGGCGGCGGCAAGGACGGTCGTACGGCCCGCGCCCGGAGCCCCGAGGACGGTGACCCGTACGGTGCGGTCGGGCGGCACCGGGGCGGCGTGCAGGACCCGGTCGACCCGCTCCCACTCCCGCAGGGCCAAGGGGGCGCCGGGAGTCCTGGCCTCGGCCAGCCGGGCGTCGGTCAACCGGCGCTGCCGAGGCGTCAGTTCCGAATCCGCGCCCAGATGCCAGAGCAGCGGTACGCCTGGCCTCGCCCCGCGCGCCCCGCCGGGGAACCGCACCGGCACCGTCACGCCGTAGAGCCGCCCGGCCGACACCCCGGAGCCCAGATACGACGCCCACGGCCGGACGGCCTCCGCCAGCTCCGCCGCCCCGGCGCGCCGCCCGAGGCCGGTCACGGCGAGCACCATCCGCTGCGCCCGGTTGTCGGCCAGCGCCCGCTGGACGTGGTGGAACAGCAACCGCAGCTCCCACCAGGCCCGTTCACCGGCACCGATGACCACCACCAGCCCGTCGTGGCCCGCCGGGTGCGCGCCCGTCGCCGACGCGGCCGGGGTGAGCCCGGGCAGAACCGTGATCCGCAGGTTCTTGTACGGCGAGGGCCGGGGCCCGCCCGGCTCGGGTCTGGGCTGCCGCGGGCGGCGGCGCACCAGCTCCCAGGAACCGGCGGCGGCCTCCGAGGCGGGCGGGCCCCCGGCCACCGTACGCAGCCCGACGGCACGCCGCGCGTCCCGCACGGCGAGGGCGGCCAGCTCACCGGCCCGGTCGCCGGGGAGGCCGAAGAACAGGAGGCGGGGGCCGGGGGCGGGGGCGGGGGTTCTCATGACTGGGGTGTCCTCGGGTCGTCGTCTGCCGTCGGTAAGGATGTCGCCGAGGCTCTTTGTCGCCTTGTCCGCTTGTCGTCGCCGTCCTGCCGTCGGTGGACTCATGGGGCGGCGGCCCCGAGGCCCGCACCGGCACGACGGCGCCGGCTACAGCAGCGGCCGCCCGGCGGGCGGAAAGAGGCCGGGCGCGTCGCCGGGGGCGTTCGTGGCGGCCGGGGCCGCAGGCCCCGCGGGAGCCTGCGCCGGGAGGGCGTCCAGCGCGCGATGGAGCCGGGCGGGCAGCCGGGCCGTGGTGCCGAGGGCGGCCACCGCCTCGCGGAACTTGCGGCCGTGCGCGGCGGTCATCCGCCCCGAGCCGGCCGCCCGGGTCAGGACGTCGGCGAGCCGGTTCGGGCGGACGGTCTCCTCACCGGCCAGCCAGGCCGCCGCGGCGGCGACCGTGAACAGCGCGGTCTCGCCGTCGCCCCGCACATGGTGGCGGAGCGCCTGGTGGAGCAGGTGGTACGGCGGATCGGCGACCAGTTCCAGCGGCACCCCGAGGCCGGGCGGCCATGCGGCGAGGGCGAGCCCGGCCCGCGCGGCGGCGGCGTCCACCTGCTCGTCGTAGGCCGGGCGGTGCATGAGCTGGTGGGCGTCGGCGGCCATCACGGCGGTGAACGCGGCGACGCGGGCGGCCCGTTCGAAGTTGAGGTCGGCGTTGCGGCCGGGGTTCGGCTGGGTGCCGGCCGGGGCGCCCAGCGCGGTCAGTTCCTCCGCCGTCCACTCCCAGGGCTCCCGGTACCCGACCCGCTGGAGGGTGACGGCGGGCAGTACGGAGAGGATCTCGCCGGGCAGCAGCGCGCTCCCGCCGAGCCGCACCTCCAGGTCGTACCCGGTGGTGCCGAGCTGGAGGTAGACCGCGGGGACGGCGTCCAGGTCGCGGCGGAGGAGTTCGGCGTGGGGCCACTCGAAGGCCCGGTCGGTGGCCCGTACGTCCAGCGCGCCCGGGTACTTGCGCAGCTCACCGACGGTCCGGTGGCGCACACCCGTCCAGGGGCTGTGGGCGGGGACGTCCGGCGGGTCGGCGGGAATCAGCAGTACCGGGCGGGTGCGGCCGCCGGGCGTGAGCAGCAGTTCCTCGGCGAGCGTGCCGGGCGGGGCGTGGAAGGGGTAGGAGGCGAGCACCGCCTCGTAGCGGGCCTCGGCGAGCCGGAAGCCGTGCTCCAGCCGGGCCAGCGCGGTCTCCTGGGCGGACCGCAGCGCGTCCAGCCACTGCTGGGCGCGGACGGCCTGGTCGAGCCGCTTCTCGTAGGTGGCGAGTTCGTAGAACTTCAGGGCGATCTCGACGCCCTGGAGCGCCAGACCCGCCCCGGCCAGCCAGGCGCCCCGGCGGGCGGCCTTCTGCACGGCCTCGGTGAGCAGGGCGATGCGCTGCCGGTTGAGATGGTCGCTGACCAGCCTGCCCACCCCGAGCGCGGGACCCACCAGGGGCACCGCGGCCCCGCCGCCGCTCACGATCGCGGCGGTGATCATCGTCCCCAGCGGCCCCGCGGTCATCTCCGCGTCGATCTCCAGGCCCATGCCGTGCCCCCCTGCGCCCGCCCCACAGTCCGCCCCCGCGGCAGCCCCCTGACGCGCGAGGAACGGTCTCCCGGCGGGATCATACGACCCGAAGTGGGCGCCGGAAGGGGAAAGTTGGGGGAATCCGCCCGGGTATTTCCCTGTGGCGATGTGGCGATGTGGCGATGTGGCGATGTGGCGATGTGGCGATGTGGCGTCGTCGGCTCCGCGCCATGCGACCGCGTCCCGCTGAGCACCCGCTGTGACGCACGCCATGGCCGGCTGTCGGAACTCGGCGTCCCGTCGCCCCGACTCCTGGTGCATGTCCGACACCCCGCAGTCACCCCGCCCCGCCGACGGGACCACCCGCAGATGGACGCCCCCTGCCGCGCTGATCGGCTTCCTGCTGCTGCTCGTGCTGGTGTTCGCGGTGTCCTACGCCGTCGGCTCGGCCGTCGGCCCGGTGGCACCCGGCATGCACGACGGCGGGGGGAACACCGGGACCGGCGGGGGAGACACGTCCGGGACCGGCGGGGGCATGGAGGACATGCCCGGGATGGAGCACGGAGGCGGCGAGTGACCGTGGACGAAACGGCGCCGAGTCCTTCGGTCGTCACGGACATCACCGTCCGCGGGATGACCTGCGCGGCCTGCGTACGCCGGGTGGAGAAGAAGCTCGGCAGGCTGGAGGGCGTCACGGCGACGGTCAACCTGGCCACGGGCACGGCACGGGTCAGCCATCCGGCCGACCTCACACCGGAGGCACTCGTCACCGCCGTCGAACAGGCCGGCTACCAGGCCAGTCACCAGGCCGGTTACCGGGCCAGTCATGGGGCCGGTCACCGGGCCGCGCCGCCCGCGCCCGAGGCCGACGACGCCCGTCAGGAGCGCGAACGGCTGCTGATCACCGCGCTGTTGGCCGTGCCCGTCCTGGAACTGTCGATGGTGCCGGCGCTCCAGTTCCGCAACTGGCAGTGGCTGTGCTTCGTGCTGGCCGCCCCGGTCGCGGTGTGGAGCGCCTGGCCCTTCCACGTCAGGGCGTTGCGGGGGCTGCGGCACTCCACGGCCACCATGGACACCCTGGTCTCGCTCGGAGTCCTCGCGTCCTTCGCCTGGTCGGTGTACGCGCTGTTCCTCGGGGGAGCGGGCGAACCCGGGATGCGGATGCCGTTCAGCCTGCTGCCCTCCACGCAGGAGGGCACGGCACACCTGTATCTCGAAGCCGCCGTCGCCGACCCGCTGTTCGTGCTCGCCGGCCGGTTCCTGGAGGGCCGCGCCCGAAGGGGCACGGGAGCGGCGCTGCGGTCCCTGGCCGAACTCGCGGCCAAGCAGGTGTCCGTACGGGACGAGCACGGCGAACGAACCGTCCCCGTCGATCAATTGCGCGTCGGCCAGGTCTTCCTGGTGCGCCCCGGTGAGCGCGTCGCCACCGACGGGCGGGTGACGCGGGGCAGTTCCGCCGTGGATCTGTCCCTGGTCACCGGGGAGAGCGAACCCGTGGAGGTGTCGCCCGGCTCGGCCCTGGTCGGAGGCGCCGTGAACGCGGGAGGACTGCTGCACGTCGAGGCCACGGCGGTCGGCGCGGACACGCAACTCGCACGCATCACACGCCTTGTGACGGAGGCACAGGCCGGAAAGGCACGGGCGCAGCGGCTGGCCGACCGGGTCGCCGGGGTGTTCGTACCCGCCGTCCTGGCGCTCGCCGTGACCGCCCTCGGCTTCTGGCTCGGCGCCGGAGCCGACCCACAGGCCGCGCTCACCGCCGGTGTGGCCGTCCTGGTCGTGGCCTGCCCGTGCGCGCTGGGCCTGGCGACCCCGACCGCCCTGATGGCCGCCACCGGGCGGGGCGCCCGACTCGGCGTGCTGGTGAGCGGACCGCGGACGCTGGAGGCACTGCGGCACGTGGACACCGTCGTCCTCGACAAGACCGGCACACTGACCACGGGCCACATGACGGTCGCCCGCGTCACCGCCCTGCCCGGCGCGCTCGGGGAGGACGAGGCGGTGCGGCTGGCCGGGGCCGTGGAGCAGGGCTCCGAGCATCCGATCGGGCGGGCGGTCACCACGTACGCGCGCCGCAAGGACCCGGCCCAACTGCTGCCGGACGTGACCGGCTTCCTCGCGACGCCGGGCCGTGGCGTAAAGGGTGAGGTGGAGAGCCGTACGGTCGAAGTGGGCGCGCCGGACGGCACGTTGCCGCGCGAGCTGGCCGAGGCGCTGGCCCAGGCGGAGGCGGCCGCGCACACACCGGTTCTGGTGCGGGTCGACGGCCGGGCCGAGGCGCTGATCGCCGTCGGGGACGTGCTGCGGCCGGGCAGCTACCGGGCCGTGGAGCGGCTGCGCCGGCTCGGGATCCGCCCGGTGCTCGCCACCGGAGACCGCGACGCACCCGCCGAAGCCGTCGCGGCCGCCCTCGCCCTCGACGAGGTGCACGCCCGCTGCACACCGGAGGACAAGGCCACGCTCGTAAGGGAGTTGAGGCGGACCGGCGCCCGGGTGGCGGTCGTCGGCGACGGCGTGAACGACGCCGCGGCCCTCGCCGCGGCCGACCTGGGCATCGCCATGGGCAGCGGCACCGATGTGGCCGTGGGAGCGGCCGACCTGACCCTGGCCCGCGAAGACATCGAGGCACTTGTCGACGCGGTCCTGCTCGCCCGGCGCACGCTGCGCACCATCCGGGCCAACCTTGTGTGGGCGTTCGGCTACAACGCCGTCACCGTGCCGCTCGCCATGGTCGGACTGCTCGATCCCATGGTCGCCGCGGCGGCGATGTCGGCGAGTTCACTGCTGGTGGTGGCCAACAGCCTGCGACTGCGCGGCCGGCAGCCCTCACCCGCCCGTCCGCGCCCCCGAGCCGCCGCGACGCGGCGCGCCAAGGCCGGTGCGCGATGAGGGAGTTCACGAACCGGCTGCGGGACGGGGCACTCGCCGCCCTGGTGCCCGTCACGGCGTGCGGCCTGGCGCTGGCCGGTCTGACGGCCTGGGTCGGCGCGGGCCGGGCCGGGAGCCCGGCGCGCATCACCGTCACGGCTGGGAAGGTGCTCCTGCCGTCCGCAGGGGTGGGGGAGACGGCCGCGTTCTTCCAGATCGCGAACGAGGGCGGTTCGGCCGACACCCTGGTGCGGGTCACGGCACGGACCGTCCCCGGCGAGGTGACGCTGTCCCGGCACCGTATGCGGCAGGGGAACGCCGCCTACCGGTCCCCGGTCGACTCCGTCCCGGTCCCGGCGGGGGCCCGGCTCGCGATGTCGCCGAGCGGGGTCGACCTGACAGTACCTGTGCCGCCGGACGGATGGAGACCGGGCGAACGCGTCACGTTCACCCTGGAGTTCCGGCACACGGGGCGGGTGGAGGCGCGGGCCGTCGTGGTGCCGCCCACGTCCGCGTCGCTGCGGTAGGCCGGCGAGGGCGCGTTCGGCATTCCCCACAAGCGAGGAAGAAGACGGGAACTCCCCGCCACCCTCGCCCGACTACTACTGCGACACCGACTCGGCAGCACGCCGGTCAGGATCTTCGACGAGTGAGGAGGGAGCGGATCCATGAGGGCCCGACTGACCCTTCTCGTCCTCGCGCTGGCCCAGTTGGTCATCGCGCTCGACTACAACATCGTCTACGTCGCCCTCCCCGAGATAGGCGCCGGACTCGGTTTCTCCCCGCACGACCTCCAGTGGGTGGTGAGCGCGTACGTCGTCACGACGGGCGGCTTCCTGCTGCTCGGCGGCCGTACGGCCGATCTGCTGGGCCGGCGCCGGACCTTCGTCGCCGCGACGCTCGTGTACGCGGGGTCCTCGCTGGTGGGCGGGCTGTCCCAGTCGGCCGGGGTGCTGATCGCCGTCCGCGCGGCGCAGGGCATCGGCGGCTCGCTGCTCTTCCCGGCCACCCTCGCCCTGATCAACACGATCTACGAGGAGGGGCCCGCCCGGAACCGCGCTCTCGCGGTGTGGGGCGCCGCGGGCGCCGGCGGCCTGTGCTTCGGGTCGCTGCTGGGCGGGGTGCTCGTGGAGGCGTTCGGCTGGCCGTCGGTGTTCTTCGTCAACGTCCCGATCGCGGTGGCGCTGGCATGGGCGGGCAGCCGGCTCTTCCCCGCGGACGGCCCGCCCACCCACACCCGGCGCTTCGACGTCACCGGCGCGCTGGCCGCCACCGGCGGGATCACGCTCCTCGTGTTCGTGCTGGTGCACGCCCCGCAGGCGGGCTGGACCGCCCCGTCCACCCTGCTCGGCGCGGGCCTCGCGGTCACCCTGCTGACGGTCTTCGCGGTCGTCGAGACCCGCTCGCGCGATCCGCTGGTACCGGCGCGGCTGTTCGCGCACCGGGGGCTGATCGCCGCGATGGCGGTCACCGCCCTCTACAGCGCCACCTTCGGCTCGCTGCCGTATTTCATGACCCTCTACTTCCAGAACGTGCGCGGTCACGGCGCGTTCGCGACCGGCCTGGCGTTCCTGGTCCCCGCGGTGGTGACCGCGCTGGGCACCCAGGCCGGCGAACGGGCCGTCGCCAGGATCGGCGTACGGCGCATGCTGGCAGGCGGCATGGCCCTGGGCGCCGCGGGAGCCGCCGCGCTCGGGCTCGCCCTCACCGGGGACGGCTCGTACCCCCTGCTGCTGCCCGGGATCGTGCTGCTGGGACTCGGCCAGGGCGCCGCCTGGACCGGCATGTGGATCGCCGCCGCCTCCGGAGTCCCCGCCCGGGACCAGGGAGTCGCCTCCGGCATGGCCTCCACCTCCCTCCAGGTGGGCGGCGCGGTCGGACTCGCGCTGCTGGTCGCGCTGTCGTCCGGCGCCGGAGCCCACGGGCCCCCGGACGGCGCCCTGTTGACAGGAATCCGCGCCGCCGTGTTCGCGGTGGCGGCGGGCCTCGCCTGTGGCGCACCGCTCACCTTGACCTTGCGCAGAACGGCGCTCACCGCCGCCTAGCCGCCCGCTTTCCCGCCCCACCAGGAGCACAGCCCTGCCCGGCGGCACCCCGAACCCCACGAGAGGAACCGCAGTCATGCACATCGAGGACCAGCCCGGCGCCCCACTCGGCGTCACCGTCGAGGGCTTCGACCACACCACCGCCTCCGCGGCGGACATCCGCACCCTCAAGGAGGCCGTCTACACGAAGAAGATCGCCGTCCTGAAGGGCCAGCACCTCACCCCCGAACAGTTCCTGGCCCTCGGCCGGCGCCTCGGCCGCCCCGAGACCTACTACGAGCCGATGTACCAGCACCCCGAGGTCCCGGAGATCTTCGTCTCCTCCAACGTCCCGGAGAACGGGCGGCAGATCGGCGTGCCGAAGACGGGCAGGTTCTGGCACGCCGACTACCAGTTCATGCCGGACCCCTTCGGCCTCACCCTGATCCACCCGCAGGTCGTCCCGGCGCAGAACCGCGGCACCTACTTCATCGACATGGGCGCGGCGTACGAGCGGCTGCCCGAGGAGCTGAAGAAGGAGATCGCCGGGACGCGCTGCCGGCACTCCGTGCGCAAGTACTTCAAGATCCGCCCGCACGACGTCTACCGCCCGATCTCCGAGGTCATCGAGGAGGTCGAGACCAGAACCCCGCCCGTGGTCCAGCCCACCACCTTCACCCACCCCATGACCGGCGAGACCGTCCTCTACCTCAGCGAGGGCTTCACCGTCGGCATCGAGGACGAGAACGGCGAACCGCTCGACGAGGAACTCCTCGAGCGCCTCTTCGAGGCCACCGGCCAGCTCGACGCCACCTTCACGCACGAGGGCATCCACCTCCAGACCTTCGAGAAGGGCGACCTGCTGATCTGGGACAACCGCAGCCTCGTCCACCGGGCCCGGCACACCACCACCCCGGAGCCGGCCGTCTCCCACCGCGTCACCGTCCACGACGAGCGCGGGCTGTACGAGGGGATGCGTGCCGCGTGACCAGCCCCGCCCCCGCCCTGAGGGTGTACCCCACCGACGAGGAACTCCTGACCGGAGTCCTGGCGCCCTACAAGCCCCACTGCACGTACCTGAAGTCGGCCGACGTCACGCCCCTTCCCGACGGACTCGCCCGCGCGCAGGCCGTGTTCGCGATCCAGGAGTCCTGCTACATCGACGACACCGGCCATCTGAACTCGGTCGAGGTCAACATCGCCTACAACCAGTTGATGTACTACCTGGTCGCCAAGTCCGTCCGGGAACGGCTGCTGACCGGCTTCGAGGACTGGACCCTAGAAGACTTCTGGCGCCACCAGCTCCCGGACATCCTCATCGCCCGCTTCTCGTCCAGCTTCCGCAGGCCCGTCGACCCCCGTGACTTCACCGGGGAGATGGAGTTCCGCTCCGTGACCCGACGTGCCCCCGGCGGATCCGGCAGCCCCTTCCTGCACGCCCGGACCGCGTTCCGCTTCCAGGACGCCCGGGGCGGCCGGTGCGACGGCGAGGTGACCCTCGCGTTCGTCAACGTCCCCTGACCCGCCGTGAGCAAGAAAGGCCGCCCGATGGAGACGCCGCTCCACCACCCCGAACCGACCACCCTCGCCCACACCACCCGCTTCCACGCCGCCCGGCAGCCGGACGCCCCGGCGCTGATCTGCGAGAACCGCACCCTCACCTACGGGGACCTGCACCGCGCGAGCAACCGGCTCGCGCACGCCCTGCGGGCCGCAGGACTCGGCGAGGGCGACCGGGTGGCCTACCTGGGCAAGGAGTCCGAGCACTACTACGAGGCACTCTTCGCCTGCGCCAAGACCGGCACCGTGCTGGTCCCGGTCAACTGGCGGCTCACCGCAACCGAGGTGAGCCACATCCTCCGGGACTCCGGCACCCGACTGCTGTTCCTGGAGGAGGAGTTCGCGACGATCGTGCAAAACATGCCGACCGCGGCACCGCACACCGTCGTCCCGGTCGGCGCGATCGCGGCCTGGTGTGCCGAACACCCCGACGGTGACCCGGAGTTCGAGGCCGACCCCGACACTCCGGTCGCCCAGCTCTACACCAGTGGCACCACCGGGCTGCCCAAGGGCGTCGTGCTCGCCCACCGCAGCTTCTTCGCGATCCGTGACGCACTCGCGAGCGAGGGACTGGACTGGATCGACTGGCGGGCCGGTGACATCGCGCTCGTCGGCATCCCCGGATTCCACGTCGGCGGCCTGTGGTGGGCCACCCAGAACCTCAACGCCGGTACGACGGTCGTGGTGATGCGCGCCTTCGCCGCCCGTCAGGCCGTCGACCTCATCCGGGACCTCGGCGTCACGACCGCCTGCGTGGTCCCGGCCATGCTGCGCATGATGCTCACCGAACCCGGAGTCGGCGCCCAGGACTTCACCACCCTGCGCAAGACGGTCTACGGCGGCTCCCCGATCTCGGAGGCCCTGCTGGAGGAGAGCATCGCCGTCCTGGACTGCGAGTTCGCCCAGATCTACGGGCTCACCGAGACCGGCAACACCGCCGTCTGTCTCCCCCCGGCCGCCCATGTCCCCGGCGGGGCCCTCATGCAGGCCGCAGGGCGCCCCTACCCGGGGGTGCGGGCCAAGGTGATCGACGACCAGGGCCGCGCACTGCCCCCGGGCACGGTCGGCGAGGTCTGCCTGCACACCCCCGCCCGGATGGTCGCGTACTGGGGACTGCCCGACAAGACGGCACAGACGCTCGTCGACGGCTGGATCCACACCGGTGACGCCGGCTACCTGGACGAGGACGGCCACCTCTTCATCCACGACCGCATCAAGGACGTCATCCTCGTCGCCGGGGAGAACGTCTACCCCGCCGAGATCGAGAACGTCCTCGAACACCACCCCGCGGTGCGCGAGGCGGTCGTGGTCGGGATCCCCGACGAGCGCTGGGGCGAGAAGGTGCACGCCTTCGTCGTCCCGGCGCCGGGAACCCGGCCGAGCCCCCGCGACCTGCACACCTTCCTCGTCCCACGCCTCGCGGCCTTCAAGCTGCCCGCCGCCTACGAGTTCACCGACCATGTCCCGCGCAACCCCAGCGGCAAGATCCTCCGCCGCGAACTGCGCGACCGCTTCTGGGCCGACACCGCACGCAAGGTCAACTGACCTCCCCGCCACACCAACTGATCTCCCCGCCACATCACTCGACGCGTCACCGAGAGAGCGCCCTCATGCCCGAACCCCTCACGCCCGAACACCTCACGCCCGAACCTCTCACGCCCGAACCTCTCACGCCCGAACCCCTCACCCTGGACCGCTTCCGCGTCGACCTCGCGGAGTGCCTGTTCCTGGAGCCCGGCGAAGTCGACCTGGAAGACAGCCCGTTGGACGCGGGCCTGGACTCGCTGCGCATCGCCACCCTGCTGGAACGCTGGCGGGCGACGGGCGCCGACGTCACCTACGTCGAACTCGCCGAGCGCACCTCCTTCGCCCAGTGGTGGCAGCTCCTGACCGAACGCACCCGAGGGGTGGACGGTGCGGACGCCTGACCACAGCGGCCCGACCACACCAGCGTCCCTGAACCGTCCGCTGCTGGCCGCCCAGGAAGGCATCTGGGCCGGCCAGCAACTCGACACCGGCAGCCCGGCGTACAACACCGCCGAATACCTGCGGATCACCGGCCCTCTGGATCCGGCCGTCTTCGACCGGGCCCTGCACCACGTCGTCGCCGAGACCGAGGCGCTCAACGTCACGTTCCACACCGACGACACCGGCCGCCCCCGGCAGATCACCACCCCGGCCGACGCCTGGCGCACCCACATCGCCGACCTGACCGCCGCACCCGACCCGCACGCCGCCGCCCTGGCCTGGATGGACCAGGACATGGCCCGCCCCGTCGACCTCACCCGCGGCCCGGTCTTCGGCCACGCCCTTCTGCGCACCGCACCACGGGAGTTCCTCTGGTACCACCGCGTCCACCACATCGCCCTGGACGGCTTCGGCCTCTCCCTGGTGGCCCGGCGCGTCGCCCAGGTCTACACCGCCCTCATGGCCGGCGAACCCGTACCGGAGAGCGGCTTCGGCACCCTGGACGCCGTACTCGCCGAGGAGCGCGCCTACCGCGACTCCGCCCGCCACACCGCGGACCGCGCCTACTGGACCGACCGCTACGCCGACCACCCGCCGGTGGTCACCCCGGCGGGCCGATCCGCCCTGCCCGCCCGCACGTTCCACCGCCAGGTCACCGACCTCGCCCCGGCCGCCGTCCGACAACTGCGCTCGGTCGCGGCCGAGTTGTCCGTGACCTGGTCGGAGGTGCTGCTCGCGGTGACCGTCGCCCGACTCCACCGGCTCACCCGCGCACCGGAGATCGTCCTGGGCGTGCCGGTGACGGGCCGCCTCGGCTCGACCGCCCTGCGGGTGCCCGCCACGGTGCGCAACATCCTGCCCCTGCGCGTACCCGTCACCCCCGACGACAGCCTGCGCGTCCTCGCCCACCGCGTCACGCGCGAACTGCGCTCCGCGCTGCCCCATCAGCGGTACCGCTACGAGCAGTTGCGCCGGGACCTGAAACGCGTGGGCGGCGGGCGCAGACTGTCCGGAACGGCCGTGAACCTCATGCCGTTCGCCTACGACCTGACCTTCGCCGGGCATCCCAGCACCGTCCACAACGTGTCGGCGGGACCTGTCGACGACCTCGCGGTCAACGTCTACGACCGCGGCGACGGCACCGGCCTGCGCGTCGCCGTCGACGCCCACCCCGAGCTGTACACGGAGACAGAGACCGCCGCCTTCCGGGACGGCCTGCTCGGCCTGCTGACGGAGGCCCTCACCGACCCGGACCGCCCGCTCGGCGAGCCCCGGGCCCCGCGGGCCGTAACCGTCCTGGACGGCGGCCCGCTGCCCGCACCCGCCCGCCCGGTCCTGAGCCTGATCGCCGACCACGCGGCCCACCGGGGTGGCGCCATCGCCGTCGAGCACGCCGGAAACACGCTCACCTACGCCCAACTCCGCGACGCGGCGGCGGACATCGCTCGCGGCCTGGCGGCGCGGGGCGTCGGCCGGGGCGACGTCGTGGCGGTCGACCTGCCCCGGGGCGCCGACGCCGTCACGACCGTCCTCGGTGTGCTGATGTCCGGCGCGGCGTACCGCCCCGTGGACTCACGTACGGCCCGGCTGGCGGCCGATGCCGCGGACCACACCGTGTTTCCGCTGCAAGGGCGGCCCTTCGCGTCCGCCGACACCCCCACACCGCCCGGACCCACCGACCTCGCGTACGTCCTGCACACCTCCGGCTCGACCGGACGGCCGAAGGGGGTGGCGGTCGGCCATGCCGCGCTGGCCCACTTCGTCGCCGCGGCCACGCACCGCTACGGACTGCGCCGCGAGGACCGCGTCCTGCACTTCGCGCCCCTGCACTTCGACACCAGCGTGGAGGAGATCTTCCTGACCCTGTGCGCCGGGGCCACCCTGGTGATCAGGACCGACGACATGACGGAGTCGGTCCCGCGCTTCCTCGACGCCTGCGCACGGTCACGGATCACCGTCCTCGACCTGCCCACCGCCTACTGGCACGAGGTCGCCTACGCCGTCTCGACGGGCGCCGCCACCCTGCCCCGGGACGTGCGGACCGTCATCATCGGCGGCGAACCGGCCTTGCCCGAACGGGTCGAGCGCTGGCGGGCCGCCGTCGGTCCCTCGGTCGCACTGCTGAACACCTACGGCCCGACCGAGGCCACCGTGGTCGCCACCGTCGCCGACCTGCACGCCCCCGGCCTCGCCGCCGGAGACGTCCCCATCGGACTGCCCCTGCCCGGCACGAGCGCGGCGGTGGTCGACGGCGAGCTGTACCTGCTCGGCCCGACCCTGGCCGACGGCTATCGGCCGGAGGTGCCGGACAGCGCGCGCTTCGCCCCGCTCACCGCCCTGCCGGACGGCCCACGCGCCTACCGCACCGGTGACCTGGTCCGCATCGGCGAGGACGGACAACTGCGTTATCTCGGCCGGGCGGACAGCGAGTTCAAGATCAGCGGACATCGGGTGCAGCCCGCCGAGGTCGAGAGCGCGCTGCTCACCCATCCCGGGATCCGGGAGGCGGCGGTCGCCGGACAGGTGCTCCCGGACGGCACCCGGCGACTGGTCGCACACCTCGTGGCGTCGACCCCGGTGCCGTCCCCAGCCGAGGTGAGGGAGCACCTGCGGGCGAGGCTGCCCGCCGCGCTGATCCCCTCCGCCGTCGCGTTCGTGGACCGGCTGCCCCGTACCGGCACGGGCAAGATCGACCGGGCCGCGCTCACCGCACCGCGCCCCCGCCGGACGCCCTCGGCGGGGAGCCCGCTGGAGCGGACGGTCACCGGCATCTGGCGCGCGATCCTCGGCACGGACACCGTCGGCGTGGACGACGACGTGTTCGACCTGGGCGCACAGTCCCTCCAGGTGATCCAGGCCGCCAACCGGCTCGGCGTGGCACTCGGCCGGGACGTGAAGGTCGCCTGGCTCTTCCAGCACCCGACGGCTGCCGCGCTGGCGGGCTTTCTGAGGGACGGCGGCGCGGATGACAGTCCGAGCCCCGCGGCCTTCCTCACCGACGCCCGACTCGACCCGGGCATCCGCCCCGGCACCAGCCGCGCCGCCCGGCCCGCCTCCGCCCCGCGCCGCATCCTGCTCACCGGTGCCACCGGCTTCGTAGGCAGGCATCTGCTGGCGCGGCTGCTGGCCGACACGGAGGCCGAGATCGTCTGCACGGTCCGCGCGCCGAGCGTCACCGCGGCCGACGCCCGCCTCCGCGAGGCCCTACGGCATCACGGCATCACGCTCGACGCCGGCGCCTCGGCCCGCCTGACGGCCCTGCCCGCCGACCTCGCCCTTCCCGATCTCGGCCTGCCCCAGGGGACTTCGGCCGACCTCGCCGCGACCTGTGACGCGATCTTCCACAACGCCGCGAGCGTCAGCATCCTGCGCGACTACGCCACCCTGCGCGCCGCCAACACCGAGTCCACGCGCCAACTCCTGCGCCTGGCGGCCGTGAACCCGACACCGCTGCACTACATCTCCACCCTCTCCGTGGCCCCGTCCGCATGCCAACGCCCGGAGGTGCCTGAGGCGTTCCTTCCGCCCCACGAGCAACTGCGCCACGGCTACCAGCAGTCCAAGTGGGCCTCCGAACGGCTCCTGGAACAGGCGGCGGAACGCGGACTCCCCGTCACCGTCCACCGGTTGGGCCGCGTGGTCGGGCCGTCCCGTACGGGGCACGTCAACGAGCGGGACTTCCTGTGGAGCGTGCTGCGCGCGGGCATACCCGAGGGCATCGTCCCGCAGCTCTTCGAGGACGAGGTCTGGACACTGGTCGACTTCGTCGCGGGCTCCGTCGTCCACCTGTCCCTGCACTCGGACCTGACATCGACGGGCCCGGTGTTCAACCACGCGACCCTGCCCCGCGTACGGCTCGCGGACGTCCACGACTGGGTGCGGGAGTACGGCTATCCCGTACGGCCGCTGCCGCCACGGCACTGGCGGGCGAGGATGCCCCGTACGTCCGACGCGGCGGCCACGACGCTCGCCTTCCTCGACTCCACGGACGCCGAGACCGATCTCACCCTCGGCCACATCCGCGCCGACCGCGTGCGCACCGGCCTTGAAGGCACCGGCATCACCTGCCCACCCGTCGACCGCGCCCTCTTCTTCCGCTCCTTGGACCACTGCGTGCGGGCCGGAATGCTCCCCGCCCCCCGCCGCCCCCGAACCAGCGCGCAACAACCGGGAACTCAAGGCCACTTCACCCCGACTACTGCAACAGAGCACATCAGCAAATGAGTTCATTTCTCAGGCAAGGAGCCCACATGTCCAGCCACCGGCCGGTCGTCACCGCCGCCGCCCTGGCCGCAACCGTCTGTCTGCTCGCCACGGCATGCGGAGGCGGCTCGTCGTCGTCCGACGGCAAGGCGAGCGGCCGGAGCACCGAGGCCGCGGCCGACGCCTCGAAGCCCGGCTACCCCGTGACCCTCGACAACTGCGGCCGCACGGTGACCTTCAAGGAGCCCCCCGGCCGGGTCGTCGTCATGAACGGCGCGTCGGTCGCCGAGGTGTCCACCCTGCTCGCCCTCGGCCTCGGGGACCGGATCGTCGCCAACCAGCAGACGTACGGGATGTCGGAGGTGCCGGGCCGGGCCGCCGCCATCAAGAAGCTGCCCACCGGTGACGTCACCCTCAACGACGCCTACGACATCCCCCGGGAGGCCATGCTCGGCCTGCGCCCGGACCTCGTCCTGTCCACCACCTCGTACGGCTTCGACGAGAAGAACGGCTTCGCCACCCGCGACCAGCTCGAGGACGTCGGCGCGAACAGCTACGTCTCCCCGCAGGGCTGCGACCAGGACACGTCCAGGATGACCGTCGCCGACAGCTACCAGCTCCTGCGCGACATGGGCAAGGTCTTCGGCGTCAGCGACAAGGCGGAGCAGTTGATCGCCGCGTCCGAGAAGAGCATCGCGGCCGTCGCGGAGAAGGTGAAGGGCGAGAGGAAGCCGAACGTCATGGTGCTCTTCTCCAACATGACCATGGGCGGCAACGACTTCAGCTCGGTCGTCGCCAAGGGCATCTACAACGACATCCTCGCCAAGGCGGGCGGCACCAACGCCTTCGAGAACGCCTCCGAGACGTCCTTCGCCGACCTGAGCAAGGAGAAGGTGGCCGCGACGGACGTGGACGCCCTCGTCGTCATCGGCTACAACGACCCCGACCCGGCGGCGTACGCCAAGAAGCTGCTCAAGGAGTTCCCCCAGTGGCCGGCCGCCAGGAACAACGCGTACGTGACGCTGTCCGATTCGATGTACCTCGGCCCGAGCAACGACCTGGCCGTGCGGAAGATCGCGAAGATGCTGCACCCGGACGCCGTCTGACCCGCCTCAAGGTCCCGCTGGCGTTCACCGTCCTCCCCCTCGCGCTGATCGCGACCATGATCGTGGCGATCAGCGTCGGTGCGGTGAACATCCCGGTCTCCGACGTGTGGGGGATCGTCCTCCACCACGTGACCGGCGCGGGGCCGGTTCCCTCCGACCCGGCGCTCGACCAGATCGTGTGGAACTTCCGCACCCCCAGGGTGGTTCTGGCGGCGCTGGCGGGCGCGGGCCTCGCCGTCACCGGAGCGGTCCTCCAGACGGTCGTGTCCAACCCCCTTGCCGATCCGGTCGTGTTGGGCTTCTCCTACGGCGCGACACTCGGCGCGGTCCTGGTCATCACCCTCGGCGGGGGCGTGGCCCTCGCCGGGCTCGGGGTGCCGGCGGCGGCGTTCCTCGGCGCGGTGGCCGCCGGTGCCCTGGTCTTCGCGCTGGGGCGGCGCCGGGGGCGGCTGGCCCCGACCCGGCTGGTCCTCGCGGGTGTCGCCGTCGGCTACGTCTTCCTCTCCGCGACCAGTTACGTCCAGCTCCAGGCGACCCCGACCGAACTGCGGACGGTGATGTTCTGGATGCTGGGCAGTGTCGCGGGCGCCCGCTGGGATCAACTGCCCACCGTCACCGTCGTGGTGCTCCTGACGACCGCGCTGCTGACCCTGTTCGGCCGCCGCCTCAACGTGCTGCTGGCCGGTGACGAGTCGGCCACCGCGCTCGGCGTCGACGTCAACCGGCTGCGTGCCGTCCTGCTGGTCCTCAGCGCGCTGCTGACCGGCACGGTCATCGCGGTCGCGGGCGGCATCGGCTTCGTCGGTCTGATGATCCCGCACCTGGTACGGCTGACCACCGGCGCCGACCACCGCCGACTGCTGCCCCTGACCGCCCTGTTGGGCGCCGTCTACCTCGTCCTCGTCGACCTGCTCTCCCGCACGCTCACCCGCCCCAACGAACTGCCGCTGGGCATTCTCACCGCGCTGCTCGGCGCCCCCTTCTTCCTGTGGCTGCTGCGCCGCGACAAGGGCCTGGACTGAAACCCATGAAACTCATCGTCGACCGGCTCCATGTCACGCTGGACCGCACCCCGATCCTGCGCGACGTGAGCCTCGAAGCCCGCGCGGGCGACATCGTCGGACTCGTCGGCCCCAACGGCAGCGGAAAGTCCACCCTGTTGCGCACCGTCTACCGCTCGCTGCGCCCGGCGGGCGGAGTGGTCAGGGTGGGGGAGGACGACGTGTGGGAGCTGTCCGCCCGGGCCGCGGCGCGCCGTACGGCGGCCGTCCTCCAGGACGCCGGGGGCAACACCACCGGCCTGACCGTGGGGGAGATCGTCGCCCTCGGCCGTTCTCCCCACCACGGGCTGCTCGGCCGGGACGGTCCCGAGGACCACGAGGCCGTCTCCGACGCGATCGACCGCTGCGGCGTACGGCCCTTCGCGGACCGCGACTACACCTCCCTGTCCGGAGGCGAACGCCAACGCGTCCTTCTGGCGCGGGCGTTGGCCCAGCGCCCCGAACTTCTCGTCCTGGACGAACTGACCAACCACCTCGACATCCGGGCCCGGTTCGAACTCCTGGACCTGATCCGCACCACCGGCGTCACCACGCTCGCCGTTCTGCACGACCTCGATCTCGCCGCCCGCCTCTGCGACCACCTGGTCGTTCTGCACGACGGCACCGTGGCGGCGGCGGGCCCGGTCCTGAAGGTCCTCACCCCGGCCCTGCTCGCCGACGTCTTCGGCGTCCACGCCACCACCGCCCGCCACTCCGACGGAGTCGTCCGCATCACCTACGGGGCCCGCCCCCTCACCGGGGAGGAGAGCGAGTCGGTTCCGGCGACGGACGGGTCCCGCCGTCAGCGACGCAGCCCGAGAGCCGCACGCCCGGCGTAGCGAGCCTGCTCGCCCAATTCCTCCTCGATGCGCACGAGTTGGTTGTACTTGGCGGTGCGGTCGGCGCGGGAGAGGGAGCCGGTCTTGATCTGCCCGCAGCCGGTGGCGACGGCGAGGTCGGCGATGGTGGTGTCCTCGGTCTCGCCGGAGCGGTGGGACATGACGACGGTGTAGCCGGCGCGGTGCGCGGTCGCCACCGTGGCCAGCGTCTCCGTCAGGGTGCCGATCTGGTTGACCTTCACCAGGATCGAGTTGGCGACGCCGTCCTTGATCCCGGCGCGCAGGAGGGTCTCGTTGGTGCAGAACACGTCGTCGCCGGTGAGCTGGCAGCGCGCGCCGAGCCGGGCGGTCAGCTCGCGCCAGCCGTCGTGGTCGTCCTCCGCCATCGGGTCCTCGATGGAGGCGACCGGGTAGCGGTCGACGAGCGTGGCGAGGTGGTCGGCGTGTTCGGCGGGGGTGCGGCGGACGCCCTCGCCGGTGTAGTCGTAGACGCCGTCGCGGAAGAACTCCGAGCTGGCCGGGTCCATGACCAGGGTGATGTCGGTGCCCGGCTTGTAGCCGGCCTGCTCGATGGCGCGTACGACGAACTCCAGGGCCTCGTCGGCGGTGCGCAGGTCGGGCGCGAAGCCGCCCTCGTCGCCGACGTTGACGTTGTGGCCGGCGGCGAGGAGCGTGGCGCGCAGGGTGTGGAAGACCTCCGAGCCCATCCGGACGGCGTCGGCGAAGTTCGCCGCACCGATCGGCGCGATCATGAACTCCTGGAAGTCCAGCGGATTGTCGGCGTGGGCACCGCCGTTGACGATGTTCATCATCGGCACCGGCAGCAGCCGGGCGTCGACCCCGCCGACGTACCGGTACAGCGGCAGCCGGTGGGCGGCGGCCGCGGCCTTGGCGGTGGCCAGCGAGACACCCAGCAGCGCGTTGGCGCCGAGCCGGGACTTGGTGTCCGTGCCGTCGAGTTCGATCATCGTGCGGTCGACGGCCGCCTGGTTCTCGGCGTCGAGGCCGATCACGGCGTCCGCGATGGACTCGTTCACCGCGTCCACGGCCCGCCGGACTCCCTTGCCGTGGAAGCGGGCCGGGTCGCCGTCGCGCAGCTCGACGGCCTCGCGGGCGCCGGTGGAGGCGCCCGACGGGACGGCCGCGCGGCCCAGCGAGCCGTCCTTGAGTTCTACGTCGACCTCTACGGTCGGATTGCCCCGGCTGTCGATGATCTCCCGTGCGACGACCCGGTTGATGGCGGTCACGTGCGGCTCCTCATGCTGGGCCCGCGGAACGGCGGGCGATTAGTTCCAGATGGAAACAAAGTGAGTCCTGAAAAAGAACCTACTATGGGCGCATGAGGAAGCACAACGCCGACAAGACCTGCGGCATCGCACAGGCAGCCGTCGTCATGGGGGACTGGTGGAACGTCCTGGTGCTGCGGGAGATCGCCCGCGGACACGTCCGTTTCGACGCGCTGGCCGCCGAGATCGGCCTCTCCCGCAACGTCCTCACCGAGCGACTGGGACGCCTCGTCGCGCACGGCGTGCTGCGGCGCAGCCTGTATCAGCGGCGGCCGGTGCGCTACGAGTACCTGCTCACCGATTCCGGGCTCGCCCTGCTGCCGCTGCTGGTCGCCATGCAGGACTGGGGCGACCGCTGGGTCCTCGGCGACGGCACCCTCACCGCGACGGCCACCGAGGACGGCGCCGAACACGCCCGAGTCCACGCCCTGACCGGCACCCGGCTCCCCGCCGACCTCCAACTCCCCAGCACCCAGGGCCCTGACCTGCCCGTCGTGGCCCCTGACGCCGCAGCGACCGTGCTGTTCACCTACCCCGGCACCGGAATCGAGTGGGGAGACATCCCCGGAGCGGCGGGCTGCACTCTGGAGAACCGCCTGTTCCGCGAGGCGTGGCCCGACTTCCGGGAGGCGGGCGTGGAGGTACGAGGTATCAGCACTCAACTATGGGACGAGCAAGCCGAGTTCGCCCGAGCCGAGGCCATCCCGTACCCCCTCCTCTCCGACGCCGCCCACCACCTCGCCGCGACTCTGAGACTCCCGACCTTCCACGGCGCGGGCCGTCCGCGTCACAAGCGCCTCATCCTGATCCTCGACGCGGAACGGACCGTACGACACACGCTGTTCCCGGTCACCGACATCCCGGAGGCGGTGACAGAGAGCCTGCGCCTGGCGGTGGACTGCGCCAGGACCGCATGACCACTCACGTCAGACCCTCGTCCCCAGAACCCGGCCCAGGGTGTCGGCCTCCAGCAACTCGACGCCGATACCGGCGAGTTCACTCAGCGCCGACTCCGTCACCCGCGAGACCGCGTCCCGGACCAACGCCACCCGGAAGTCCCGCTCCGACGCCTGGACGATGCTCGCCCGCGGGCAGTTGGGCAGATTGCAGCCCGTGAAGACCAGGGTGTCGACGCCCAGGTCACGCAGCAACTCCTCCAGGCAGGTGCGGTGGAAGGCACCCCACCGCGGCTTGAACACCGCATGGTCGTACGGGCCGAGCCGCTGAGGCCGGCCCGACAGGAGCAGGGCGGGGTCCAGGAGCGGCGCGCCCTCGGGAAGCAGCCCGTCGGCCAACTCACTGCCCGAGCTGCCCGGCGCCACGATCCGCGCACCCGACTCCAGCAGCCGTCGCCGTACGAGATCGGCGTTACCGCCGCCCTCCTCGTACAGCCGCACGATGTGCACCACGGGCCGCCCCGCGTCACGGAACGCGGCCACGGTCCGCCGTAGCGCGGGAAGAATCTCGGTCGTCCCCGGCACGCCGTAGAGCGCCTCGGAGAGGAAGTCGCGCTGTACGTCGATGGTGATGAGAGCGGATGTCGCGAAGTGCGGTGCGGTGTAGGGATCGTGAGAAGCCTCTGCGTCCGTCGTCATGTTCCGAGACTACGTGGCCCATGCAAGCAGCGGCCCTGTCAGGCGGCTCGCGCGCCCCAAGTGGCCCATGGCGCACCGAGTTCGATGTGAACGTCCTCGACCACGCCATCCGACTCCGCCCAGGTCACCAGCCGTGGCCGCCCCGGAGTGCCGCGTACCGCCGGTCCGTCCGTACCGCCGAACACCACGTCGCCGGCGTGCTCAAGAAACTCGGCACCACTCGGGACGCGATCACGACGTCGACGTGACCGGGCCAGGGCGGCGGTGGGGCTGAGACCGGGGGCCGATCCGCGCTGCCACCCAGGGGACGCTGCGTCCTGTGGCCGCCGCCAGTTCCCGCAACGTGGCGCCCTCGGTGGCGCGTTCGCGGAGCCACGCCGTGATGTCCTCGGCGCCGACGCGTTCGGCGGCGGCGCGGTCGTTGAGCAGGACGCGCGCGTGCCGTCCGGTGGTGGAGTTCTGTCCCGACGGGCGGATCCCGATGCCGTGTTCACCGAGCAGCCGTCGGAGTCTGCCCTTGCCGAGGGCGAGGACGCGCGCCGTCTCCTCGATGCTGTGCTCACGCTCGACGTAGACGGTGCGCAGGGCTTGGGCGAGGTCCGTGAAGCCTGCGGTTCGCAGTGCGGCCGCGGTGCGTTCGTCGGCGGTCCGGGCCTGGGTGCGGCGTCCGGCGGCGAGGCTTTCGCGCCGGACGCGTCGCGCCTCGGCCGGGTCGGAGTCTGGCCGCCCGCTGGTATCGGCCCGCGTGCCGGTGTCGGCCCGGTTGCCGGTGTCGGCCCAGCGTCTACGGGCCAGTTCGCCGGAGCGGGCCATCGGCCGACCCGCCGCGAAGCGCGCCCGGGCGTCCTCGGAGGCCAGATACCCGGCGCGGCGGGCACGGGACTGCTCGCGTGCGAAGGACCGCGCGCTCAACGCCCGGCTGCGCAGCAGCCCGAACTCCCGCCGGTACTCCGCCGCCGTCATGTCGTGCACGCGCACATGCGCCCCCAGCGAGCGGAAACCCCGCCCGCAGACATGGCAGACGACGGTGTCCGTGGACTCGTCGCGGATCAGGCGCCCGAAGTCGGGATGCCGGACCATCTCTCTTTCGTCCACGGCGACTTGGTCGGGGTCGCGGCGGCGGAACTCGGCAGTGCGCACAGGGGACTCCGGATGCTCACAGGGGTTGCGGCGCGAGGGCTCGGGCAGGGTGGCGGGGGCCGAGGAAGACGACGATGCCGCGTCCCTCGGGGGAGGGGTGGGTGGCCTGGGTCCAGCCCTGGCGCCGGTAGAAGGACACCGCGCGGGGCGAACGCACGGAGGTGAGGAGCCACGAACGGCCCCCGGGCGCGCCCTCGGTGACCGCCGCCAGCAGATCACCGGCCAGCCCCGTGCCCCGCGCGACGGGACGGACGGCCAACTCGTCGATCTCACGGGCGCCGCACAGCCACTCCGTCGTGCGCCGGGGTCCGAGGCCGGCCGCCGCCTGCGGGTAGCAGCGGTCCGTGGGAAAGGGCGCGAGGGTCGTCCACGCCGTCGCGAAGCCGACGACCTCCCGTCCCTCCACGGCGAGCGCGGCGGTGAATCCCGGCCGCCGGACGTTCCCGGTGAGCCGCCCCGCGAACTCGGCGGCCCGCTCCGCCCCTTCGTTCCACGGCGGGGCGCAGAACGCGTCGGCGTACACCGAGCGCAGGGCGGATGCGTGGTCCAGGAGGCCGCCTTCCTTGAAGACGCCGTCCTTGAAGAAGCTGCCCCCGGAGAGGCCGTTCCCGAAGATCCGGATGTCCATCAGGCCGCCGCGGCCCCGGCCGTCGTACGCGGGTGCAGCGCCGCGTACTCCAGCGGCGCCGACGGGTCGATCGACACGTCCAGCGGAGCCGGTTCGGCGTCGGCCCGGACCAGGAGATCGCCCACCGCGGCGATCATCGCGCCGTTGTCCGTGCACAGGTTCAGCGGCGGCACCCGCAGCGTGATCCCGGCGGCCCGGCACCGCTCGTCCGCCAGCGATCGCACCCGCGAGTTCGCGGCGACCCCGCCGACCACGACCAGCGTGGTCACCCCGTGCGCGCGGCAGGCCGCCACCGCCTTGCGGGTCAGCACGTCCGCCACGGCCTCCTGGAGCGACGCCGCGCCGTCGGCCACCGGCAGCTCACGGCCCGTATGCCCCTCGGCCCAGCGCGCCGCCGCCGTCTTCAGGCCGGAGAAGGAGAAGTCGTACGACCCCGGAAGCGGGCGCGGGAACGGCACGGCGCGCGGATCGCCCTCGCGCGCCGCCCGGTCGACGGCCGGGCCGCCGGGATACGGCAGCCCGAAGACCCGCGCCACCTTGTCGAAGCACTCCCCGGCGGCGTCATCGAGGGTGTCCCCGAGGTGGACGATCGGATCGCGGGCGAGATCACGGACGAGCAGCAGCGAGGTGTGCCCGCCGGACACGATCAGCACCATGCAGGGATCGGGCAGCGGGCCGTGCTCCAGCGTGTCGGCGGCGACATGCCCGGCCAGGTGATGGACGCCGTACAGCGGTACCCCCAACGTGTAGGCGATGCCCTTCGCGCCGGCCAGACCCACCTGAAGCGCACCGGACAGGCCCGGCCCGGTGGTGACGGCGACGGCGCCGACGTCCGACAGTCGCAGTCCCGCCTCGCCGAGCGCCCGGCGCACGACCGGGCGCAGGGCGTGCAGATGGGCGCGGGAGGCGATCTCGGGCACCACTCCGCCGTAGCGGGCGTGCTCGTCCATGCTCGACGCCACCGCGTGGCCGAGCAGCACCCCGTCCCGGACGAGCCCCGCGCCGGTCTCGTCGCACGACGACTCGATCCCGAGCACGATCGGAGAGACCATGAGGCACCTCTCGCCTTTCTGCTTGGCTTTGGTTATTGCGAATAGTGTGCAATAAGCACGACCGTGTGGGGAAGCTCGGCCCGGCTCGGCGAACGCGACCTCTGCCTCAGTCAGGTAAGCGTTGGGTGTGAGCGGGGGCGCGGAGGCCGTTCGGTCATTGGCCATGTCCCGTTCGAGCGGTACGGTCGGCCAGTTATCGACGACGGCGAGGCGGAAGCCGGTGGGAATCCGGCACGGTCGCGCCACTGTGTGCCACTCATGCATTGCGGGGTGGTGAGTCAGACCCGTGACCGTCGTCATGTGCACCACCGAGATGGGACGCGAACTCCCAGAGGAGGCCCTGCCATGGCGCAGCATGTCGCCCCGCCGTCCAGCACCCCCGTCGTTCCCGGCAAACTGCCGGTCGGCGCGATCGTCCCGTGGGCGGTGTTCTTCGGGATCCTGATGCTGGTCCTGCTGTACTTCGTCGGCGCCGAACAGGGCGCCACCGCCGTCGTGTCCGGCGAGAACGTCCACGAATGGGTGCATGACGCCCGTCATCTGCTCGGCTTCCCCTGCCACTGAGACCGGGGAGCCTGAAGCGTCATGAACTCCACAGTTGTGAGAAACCTGCTCGTGCGCGGCATGCTCGCCGGCCTCGTCGCCGGTGTACTGGCCCTGCTCGTCGCCTACTTCCTGGGGGAACCGCTCGTCGACAAGGCGATCGGCTTCGAGGAGTCCCACGCTCCCGCCCATGAGCACGAAGTCGAACTCGTCTCCAGGAGCCTCCAGTCCACCGCCGGTCTGGCCACCGGAGTGCTGGTCTACGGGGTCGCGTTCGGCGGGATCGCCGCGCTGGCCTACTGTTTCGCGCTGGGACGGGTGGGGCGGTTCGGTCCCCGGGCCACCGCGCTGCTGCTGTCCGGCGTCGCACTGGTCGCCGTGTACGTGGTGCCGTTCCTGAAGTATCCGGCCAACCCGCCGGCCGTCGGGGACCCCGACACCATCGGCAAGCGGACCACCCTGTACTTCCTGATGATGGTCCTCAGCGTCCTGCTCGCGCTCGCCGCCACGCTCCTGGGCAAGCGGCTCGCGCCGAGGCTGGGCACCTGGTACGCAACGGTCGCCGCAGTGGCGGCCTTTGCCCTGGCGGTCGGCCTGGCCTACGCCTTCCTGCCGGTCGTGAACGAGGTTCCGGGTGACTTCCCGGCCACCGTGCTGTGGCGGTTCCGGATCTCCGCGCTGGCCATGCAGACAACACTGTGGGCCGGATTCGGGCTCGTCTTCGGCGAGTTGGCCCAGCGGCTCCTGCACCCCACGCCGAAGGCCGTTCCGGTCTCGGCGGGGACGGTACCCGGCTGACCGAAATGCGCTCATGTGAGAGGGCCCGCGGAACCATCCGGGGGCCCTCTCACGTTCTAGTGCGACGACCCCGGTGAGGAGCGGAGGAGCCCAGTGGCCGGACACCCACAACCGCGCCGCATCACCCTCGGAGGGCGCGAGGCGGTGGCGCTCACGGTGGAGGAGTACGAGGCGCTGATCGCGAGCCGTCGTCAGATCGGCGGTCAGAGCGCCCGGGTGCGTGTACTCGGCCAGCAAGTCCGGCGGACCGAGCGGCTGTTGCAGGACCTGGAGACGCTGGTCGCCGCGCCGCCGGACCACTGCCATGAGCGTACGGGCACGACGTCCACGGACTGCTTCCACGTCCACGCAGGCACAGCGAAGCCGGACGCGGCCGAGACGGACTCCGACTTCGCGGAACCGGACTGCCTGCGCTGCGCCCTCGCGGCCCTGCTGCACCGCCACCGCGACACCGCGTCCTGAGCCCGGATCTCCGAGTCGTGATCGAGCAAGGCGGCCACGGAACACCGGAGGGCGAGAAGCGCCGTGCAGACGCTCCCCGCCCCTCTCCAGTCGTGCCGTACCGGGGACCCTCATCCCCCGTGCGGCTCCGCGGGCCCCTCAGCCCGCGTCGGACCAGGCCCTCAGTCCCGGTCGTAGGTGTGGAATCCGCGGCCGGTCTTGCGGCCGAGGAGTCCGGCCTCCACCATCCGCTGGAGCAGCGGCGGCGGGGCGTAGAGCGGCTCACGGAACTCGTCGTAGAGGGACTCCGCGATCGAGGCGACGGTGTCCAGGCCGATCAGATCGGCGAGCCTGAGCGGGCCCATGGGGTGCGCGCAGCCCAGTTCCATGCCGGCGTCGATGTCGGCCGCACTGGCGAAGCCGGACTCCGCCATACGGACGGCGGCGAGGAGATACGGCACGAGCAGGGCGTTGACGACGAAGCCGGCCCGGTCCTGGGACCGGACGACCGTCTTGCCGAGCGTGCGCGTCGCGAAGTCCGAGACGGCGGCCGTGGTGTCGGCCGAGGTGTGCAGCGAGGTGACCACCTCGACGAGCGGCAGGACGGGCACGGGGTTGAAGAAGTGCAGCCCCACCATCCGGTCCGCGCGGGCCGTCGCCATGCCCAGGCGCATGACCGGCAGGGAGGAGGTGTTGGTGGCGAGGACGGCCGCCGGGTCCTCGACGATCTTGTCGAGGGCGGCGAAGACCTCGGTCTTGGCGTCCGGGTTCTCGACGACCGCCTCCACGACCAACTGCCGGTCGGCGAGGTCGTCCAGGCTGCTCGTGAACACGAGCCGGTCGAGCGCGTCCTGAGCCGCCGCACGCTCCACCTTGCCACGCCCGACGGCCCGGTCGAGCGACGCGGCCACCCGGTCACGCGCCGCACGGGCGGCGACCGCGTCCACCTCGCAGACGACGGTGTCCACCCCGGCCCGGGCACACACCTCGGCGATCCCGGCACCCATCTGCCCACCGCCGACCACACCGACACGCGCGATACGGCCGCTGCCCGCGATACCCGCGCTGCCCGCGCTCACGCCCGCACCTCCGTCCGCTGCGTGAGGTGACGGGTGTAGGCGTCCGAGGTGAAGAACTGCGGCAACTCGACCGCCAGCGTGGTCCGTTCGAACAGCCCCCGGATGTCGTCGAGGGGCGCCCACGGATACGCGGCACCGAGCGAGGCGAGTTCCTCGTCCAGGATCCGCCGCACGGTCTCCCGGTCGATCACCCGGTGCCGCAGCCACTGCCAGATCTGCACGCGGGCGATCTCGGCGGTGGCCGCGTCCTCCATCAGCCCGTCGATGGCGACGGCGCCCTCACCGCGCAGCCAGGCGGCGAAGTACCGCAGCGTGACATGGACGTTGGTGCGCACCCCGTCCGCGGTGGGCGGACCGCTGATCCGGCGTACCGACAGCAGATCGGCGGGCGTGACCTCCACGTCGTCGCGGGAGCGGTCGAGTTGGTGGGGCCGGTCGCCGAGAACGTCGTCAAATGCCGTACGGCAGACGGGGACGAGCGCCGGGTGTGCGACCCACGAGCCGTCGAAACCGTCCTCCGCCTCCCGTTCCTTGTCCCGGCGGACCGTGGCGAGCGCGGCCTCGTTCGCGGCCGGGTCCTTGCCGGGAACCTGGGCGGCCATCCCGCCGATGGCGTGCGCGCCCCGCTTGTGGCAGGTACGGACGAGGAGTTCGGTGTACGCACGCATGAAGGGCGCGGTCATCGTCACCTTCGCCCGGTCCGGGAGGAGGAAGTCGGTGCGGTGGCCGAAGGTCTTGATGAGGCTGAACAGATAGTCCCAGCGGCCCGCGTTGAGCCCCGCGCTGTGCTCGCGCAGCTCGTGGAGGATCTCCTCCATCTCGAAGGCCGCGGTGATCGTCTCGATGAGGACGGTGGCCCGCACCGTGCCGCGCGGGATGCCCAGCAACTCCTGCGCGAGGAGGAAGACGTCGTTCCACAGCCGGGCCTCGTAGCGGTTCTCCAGCTTGGGGAGGTAGAAGTACGGGCCCCGGCCGGCGTCGATCTGGCGCCGGGCGCAGTGAAAGAAGTACAGGCCGAAGTCGACCAGCGCGGCGGGCACGGGCCGGCCGCCGCATTCGAGGTGCTCCTCGTCCAGGTGCCAGCCGCGCGGCCGGACCATGATGGTGGCGACCTGCTCGCCGAGCCGGTACTCCCTGCCCTCGGGCGTGGTGAAGTCGATCCGGCGCTCGACGGCGTCGAGCAGATTGACCTGACCGCCGATCACGTTGTCCCACAGGGGTGCGGTGGCGTCCTCGAAGTCCGCCATCCACACCTGGGCCCCGGAGTTGAGCGCGTTGACGGCCATCCGGCGGTTCGGGGGACCGGTGATCTCCACGCGCCGGTCGGTCAGTCCGGGCGCGGGCGGCGCGACCCGCCAGCCGGGATCGTCGCGGACGGCGGCGGTCACCATGGGGAAGTCGAGCGGAGAGCCCGACGCCAGCCGCAGCGCCTGCCGACGGCGTTCCTTGAGCAGTTCCTGACGGCGCTGCCCGAACGCCTCGGCCAGCCGGCCGACGAAGTCCAGGGCGGCCGGGGTGAGGATCTCGTCGTGCCGGTGACCGGGCGCGGCGAGGACACGGACGTCATGCATGAGGGCGGTGGTGGTCATCGGGCTCTCCTGAGGGGTGGGAGCGGAGGGGGACGGAGACGGTCGTCCTCCCTCCGCTCGGCAGAGGGCGCGCCGGACGGGGCAGGGCGTCCGGCACCGCGGCCTGGGCCGACAGGGCCTAGTGGAACTGCTCCTCCTCCGTGGAGCCGGACAGCGCGGTCGTGGAGGAGGCGGGGTTGACGGCGGTGGAGACGAGGTCGAAGTACCCGGTGCCGACCTCACGTTGGTGCTTCACGGCGGTGAAGCCCTGCGCCTGCGCGGCGAACTCCCGTTCCTGGAGGTCGACATAGGCGGTCATGCCGTGCTCGGCGTAGCCGCGGGCGAGGTCGAACATGCCGTGGTTGAGGGAGTGGAACCCGGCCAGCGTGATGAACTGGAAGCGGTAGCCCATCGCGCCCAACTCCCGCTGGAACTTGGCGATCTGGTCGTCGTCCAGCGCGGCCTTCCAGTTGAAGGACGGCGAGCAGTTGTAGGCGAGCATCTGGTCCGGATACCGCGCGTGGATCGCCTCGGCGAACTCCCGTGCCTGCGCCAGGTCCGGGGTGCCGGTCTCCACCCAGATCAGGTCCGCGTACGGGGCGTAGGCCAGCCCGCGGGCGATGACCGGCGCCATGCCGTTGCGCACCCGGTAGAAGCCCTCGGCGGTGCGCTCGCCGGTGACGAACTCGGCGTCCCGCTCGTCCACATCGCTGGTCAGCAGGGTGGCGGCGAGGGCGTCGGTGCGGGCGACGATCACGGTCGGCACATCGGCGATGTCCGCGGCCAGCCGGGCCGCGTTCAGCGTACGGATGTGCTGCGAGGTCGGCACCAGCACCTTGCCGCCGAGGTGCCCGCACTTCTTCTCCGAGGCGAGCTGGTCCTCGTAGTGGATACCGGCCGCGCCCGCCGCGATCATCGCCTTGGTCAGCTCGAAGGCGTTCAGCGGGCCGCCGAACCCGGCCTCCGCGTCGGCCACGATCGGCGCCAGCCAGTCGGTGGTGTCCCCGGCGTCCTCGGCGGTGGCGATCTGGTCGGCGCGCAGCAGCGCGTTGTTGATCCGACGCACCACCTGGGGAACGGAGTTGACCGGGTACAGGCTCTGGTCGGGGTAGGTGTGCCCGGCCTGGTTGGCGTCGGCCGCCACCTGCCAGCCCGACAGATAGATGGCCTGGAGGCCGGCCTTGACCTGCTGCACGGCCTGTCCGCCGGTCAGCGCGCCCAGGGCGTGGATGTAGTCCTGCTCGTGCAACTGCCGCCACAGCCGCTCGGCGCCGCGCCGGGCCAGCGTGTGCTCCTCCCGCACACTGCCGGACAGCCGCACCACGTCCTGCGCGCCGTAGGTGCGCTCGATGCCCTGCCAGCGCGGGTCCGTGCCCCAGCGCCGCGCCAGCTCCTCGGCCGCCCGCGTGCTCGTCCTCGCCTCTGCCATGACTGTCACCGTCTCCTCGGTCTGTACCGGCTGCCAATCCGCTGCCCGGAAGAGGGCGAGGGAGTGGCACTGCGTGTCGTGGGGTGTTCCTTGGATGCGGCCCGCCGTCGCCCCGAAGGGTGAAGCTGAGCAATGCTGCCGACGCTCACCCCCACGGATGCCGGGATCCCCGACGTCAGGGCAGTGAATCGTGCCCCGGTTCCGGGTGGTGGCTGCCGGTTCCGGCGGGCCGCGATACGACTCTGACACTGGCACTGAGTGCCATCAACCGTGGATCAATGCCAACTTCTGCGAATCTTCGCGCCGTCTTTTGCCAATCTTGCGAAGGGTCGCCCAGGAGGCTCTTCCCGTACGATGACCAGAGCCAGGACCCGGTGCGAAGGAGCGGTCGGTGAGCAAGACGTACGCGGGGGCGCGGCTGCGGCGACTGCGCGAGGAACGCCGGATGAACCAGGCCGAGCTGGCCCGGGTGCTCGGCATCTCACCGAGCTATCTGAACCAGATGGAGCACGACTCCCGCCCGCTCACCGTCCCCGTCCTGCTCCGCCTCACCGAAGCCTTCGGCGTCGACCCGGGCTTCTTCTCCGAACGCGACGCGACCCGGCTGGTGGCCGACCTCCGCGAGACGCTGGCCGCCGAACTCGCGGAGTCCCGCATCTCGGCGACCGACCTCACCGACCTCGCCTCCCGGCACCCCGGCGTCGCCCAGGTCCTCCTCGACCTCGGCCGCCGCAACCAGCGGCTGTCCGAACGGCTCGCCGGAGCGGCGGACAGCCGCGACCGCGACAGAGGAGCGGACAGCGCCGACCGCGACAGGGGAGCAGGCGGCCGCGACCGCGACAGAGGGCGCGACAGAGGGACCGTCTTCTCGCCCCACGAAGAGATCCGGGACTTCTTCTACCGCCGCCAGAACTACCTCCACGACACCGACCTCGCCGCCGAGCACCTCGCCGAGAAGATCGGCATCCGGCCCGGCGAGGTCATCGGCGCCCTCACCGCACGACTCGCCGAGACCCACGGCATCCGCCTCGCCACCGAGCCCGGCGAACACCCCGAACACCTCCACCACTACGCCGACAGAACCCGCACCCTCCACCTCTCCCCACGGCTCCGCCCCGGCCAGCGCGCCTTCCGCATGGCCACCCAACTCGCCCTGCTGGAACACGGACAGGACATCGACCGGCTCGCCACCGAGGACTTCGAGCCCGGCTCGACCACCCACGCCCTCGCCCGCATCGGCATCGCCAACTACTTCGCGGCCGCGCTGATCCTGCCGTACACCACCTTCCACACGGCCGCCGAAGAGGCGCGCTACGACATCGAACGCCTCACCGACCACTACGGCCTCAGCTACGAGACCGTCTGCCACCGTCTGAGCACCCTCCAACGCCCGCGCCTGCGCGGCGTCCCCTTCTCCTTCGTCCGCGTCGACCGGGCCGGCAACCTCTCCAAACGCCAGTCCGCGTCCGGCTTCCCCTTCTCCCGCGCCGGCGGCACCTGCCCCCTGTGGAACGTCTACGAGGCGTTCTCCTCACCCGGCCGCATCCACGTCCAGATCGCCGAAATGCCGGACAGCCAGCGGTACTT
Source organism: Streptomyces antibioticus (assembly GCF_002019855.1). Taxonomy (NCBI): domain Bacteria; kingdom Bacillati; phylum Actinomycetota; class Actinomycetes; order Kitasatosporales; family Streptomycetaceae; genus Streptomyces; species Streptomyces antibioticus. Next base: position 1,251,341 of record NZ_CM007717.1, on the reverse strand, counting down.
GTGGACGGCCCGCGCCATCACCCGGCACCGCGGCGGCTGGGGCGACCCCGGCAGGACGTACGCCATCGGCCTCGGCTGCGAGATCCGCCACGCCCACCGCCTCGTCTACTCCGACGGCCTCGACCTCACCAACGCCTCCACCGCGACCCCCATCGGCATGGGCTGCCGAGTCTGCGAACGCCTCGGCTGCGCCCAACGCGCCGTACCCCCACTCGGCCGCGCCCTGCACATCGACCAGAACAGCAGCACGTTCGTGCCCTACCCCGTCGAGAACGACGGAGCCCTGTGACCGGCGAAGACCAGGGCGGGACCGCGACTCACCCTGCCCCTGAGGCTTCCCGAGGCACCCACCCGGAGCGCATCCCCGTATGACGAACGACATGACCCGCCGACCCGCCCACGCCCAGGTGCGAGCCCTGCGCCGCGGCGAGATCTCCAGCCGTGAGCTGCTCGACCTCCACCTCGCCCGGATCGACGCCGACCCGCTCTACGCCGTGGTCACCCGTGACGACGACGCGGCCCGAGCCGCGGCCCGGAAGGCGGACGACCGTCGCGCCGCCGGGACGAGCACCGGCATCCTCGACGGTCTTCCGATGACCATCAAGGACAGCTTCGAGACGGCGGGGCTGCGCACCACGAGCGGTGCCGAGGATCTCGCCGATCACATCCCCGCGCGCGACGCCGTCGCGGTGGCCCGGCTCCGCCACCAAGGGGCCGTGATCATGGGCAAGACGAACACGCCCGCGTACTGCCAGGACCTCCACACCGACAACCCGCTCTTCGGCCGCACCCTCAACCCGCACGACCCCGAGCGCACCACCGGCGGTTCCTCCGGCGGCCCCGCCGCTGCCGTCGCCGCCCACCTCACCCCCGCCGACCTGGGCAGCGACCTGGCAGGCTCGCTCCGGCTCCCCGCCCACTACTGCGGCGTCCACGGCCTGCGCCCCACGCTCGGACTCGTCCCGGCCCGCGGCCACATCCCCCGCCCGCCGGGCCGGCTCACCAGCAGCGACATGCTCACCCCCGGCCCCCCGGCCCCCTGGCCCGCGACCCCCGCGACCTCGCCCTTCTCCTCCAAGCCCTGACGACACCGGCACCCGCCGAGAACACCCCTTGGCACGTCAGCCTGCCCGCGCCCCGGCACGGCATCGGTGAACTCCGCGTCGCCGTATGGGCGGACGACCCGAGCTGCCCCGTCGACCGCGCCACAGCACAGGCCCTCGAAGCGGTCGAACAGGCCCTGGCCTCAGCAGGAGCGACGGTCCACCGCACGAAGGGACCGGTCGACTTCGCCGGTTCTCTCCGCCTGTTCGAGCAACTCCTCCACGCCACCACGACGGCCGCCACCGACGACGCCTCAGCCGCGGCCGAACTCGCCGCGGCCCGCGCCCTCCAGGACGACGACACGAGCCCACGGGCCACCGTCCTCCGCCACCGGACCCAGACCCACCGCACCTGGCTCCGCGCCGACGAGGAACGCCACCGCCTGCGGGAGACCTGGCACCGCTTCTTCGCCGACGCCGGGCCCGACCTCCTCATCACCCCGGCCGCCCCCACCCCGGCCATTCCCGCCGGCAGCCGCTCCCTCCTGGTCGACGGCGCCGAACGGGACTTCTTCGACCAGACCGCCTGGATGAACCTCACCAGCCACACCGGCCTGCCCAGCCTGATCGCCCCCGCCGCACGCGACACGAACGGCCTCCCGATCGGCGTACAGATCACGGGCCCGGCATACTCGGACCGACTCCTGCTCGCCGTGGCGGAGGAACTGGCGCAGCTCCCGGCACTCCGCTGACCAGCGCACACCGGTACGAGTCGCTCAGGGGGCGGTCGAGGAACGCGTCAGTTCACCCGAAGGCCGACCGCCAGCGTCAGTTCGAGGACCCGGTGCGGCGACGCGAGATCCGGAAACAGCTCCCGGAGCTGCGACATCCGGTACCGGACGGTCTGCGGGTGGACGAACAGCGCCGCCGCCACCTCGTCCCGCCTGCCCTGGTGCAGCAGCCACGCCCGCAACGTCTCCTCCAGCCGCCGCGCGGTGGTGACAGGCAAGGTCCGCAACGGTGCGAGGGCTCGGGCACGCAGGTCGGCGAAGGCGTCCATGTCGGCGCTCAGCACCAGCTCGGGCAGATGGTCCTCGGTGTCGCGGATATCGGAGGAGAGGGTGCGCGCGCGTACGGCCCGCGCGTACGAGGCGGACGCACGAGCCCATGGCCGGGCCGGGCCGACCACGGCGGCGCGGTCGGTGAGCTGCCGCAGGAGATGCGATCGGTCGGCGTCGGGGACGAGCAGCACACCGGTGGCGTCCGGCAGATCGTCGAGGACGAGGGTGCCCGGGTCGAGCGTGCGGTACGCGGGCCGGGCCTGGGCGGCGGGCAGCAGGACCGCGGTCAGCGAGACCGGAGGCTGCCACCCGGCCCGTTGAGCGGAGACCAGCAGCACGTCCGGGCTCGCCCCGGCGAGGAGGTCGCGGGCCAGGTGCTCCAGGTGACGCTCTTGATCCCTGCCCCGGGCGGCCAGCTCGTCGGCGTGACCCGCGGCGCTCGCGGCGGACAGCTCGTCGATGTAGGCGAAGGTCAGCTCGGCGAACTTGGCGACCTCGGCGGCCGGCAGACCCGCGGGTACGGCCCCCGCCGCCAGGCATCGCCAGGCCACGCGGGCACCGACGCGGTAGGCGCTGAGCAGGGCGTCCATCGAACGGCCGTCGCGCACCTCGCCGCGGCCCAGCTCGTAGGCCGCGTCGCCGCCGTCGCCGCCCGTGGCGTTCCCGCTCGCGAGGTCCAGGTAGTGCCCCAGGGCGGTGCGGACGGCTCGGCGGATGGTGGCGCCCATATGGCCCGAGAGGGCGTTGGCGTAGGGCGGCACCTCGTCGATGATCGCCTGGACGACCTCGTCGGCGGTGGCCTTCAGCGCGGCCCGAAGTACGGTGACCGTCGTCTCGTCCAGGGTCAGCTCGCTGGCCCTCCGCATCACATGGCTCACGTTTTATTCCCTGCGAACAATTCTGCCGACCAGATTTACGTCCTTCGGTCAGGACTTTACGCCCTCAGGTACAGCAAGCTGGAGTCATGACGAGTACAGCCCTCCGCAGCAGGGCGTGGAAACTACTGGAGATGGTCACGACGCCGCTGCTGCCGTCCGACTACCTCGACCTGGTCAGCCCGCTGCGGGCGGGCGCCGACCTGCGGGGGCGCATCGAGGCCGTGCACCCCGAGACGGGTGACGCGGCGACCATCGTGATCAGACCGGGACGGGGCTGGCGCGGCCACACGGCCGGTCAGTACGTACGGATCGGAGTCGACGTCGACGGGGTGCGCCTGTGGCGTGCCTACTCGCTCACCTCGCCGACGAACCGCCGGGACGGCCGCGTCACGATCACCGTGAAGGCGATCCCGGACGGCAAGGTCAGCAACCATCTGGTCCGCAGGGTGAAACCGGGCACGCTGATCCACCTCGACCAGGCGACCGGCGACTTCGTGCTGCCGCGGACCAAGCCCGCCAAGGTGCTCTACCTGACGGCCGGCAGCGGCATCACGCCCGTCATGGGCATGCTGCGCGACACCGAGTTCGACGACGTCGTCATGGTCCACTGCGCGCCCCGGCCGCAGGACGTGATCTTCCGCAACGACCTGCACGACCTGGTCGCGGACACCAAGCTGCGGCTCACCGAGGTGCACACCGACACGGACGGCATGCTCGACATCGCCCGCCTCGACGAACTCGTGCCCGACTGGGCCGAGCGCGAGACCTGGGCCTGCGGGCCCGCGGGCCTGCTCGACGCCGCCGAGAAACACTGGGCCGAGCACGGCGTCCCGGAGCGCCTGCACACCGAACGCTTCCGCCCCACCGTCGTCGTCGCCGGCGACGGCGGCGAGGTCACGTTCAGCACCACCGGCAGGACCGTCGACGCGGACGGCGCCACGCCGTTGCTCGACATCGGCGAGGCGGCCGGCGTGCTCATGCCGTCCGGGTGCCGCATGGGCATCTGCTTCGGCTGCACCACGCCGCTCACGGCGGGCGCCGTCCGCGACCTGCGCACCGGCGAGATCACCGAGGCCGAACCGGGCGTCCTCATCCAGACCTGCGTGTCCGCCGCGGCGGGCCCCTGTGCCATCGAACGGTAGGAACACCTTGACCGCTATCGACCCCACCGCCCACCTGACCGCGGAGCAGATCGAGGAGCTCGGCCGCGAGCTGGACGCGATCCGCGACGACGTGCTCGCCAGCCGCGGAGAGAAGGACGCCGCCTACATCCGCAAGGTCATCTCGGCCCAGCGCAAGCTGGAGCTGGTCAGCAGGGGCGTGCTGCTGTTCTCGATCTTCCCGCCCGCGTGGGTGCTCGGCACCGCCGGGCTGTCCGTGGCGAAGATCATGGACAACATGGAGATCGGCCACAACATCCTGCACGGCCAGTGGGACTGGATGCGGGACCCGAAGATCCACTCCACCACCTGGGAATGGGATCACGTCTCGCCGTCCGACCAGTGGAAGCACTCGCACAACGAGCTGCACCACAAGTACACCAACGTGATCGGCAAGGACAACGACCTCGGCTACGGCATCATGCGCGTCGACGAGGACCAGAAGTGGCACCCGTTCCACCTCGGCCAGCCCCTGTGGAACTTCCTCAACGCCTGCTTCTTCGAATACGGCATCGCGGCGTACGACCTGGAACTCGGCAAGAACCTGCACAAGCGCCGCCGCAAGAACCCGGAGTTCCGCTCGCGGGCCAAGGCGGTGGGCCGCAAGATCCGCAAGCAGGTGCTCAAGGACTACGTGATCCACCCGCTGCTGTCGGGCCCGTCGTTCCTCCCCACGCTCGCCGCCACGTTCACCGCGAACCTGGTCCGCAACCTCTGGTCCCACTCGGTGATCATGTGCGGGCACTTCCCCGAGGGCGTCCAGGTCTTCGAGCGCCGGTCGATCAAGGGCGAGACGCGCGGCCAGTGGTACCTCCGCCAGATGATGGGCTCGGCGAACATCAGCGGCAGCAAGGCCATGCACTTCATGACCGGCAACCTCTCGCACCAGATCGAACACCACCTGTTCCCGGACCTGCCGAGCAACCGGTACGCCGAGGTCGCGGTGAAGGTGCGCGCGCTGTTCGAGAAGTACGAGCTGGAGTACGTCACCGGGCCGCTGCCCAAGCAGGTGTTCTCCGCATGGCACAAGGTCGTCCGGCTCTCCCTGCCGAACAAGAAGCCCAAGCTCAAGACACCGGCCCGCGAGCAGGAGGTCCTCGCGGCCTGACACCCGGTGCGAGACGAAGGCCGGCCGCACGAAGGGCGCCTGACGGGACGAACCCAGGTCAGGCGCCCTTTCGCGGGTGTCTAGAAGAAGCCGAGCTTCTTGGGCGAGTACGACACCAGGAGATTCTTGGTCTCCTGGTGGTACAGCGACTGCACCCATCTGACCAGGGGAAACGACAGTTGGTGCGGCTCTCTGGCGGGGGCTGGTCCGGGAATGGTCCGGATCTTGGTGCGTGCGGTCCTGGTGGGCGGGGGTGGGACAGGATGGCAAATTTTGGGAGCGGTCAGCCGCGCCACCGCGCCACAGCAAGGGCGGTACGGAATGCGTGGGCACTGCGGTGTTCCACGTGGCCGAGGAGATTCTTCAGCTGGCGGCGGGCGGCCCGGCGGGCAGCTCGGCCCCGAAGGGCCAGGTGAGGGGCGAGCCGCCCATCAATGGCATCGGGCCCCGGAGTCCAGGGCGGCAGGCAGTCCTGGTGTTGCGGGCCTACGCGCAGGCAGTTCCTGGGGCTGCGTGCCTACGTGCCCGGGTCGGCCAGATGGTCTTCAGTCAGGGCCGCTCCAGTCGAAGGGGAAGTACTTGCTCGACTTCCCGGTGCGATCCCATGTGAAGCCGAATGCGTCGGCGCGGTCGACGGTGGCCCGCCCCCACGTGGCGATCTGGCCCGGCCCCACCTCGGAGCCCGGGGAGTTGAGGACCTGGACGCGTGCGCCGTTCGGGGTGGTCGGGCCGGTGAGCGCCTCGGCGGTCGCCGTGACACGGCCCGGGATCTCGGCTCGCCACGTGGCGAGATCCTCGTCGATCTCCACGTGGATCGGGACGACGTCCATGCCCCGCATCTCGGGGTGGAACATCGCCCCGAACTCCGCCGGCCATCCGCCCGCCTCACCGCCGAAGACGGTCCCCAGCGCAGCCCGCTGCTGATCGTCGGCGCGCTCGTCCAGGAAGACCGCGGCGTACGGCTCGGTATGCGTGCCGGCCCACGGGTTGCCCTCGAACGACCCGAGCATCAGGACATTGAGATCGTCGAGCCGTACGTCCCCGAAGCTGCCTTCCCGGATGTGCCAGACCATGACGCCTTCGCAGTCGCCGTAGGTCGGGGGCTGCGCGAACGTGCACGGGCACGGAATTGCGCACTTGCATACGTCGAACCAGTCGCCGGCCAGATGCCAGCGCGTGCCGGTGGCCTGCTGTGTCATATCGCTTCCTCCAGCCGGGCTCCGAGGAGCTCACTCGGAGTGGCGAGACCGCGTGTGCCGAGCCCGTTCCCGGGATCGGAGGACGGTCTCCCTTCCAGCTTGCGCCTCATGTCCCGAGCGGGAAACCGGCCGGCGTCCACGGTGGACCACGGCGCCGAGCCCCTACACGAGGGACCGGGGGCCGGGTGGCGGCGCCTCAAGCCGGTCCGGCTTGTAGGCACGCCCCAGGGCCACCTCCCCCTGGCGTACCGCTGTCCGAAGGAATTGACCAGGTGCGCACAGACGATCACACGCCGTCCACGGACGGCATCGAGCCCTCCAGCCCCGGCAGCATCCAGTCCTGGAACGGTGCGAGCACCGCCAGGACAAGGAAGGCGACGCCCCACGACACCGCTGAGGAGGACGTCCGGGACCATAGCTTCTCCACGAAGATCACCAAGGCCAGTCCGGCCATTGCCGCCACGTTCATCACGCCGAGCGGAACGAAGACGACCATCAGCCCGGCACTGGCTTCCTCGCTCTGAATTGGTACCGCCTTCCGGCTTGCGCTGGCTCCACCTGGTGTTCGAGCTGGAACTGACAGCTCGGCTATGCCCCGGTCAGACCCGGAGCCACTTCGCGCCGGAGTTGAAGCAGCAACCAACTGGTACCAGGCCAAGCCGATTCTGTGGGGCCGGCTCAGAGCGAGCAAGCCACGGCACAGCAGCCGACGCAGTACGCGCCGTGGTGGACGTCGACTCGCAGGTCGCGGGCCGGTCGCCGGAAGCCGACGTAACGCACGAGATGACTCGGCGGGTCGCGGCAGTGCCGCAGGCAGACGTTTTTGAGGCGACCGAGCTGGTACGGGCCGGCGAGCAGGTAGGAGACGGCACCGATCCCCACGCCGCCGGTGAAGGCCAGGGCCGCGTAGGAGAGCGGTCCGAAGGCGGTCCACACGAGCAGGTTCCGGGGGCGACCGGGCCGGAGATAGGCGCCCGGCTCAGAGTCGAGAGGCCCGAGCTGTCCACGAGCGTCGCCGTGGTCTGGCGCCCCGGCCACCTCGGCACCCAGCTCCCCACGCCGGTTCGGGGGTGATGGCCCTCGCGCGAAGGTGAACGGGGCGGTGTCCTGTAGGAGCCAGCCGAGCCGGCCGGCCTGTTCGACCAGCCGGCCACCGACGCGGGGCGGGCACCGCTCAAAGGCGTGCGGTGATCTGTACACCCTCGGTGAGCACGCCTAGCCTTGAAAGAGAAGAACTCCCGGGGTCCGGACATCTGCCCGTGGAGTGAGCCGGTCATGGAGACTTGCACCGTACGGATGGACAGCGGGGCGTCTTTTGCCGCCGTTGCCGGTGGCAGATGCGCGCCTCTGATTTCCGGGGTGTCTGCTCCGCCTGCGCGCTCACCGCCGATTGCACTCGATGCCGACGTCATCCGCGCCGTCGGATGACGACAATCGTCAAGCGATCGGGAGCAGTCATGACGTGGAGTATCTCTGGCAACTACCTGGCCGGTTGCTCGTGTGCGGTGGTGTGCGGCTGCGCCGTCGATGCGAAGCCGCACGACCCGCAGGGGCGTGAGGAATGCCTCGGGTGCGCCGCCTTCCATGTGGAAGAAGGGCGCTTGGACGATGTGAACCTGTCCGGGGTGGATTTCGTCCTGTACAACTACTTCCCCTCCAACCTGACCTCCGGCAACTGGAAGGTCGGCCTGGTCATCGACGAGGGGGCCACCGACGAACAGACGGACGCGGTGGCGCGCATCGTGTCTGGGAGCGAAGGCGGTGCGTTCGGCGAACTCTCGCAGTTCTACGGCGAGAATCTGGGCGTGGAGCGGGCGAGCGTCTCCCTGTCTGATGGAGAGAAGCCCCGGCTGAGCGTCGGCGGGAAGACCGAGCTGGAATTCGAACCCCTGAGGGGTCCCGACGGTGGGCCCACGACGATGAAGAACGCGATGTTCGGATTCTCTCCGGAATTCACGCTGGGCCGCACCGCCGGTAGTTCGAATGCATTCGGGCTGTCGTTCGAGGGCGCGTATGGCGAAGTGTCCGACTACGCCTTCTCCAGCGAACAGACTGAGGGCGCTCCCACCGGACGGGGTTGAGGCAGGCGCGCAACAGCCGCTTTCGTTTTGAACGCGGGAGGACGACCGCCGTACGGGCCGTCTCCCGCGGGGTGCACTGCGACCGCTCACCCTGTCCAGCCGGTCATCTGGCCCATGGGCGGACCTGATGTGTCCAGGCCGGGCAGCAGCCAGTCCTGGAAGGGGGCGAGTACGGCCAGGACGAGGAAGGCGAGGCCGACCGCCCAGGTCAGCCAGGGTCCCTGCCGCCACAGCTTCTCCAGGAAGATGACGGCCGCCAGTGCGGCCATCGCGGCCACGTTCATGACGCCGAGGGGAATCAGGACGATCATCAGCCCCCAGCAGCACCCGACGCAGTAGAGCCCGTGGTGCACGCCCACCCGCAGGTCCTTCGCCCAAGGCCTGAACCGTGAGTATTGGAGCAGCTGGAACATCGGGTTGCGGCAGTGCCGCAGGCAGACGCGCTTCAGTGGACCGAACTGCTGAGCCGCCGCGAGGAGGAACACAGCGGCGCCGATCCAGCGGCCCGCCGCGGGATCGCGGTCCACGAGGTGTCCCGTTACGGCCAGCGCGCCGTACGCCAGCAGCCCGAACGCGGTCCAAGCGAGGAGATATCCGCTGACGAATTCGGCGATCCGCAGGGCGCGGGCGGGCCCGGCCGAGCGGCGGTTGATGCCGCGTACCCAGGTGATGGCGACTGGTGCCACTGAGGGCAGCATCATCGCCGCCATCATGACCACCCACAGCAGCAGGAAAAGGGGGAGCGCCAGGCCCATGGTGCCGGGCTCCATGCCCATGTGGCGGGACTGGCCGACGGTGAGCACCCACGCCAGGGCGGCCAGCAGCACCATCAGGAACCATGCGATCGCCAGGTCACGCGCGGGCAGGAGGACGCCGGGCCGCGTGGGGGCCGGCGGGGCCAGCCGGAGGTGCGGCATGGAACGCCTCCCAGGGACGCGAGCTGCCTGCCGCCTCAGACACGTCCCGCACCGATGGCGGTGGTGTACCCGCGTGTAGCCGAGACGGGTCTGGTGACATCTCCAGCAGATCACAGAACTGGAAGGCTCAAAACCTGGGAGGCCGTTCGTTGGCTCCGCCGATCCCCGTTGGTTGGCCTGCCGCTGTGTCCGGTGACAGCCAACCTGGACCGATGGCCGTCGAACGTGGACGAGGCCTGCTCAGAGTCCGAAGGCTCCGCCTTCGATGATGATGAGAAGGCCGATGGCGATCAGGACTGCAGGGAGCAGGATGTGCCCCCAGCGGGCAAGGGCCTTGGCGATGACGGGGCGAGTGGCGAAGAACTTGCCAGCGAAGCACCAGACAGCGACGAGGACCAGGAACACCGCGGCGTACACGCTCATCCCGCCGATGCCGGCGGTGGCGAACACGGGTACGTAGACGCCGATGTTGTCGCCGCCATTGGCGAAGGTCACGGCGGCAACCGCCATGACGGTCGGCCCGCCCTGTGGGGCTTCGCCCTCGTCGTCTCCGTCCTCATTGCGGTGCCTCCATGCCTGCCAGGCGGCCTTCAGGCCCAGGGCGAGGGGCAGGAGACCGAGGTAGGGGATGGCCGACTCGGGCAGGAACGTGGCGCCGAACGCGGCGGCCACGGCTACGGCCAGGATCGCGGTGAAGCCGAGGTACTGGCCGAGCACGATTTTGCGGGTGGAGCCGCGGTGCCCGGCGCCCTGGGCGAAGAACAGCGCCAGGATCAGGATGTCGTCGATGTTGGTGACAGCGAACAGTCCAGCTGCCTGCCCGATGATGCCCAGGGTCACGAACCATCCCGCTCTAGTCGTACGACAAGAAGCACGACCCTACTCGGGCCCAGACGAGATCCACAGCCCACCCTGACCAGCGATCGGAGTGCCAAGACTCGACGTCAGCTGGTCTGATGCAGGGGCTGGAAGCGCCTGAGTCGCAGGCTGTTGGAGACGACGAATACCGAGGAGGAAGCCATCGCGGCCCCGGCGATCATGGGGTTGAGCATGCCGAGCGCGGCCAGCGGCAGGGCGGCGACGTTGTAGGCGAAGGCCCAGAACAGGTTGGCCTTGATCGTACGAAGGGTGCGGCGGGCCAGGCGGATCGCATCGCCCGCGGCCCGGAGGTCGCCCCGGACCAGGGTCAGGTCGGAGGCGGCGATGGCGGCGTCGGTGCCGGTGCCCATGGCGAGGCCGAGGTCGGCCTGGGCCAGTGCGGCGGCGTCGTTGACGCCGTCGCCGACCATGGCCACCACGTGGCCCTGCTCCTGCAGTCGCCGGACTTCGGCGACCTTGTCCTCGGGGTGGACTTCGGCGATGACCTGGTCGATGCCGACCTCGGCGGCCACGGCGCGGGCGGCGGCGGTGTTGTCGCCGGTCAGCAGGACCGGCGTGAGCCCGAGCTGCTTGAGGTCGGCGATCGCTTGGGCGCTGGTTGCCTTGACGGTGTCGGCGACCACGAGGGCGGCGCGTACCTGGTCGTCCCAGGCGGCAAAGACGACCGTGCGGCCCGCGGCCTCGGCCGCGTCGCGTGCCCGGGCGAGCTCGCCGGGCAGCGGGAGCAGCAGTTGACCGTCCAGCCAGGAGGCGCGTCCCGCGAGCACGGCGCGGCCCTCGACCTGGCCGGTCACGCCCCGGCCCTGGGTGTTGGCGAAGCCGGTGACCGGCGGAAGGGCGCCGAGCCGTTCGCGCGCGGCAGCGGCGATTGCGGCGGCGATGGGGTGCTCGCTCGCGTCCTCCAGGGCGCCGGCCAGCCGCAGGACTTCGTCCTTGTCCTCGCCGTCGGCGGGTACGACGTCGACCAGACGCATCTTGCCTTCGGTGACGGTGCCGGTCTTGTCCAGGACGACGGTGTCGATCCGCCGGGTGGACTCCAGTACCTCCGGTCCGCTGATGAGCAGCCCGAGCTGAGCGCCGCGCCCGGTGCCCACCATCAGCGCGGTGGGTGTCGCCAGGCCCAGGGCGCAGGGGCAGGCGATGATGACGACGGCGATGGCCGCGGTCAGCGCGGTCGCGGCGGAGGCGCCCGTCAGCATCCAGACGCTGAAGGTGCCTACGGCGAGGACGATGACGACGGGGACGAAGACCGCGGAGATCCGGTCGGCCAGCCGCTGCACCGCTGCCTTGCCCGTCTGCGCGCGCTCCACCAGGGCGGCGATCTGCGCCAGCTTGGTGTCCGCTCCGATCCGGGTGGCCCGTACGGTCAGCCGTCCGTGGCTGTTGACGGTTGCACCGGTGACCTGCGAGCCCGGCGCGACCTCCACCGGCACGCTCTCCCCGGTCAGCAGGGACTCGTCCACCGCCGACGCGCCTTCGACGACCTCTCCGTCCGTGGCGATCTTCTCGCCCGGCCGTACGAGGAACAGGTCGCCCACGGCCAGGTCCTCGACCGGGATCCGGACCTCAGTACCGTCGCGGAGCACGGCGACGTCCTTGGCGCCCAAGTCCATCAGCGCCCGGATCGCGTCCCCGGCTCGCCGCTTGGCACGGGCCTCGAAGAACCGGCCGGCGAGCAGGAAGGCCGTCAGGACGACGGCGACCTCCAGGTAGAGGTGCTCGCCGCCCGCCAGGATGGTGCCGACGCTCCACAGGTAGGCGGCCAGCACGCCCAGCGAGACCAGGGTGTCCATCGTCGCCGAGCCGTGCCGCAGGTTCAGCGCCGCGGCCCGGTGGAACGGCCACGCACCCCACGCAACCACCGGGGTGGCCAGGGCCAGCGCGAGCCACTGCCAGCCGGGGGAGTGGAGGGCGGAGATCATCGACACGACGACCACCGGCAGGCCCAGCAGCGCCGAGGCGATCAGGCGGCGGCGCAGGCCGGCGACGTGGGATCCCTCGGCGTCGGCCGCTTCGGTCTCCGCCGCAGCGTCGGTCGAGACCCGGCTGCGGATCGGGGCGGCGCCGTAGCCGATGGCTTCGACGGCGGCGATCAGCTGCTCGGGTGAGACCTCAGGGTCCTCCCGCGTGATGTGCGCGGTCGCGGTCGCGAGATTCACCGTCGCGCTCACTCCGGGCAGCTTGGCCAGTTTCCGCTCGACCCGCGCCACGCAGGAGGCGCAGGTCATGCCGGTGATGGCCAGTTCTATGGAGTGATCGGCTTCGGCCGGGGTGGTGGTAGCCATGGCAGTTCCTCTTGCTTTCAGTTTCGTACGGGATCGGGCGCGGCGGGTGGGCCGACTGGTGCGACCACGGCGAAGCCCTGGCCGGCGGCCGGCTGCCAGGACAGCTCTCCCCGGTAGAGGCGGTGCAGTACGTCGGGCGGCTGGTGGTAGCAGAAGACCGACGAGGCGGCGCCGACGATGGACGGGGTGTCGATGAACAGCGGCAGCTCGGCCAGGAAGTACTGGACCGCGCACTCGATCTGCTGCTCGTCCGGCGGCTGCCCGGCAGGCACCTTCCCGGCCAGGACCCAGCCGGTGGCGTCCCGGCACGCGTCCCGGAAGCCCGCGTCCTCGTCGTACCGCCGAAGGCCGCTCGTGTGGAGCCGTCCGAATGCCGCGTTGTCCTCCAGCTCGGCCCACCCGAGCACACGCTTCTCAGCATCGGGCACACCCAGGGCACTCAACGCGGTGACGATCTTGTTGCGGGTGTATTGACCCTGCCTGCGAGCCCTCCACGCGGCCTTCTCCGGTGCGTACCCGAGCGCCTCGAACGTGAAGGCGCTCGGCGCATCGGGCACGAAGAAGTCCACTCGCTCGAACCGCTCCAGCCCCCACGCGGCCAGCTTCTGGATCCGGCCCGTGGAGAAGTAGCTGTTGAAGGGGCTGATCCCGAAGCAGGCGTGCTCGGCCCGCCTGACCGCTTCGGCGCACCGGCTGCTCAGCGGTGTCACCGTCAGCCCAGCCGTACAGCCGTCGTCCTGATCTGCGCTCGTCCTCATGCCCGGACGCTAAAACCTTGTCCTTAGGGCAAGGTCAAGCGCACACTGGCGGGACTCGCACGAAGGGATCCGTTCATGCTCACCGTCGGCCGTATCGCCGCGCAGACCGGGCTGAGCCCCAAGGCCGTCCGCTTGTACGAGGCCAACGGCCTCATCGAGCCGCCCGAGCGCACCGCGGCCGGCTACCGCACCTACACCGAGGACGCGGTTCCCGTCCTTCGCTTCATCCGTCAGGCCCAGGCCCTCGGCCTCAGCCTCAAGGAGATCAAGGACATCCTCGACCTCCAGCGCCGCGGCGAGCAGCCCTGCGGCCTCGTCACCGACCTCCTCGATCAACACCTCGCCGACATCGACCGCCGCATCGCCGACCTCCAGGCCCTGCGCACCACCCTCCGGACCGCGCGCGCCACGGCCGGCCAAGCGGCGGACCGTGGGGAGAACGCCGTGGTCTGCCAGATCATCGAAAGCGTCCCCGCAGGATCCTGACCCGCGCCCTGACACACGGGCCCGGGGGTGCTGAGCGGCTGCCGATGCCGCTTGGCCTAGCATGGCGCGCATGTCGCGACGCCTGCCCCTGCCGCTCCGGACGTGGTCCGGAGTGCTGCTGGTGTGCGCGCTCTTCGCCTGTCTCACGGGGCTGGCGCGTCCCGCGATGGCGATGCCGGGCCCGATGGAGATGTCCCCGCACATCGCGATGAATGGGCATGCCGTATCTCCGGCCGCTGCCGAGTCGCCAGGCCACGGTCCGAGCTGCCCGATGGCCCAGGAACAGTGCGTGGCACCGAAGGGCATCCTGGCCCAGGACGGCCCGGCCGTCCCCGTGATCGCGACCGTGTCGCACGCGACGGGCTGCTCGCCCGAACTCCTGATGACGCAGCCCAACGCCCCGCCGCCGGCGGCGGCTCCTCCTGATCTGCACCGGTTGTGCGTGTCACGGACGTGAGGTCCGGCCACCCGTGAGGCGAACGCCTCGCGGGACGCCGTGTCTTCTCACGTCCCCTTCGGCACGCCCGGATTTTCCGTGTGCGCGTGCCGTCGTCGCAGAACAGGAGTAACGACGCATGCCGTCGTCCATTGCTTTGCTGATCACCGGTGCCAGCACCGGTCTGCTCGCCGGCGGCGCCTCGTGCGCCGCAGTACGGGGGGGCTTGCTGGCCGGCGCCGTGACCCGCCGCCGGACCCCCGACCCCGCCTCGAAATCGACCGCCAAGCCGAACAACTCCCGGCCGGAGGCCGTGACGCCACTCGCGCCGGTGGGGGCCTTCCTGGCCGGGAAGCTCGCCTCCCACACCGTGCTCGGCGCCCTGCTGGGCATCTTCGGCAGCACCCTGCAGCCCAGCCCCCGAACCCAGGCGATCCTGTTGCTCGCGGCCGGGGCAATCATGGTGCTCTTCGCCCTGGACCTGATCGGGGTCAAGGCCGTGGGGCGGCTGCTGCCCAGGCCCCCGGCGTCGTTCGGCCGTCTGATGCGGCGCAGCGCGAAGACCGACACGGTGGCCACCCCCGCCCTGGTCGGCTTCGCCACCGTCTTGGTGCCGTGCGGGGTGACCCTCTCGATGGAGCTCCTCGCCATCACCTCCGGATCGGCGGTGGCCGGGGCCGCGGTCATGGCCGGTTTCGTGGTGGGCACCGCGCCGATGTTCGCTCTGCTCGGCTACCTGTTCCGGCGCAGCAGCCAGGCGCTCTCGGGCAAGCTGGCCGGACTCACTGGTGTCGTGGTGCTGGCCGTCGCGGCCTGGACCATGATCTCCGCGCTGCAGGCTGGCGGCTGGGTCTCTTTCGACTCACCGGGTCGGCAGACCTCGGCGAGCGGGCCGTTCATCGTCGAGGGCGGCGACGGCAGCGGTTCCGGGGGCGGTGGCGACTCGCAGGCGCCGCTCGAGAACCCCGTACGTACGGACGCGTCCGGGCGACAGATCATCACGCTGACCGTGACGGACTTCTACGTCCCCACCCAGTTCACCGCGAAGGCCGGCGTGCCCACCACGCTTGTGCTGCACGGCAAGGACTCAGGCGGCTGCGCCCGGGCGTTCACCATCCCCGAACTCGGGGTGCAGGAGATCGTCAAACGCGACGGTGATACCGACGTCGACCTGGGCACCCGCAAGCCGGGAACCCTCCGTTTCACCTGCGCCATGGGCATGCAGACCGGCGCCATCGAGTTCAAGAAGGACCTGTAATGAAGCTCTTCAGCCGCAAGAACAAGACCGAAGCCGACACCGGCTCTCAGGTCGAGCTCCTCATCGAAGGCATGCACTGCACCAGCTGCGGCCTGCTCATCGACGACGAGCTGGAAGACCTCCCGGGAGTCCGCTCGGCCAGCACAGACACACGCACCGGGCGCAGCATCGTCCGCCTGGAGGAGGGCGCACACGTCGACAGTGCGACTCTCGTCGCCGCGGTGGAAGGGGCGGGCGACTACACGGCCCGGCTCGCCGACTGACATCGCGCAGCGGCCTTCTGGGAGTCGACAGGCTCCCAGAAGGCCTGCGTGGCATCAGCGCAGACGGAGGCGGCGCAGCGCCATCACGGTGCCGTCGGGGTGCAAGGAGACGGGGCCGCGCCACTTTGCGTCCCAGGGGTCGGCGTCCCAGGAGTCGCGGAGGGTGTGTGCCTCTTGGCGGTACTGCTCGACCCTGCCTTCTCGTAGGTGCTCGAAGAGGTCCTCGGCGAGGCCGGAGAAGGCCTCGACCCGGATCCCGTTGAGGCGGAAGACGTGATCGGTGCCCACGAAGTTCTTGCCGTGGATGGTGTGGGTGACGTCTTGGACGATGCCGGTGCCGGCGTGGGTGAAGGTCTCGAAGTGCCGCTTGCCCTGGCGCTTGGTGAGGTAGCGGGCTGTCGGTTCACCACCGCCGGTGAACGCCATCAGACCTGCCGCATCGGCCTGGGCGAGAACTCGGCCGAACCAGCCGTGCTCCTCGGGCTGGAGGTGGTATCCGGGCAGGACGACCGGCTTCTCGTCCGGCTCGGTGGGAACGTGGATGCCGGGGACGATGGCGCGGTCCTCGATGGGAGGGTCGAGGGTCACTGTCGTCGGCAGCTGCAGGGTGCCGTCGCCGGGGGCCTGGAGCAGGTAGACGGTGATGTTCTCGCTCTTCTTGGGGAGCGTCGTGCCGAAGACCAGGGACGGAGTCTCGTTGTACGGGCCGATGTGGATGCCCTCGACGTCGGCGGAGGCGGTGGCGAGCTGCTTGTGTGCCTGGGACACGTTGCCGTGGGTGCCCTTGCAGGTGACCGGAATGACCCGGGACGGCTCACCGGGTTTCCAGACCTCCAGGAAGAAGTTCGGTCGCCTTGGGGCGCTGCTGCGCCCGGCCTCCTTGCCGGTCAGCTCCCAGCCGGCCCGCATGGCTATCTCGGCATCGATGACCGATACCGAGTGATCCGGATACTGCGCGGAGAGCACGCGGTGGGCGAGCGCGAGGGCGAAGCCGATGCTCAGCTCGCCCGACTGGGTGGCAGCGTAGTGGCGCCGCGGGTTGCGGCCCTCTGATGAAAGGGCCATGTAGTGGCCGTCGTTACCGGTCAGGGCCTGGCAGTACTTCAGGCTTGCCCAGTGCTCGGCGAGGCCTCGCCCGGCGCCTTGCCGGGCGAGGACGTTGGCCCGGCCCAAGGTGTGGAGCACGTCCCAAGGGGTGAGCTGGAGCGACAGGCCGAGCGGCTTCACCGGTAAGGGGCGGAGTTCCGGCTTGCGGCGCAGGGGCGCCTGATTCTTCTCCTGCTTGGCCTTCTCGTCCGCGGCAGCCGCTTTCGCGACGCTGCCCGCCAGTTCCGCTGTCGACTGGACGGATACGTGCCACGGCTGCGCGAGATCCCTCAGTACGTCTGCTCGCTTCAAGCTGCTTCCCCCTACGTTCGTACGGGTGTTACAGGCCAACGTCGCAAGCTACGTGGGGGAGCAGGGGCGCATGAAGGGCGTACGCGCGCACATGATGAGGGGTGGCCCCCGCGCGAGGCGGGGGCCACCCAATCAAGCCTTGGCAGGCTCCAGTTCAGCTTCTGAGCTGTTCCCGTCGTTGAGCGCGGCGAGGTAGCGCTCGGCGTCGAGGGCCGCGGCGCAGCCGGTGCCGGCTGCGGTGATGGCCTGGCGGTAGGTGTGGTCGACCACGTCGCCGGCGGCGAAGACGCCGGGGATGTTCGTACGGGTCGACGGCGAAGCGGTCTGGATGTAGCCGTCGTCGTCCAGGTCGACCTGTCCGGTGAACAGCTCGGTGCGCGGGTCGTGTCCGATCGCGATGAACAGGCCGGTGACGTCGAGGTCGCGGAGCTTGCCGGTGAAGGTGTCACGCAGGACGACACCGGACAGCATGCCGTTCGCTTCCTTGATCTCGGCGATTTCGCTGTCGAAGGCGAAGGCGATCTTGTCGTCGGTGAACGCCCGGTTCTGCATGACCTTGGAGGCGCGCAGGGCGGAGCGGCGGTGGACGACGGTGACCGAGCGGGCGAAGCGGGTGAGGAAGGTGGCCTCCTCCATCGCGGTGTCGCCGCCACCGACCACGACGATGTCACGATCACGGAAGAAGAACCCGTCACAGGTGGCGCACCAGGACACCCCGCGGCCGGAGAGCTCGTCTTCCTTGGGCAGGCCGAGCTTCCGGTAGCCGGAGCCGGTGGCGATGATCACCGCGCGGGCGCGGTGGACGGTGCCCTCGGAGTCGGTGACTTCCTTGATGTCACCCGTGAGGTTCACGGAGACGATGTCGTCGTCGATCATCTCGGCGCCGAACTTCTCTGCCTGGGCCCGCATGTTGTCCATGAGGTCCGGGCCGTCGACCCCGTCAGGGAAGCCGGGGAAATTCTCGACCTCGGTGGTGGTGGTGAGGGAGCCGCCGACGAAGATCGAGCTCCCGAACAGCAGGGGCCTGAGCTGGGCGCGGGCGGTGTAGAGGGCGGCGGTGTATCCGGCGGGGCCGGAGCCGATGATGATGACGTCGCGTATGCCGTCGCCGGTGATGGTCTCGGTCACGGGATCAGCCCTGCTTCTTGGCGTCGATCTCGGCGATCAGGCCCTCGATGAGGCCCTTGATCTCGTCGCGGATGGGGCGGACGGCCTCGACGCCCTGCCCGGCCGGGTCCTCGAGCTGCCAGTCGAGGTAGGTCTTGCCGGGGAAGTACGGGCAGGCGTCTCCGCAGCCCATGGTGATGATGTAGTCGGATGCCTGGGCGGCCTCGGGGGTGAGGACCTTGGGCTTCTGGTCGGAGATGTCGATGCCCAGCTCGGCCATGGCGGCGACGGCCGAGGGGTTGATCTGCTCGCCGGGCATGGAGCCGGCGGAGCGGACCTCGACGCGGTCGCCGGCGAGGTGGCGGAGGAACCCGGCCGCCATCTGGGAGCGGCCCGCGTTGTGGATGCAGACGAACAGGACGGAGGCGGCAGGAGCGGTGGACATCTGTTCTTCCCTGGGGTGAGGCGACTGCGGTGGGATCTATGGGGCTTTACGGGGCGTGCTGGGTGAGCAGCTCGGTATGCGGGTGTCGATGGCGTCGCGGATCTCGCGGACGACGGCGTTCGGCGCTCCGTCGGGGTCGGCGACGGGCCAGTCGAGGTAGCGGCGGCCCGGCACCACAGGGTAGGCGCCGCCGCAGCCCATCGTGATCACGATGTCGGCAGCCTGGACGACCTCTTGGGTCAGCGGCTTGGGGTAGGCATCGGCCAGGTCCACCCCGGCCTCGGTGAGGGCGGCCTGGGCACGACCAGGTGCGTACGGATCCGCGCGTGCTCGGCGAGACGCGTGGAGGAGTCGGCGAGCAGGCCCAGCACGGTTTCCGGCGCGAAGCGGCCGGCGTATCGGGTGGCGTGACGGGCAGCCCCGGCGGCCAGGCGTTCGTCCGGCAGGAGGGGCGAGGAAGGCGGGGGCATGGCGTTCCCGTTCAAAGAAGCCAATAGAATCAGCTCGGGCTGGTGTCAGCCCCAACTGATGTGACAGTATCAGTCCATGATGACGTCAGTCGACACTGATCTGCTCCGGGTTCTGGCCGACCCGCTCAGGCTCCAGATCGTGACCCTCCTCGCCCGCGAGACGCTCTGCACCACCCACCTCGTGGAAGAGACGGGCGCCAAGCAGACGAACCTCTCCAACCACATGAAGGTGCTGCGCGAGGCCGGGGTCGTGGAGACGGAGCCATGCGGCCGGTACATCTACTACCGCCTGCGCCCGGAAGTCATCGAAGCCCTCGCCGGTCAGTTCGCCGACCTCGCTCAGACCGCGCGTGCCACCGCCGAAGCGAACCTCAAGCGGTCCTGCCCATAGCCCGCTCTGCCTCACCTGCCCGAGGAGAACCCGTCTTGACCGCCACCGAGCCCGTCGCCGCCCCCGCAGCGGAGAGCGACATAGCCGCCGACGAGCCCCAGCCCGCCCCCGGCGCGACCCCGCCCCGCACCCCGCTCATCGCCCGCGCCGCCGCCGAGCTCGTCGGCACCGCGGCCCTGGTCGCGATCGTCGTCGGCTCCGGCATCCAGGCCACGAAACTCACCCAGGACGTGGCTCTCCAGCTGCTGGCCAACTCCACCGCAACTGTCTTCGGCCTCGGCGTCCTGATCGCCCTGCTCGGTCCGGTCTCCGGCGCCCACTTCAACCCGGCCGTCACGCTGGCCGAGTGGTGGACCGCCCGCCGCGGCGGCGCCGGAGTCACCGCCCGCGAGCTCGCCGTGTACGTGCCTTCGCAGATCGCCGGTGCGATCGCGGGTGCGATCCTGGCGGACGCGATGTTCGGCGAGCCGCTGGTGAAGTGGTCCACGCACGACCGCTCCGCCGGGAACCTGCTGCTGGGCGAGGTCGTGGCGACCGCGGGCCTGATCCTGCTGATCTTCGGCCTGGCCCGAACCGACCGCCTCCGCTTCGCACCCGTCGCCGTCGCCTCGTACATCGGCGCCGCGTACTGGTTCACCTCCTCCACCTCCTTCGCCAACCCGGCGGTCACGATCGGCCGCGCCTTCACGGACACGTTCGCGGGCATTGCCCCGGCCTCGGTCCCGGCATTCGTCGGCGTGCAGTTGGTGGGCGCGGTGGTGGGCCTGGCGCTGGTGGCGGTCATCTTCATGCGCGGCAAGGCGGACAGCGGGACGTCTACGGCATGACGCAGCGCACGGATGTGGTGGTGATCGGCGGCGGCCAAGCAGGGCTCGCCGCCGGCTACCACCTGCGCCGCCTGGGCCTCGAGCACGTCATCCTCGACGCCCAGGCCGCGCCCGGCGGGGCCTGGCAGCACACCTGGGACTCCCTCCACCTGTTCTCCCCGGCCCAGTACTCCTCACTGCCCGGGCGGCTGATGCCCGCCCAGCCCGGCCAGACGTACCCGGACGCACAGCATGTCGTGCAGTACCTCGCCGACTACGAGAAGCGATACGAGCTGCCGGTCCAGCGCGGCGCGTGGGTCGATGCGGTCCATCGCGACGGCGCTTGTCTGCGGGTGGAGAGCGACTCGGGCGACTGGCGGGCTCGCGCGGTCATCAGCGCGACCGGCACCTGGACCCGCCCGTTCATCCCCGCCGTCCCCGGCCGCCGGGAGTTCTCCGGCCGTCAGCTCCACACCGTGCAGTACAAAAGCCCGGCCCAGTTCGCCGGCCAGCGGGTGATCGTGGTCGGCGGCGGCAACTCCGGTGCGCAGATCGCCGCCGACCTCGCCCCCGTGGCCGAGCTGACCTGGGTCACCCAGCGTCCGCCCCGCTACCTAGCCGACGACATCGACGGCCGGGCCCTCTTCGACGCCGCCACCGCCCGCCGCCGAGCGCTGGATGCAGGCCGCTCCGCCACCGGTGGCGTGGCCTCCCTCGGTGACATCGTCGCCGTCCCGCCCGTACGAGCCGCCCGCGACGCCGGACTTCTGCACGCGAAGCCGATGTTCACCAGCCTCAGGGCGACCGGTGTTGAATGGGCCGACGGCACGGCGGCTGAAGCCGACGCGATCATCTGGTGCACCGGATTCCGCCCCGCCCTCGCCCACTTCGTCTCCATGCGTCTGCGTGGCAACCGCGGCCACATCGCAACTATCGGCACCCGTGCCGTGGACGAACCGCGCCTGCATTTGCTCGGCTACGGCGACTGGACTGGCCCTGCCTCAGCGACTCTCATCGGAGTCGGCCGCCCGGCCCGGGCTGCCGCCCGGGAAATCCAGCAGCTGCTGTGCGCTTGACCTTCAAGCCGGGTTGAAGGTTTACGTTCGAGATATGAGCACACTGCGCATCTCGCAGCTGGCCGGACTTTCAGGCGTCCCGGCTTCCACGCTGCGGTTCTACGAGACAGCCGGGCTCCTGCCCGCCGAGCGCACCCCATCCGGTTACCGCCAGTACGGCGAGGGCGCGGTGGAACGCCTGGCGTTCATTTCCTCGGCGAAGCTGCTCGGGCTGGCGCTCGAAGACATCCGCGCCCTGCTGGATGTGCGGGACGCGGGGGTCTGCGCGGCCGTGCGGGCCCGGATGGTGCCACTGGTCGCCGACCGGATTGCGGATGCCGACCGCCGCGCGGCGGAGCTGGCTGCTTTCTCCGCCCGCCTCGCCGACGTCCACAGGCAGCTGTCCGGCCCGGCCCCGGCCGGCGGGTGCGGCCCGGACTGCGGCTGCACCGCCACCGAGGACCAGGTGCCCGGGCCAGTCCTGGTGGAACTATCACCCACCCGCCCCCAGGACACGGTCGGGGAGCCGTGGCGTGAGGTGCCGGTGGCCTGCACACTCGGCAGTGCCGACCTGGGCGAGAGAACGGCGCAGTGGCAGGCCCTCGTCGCCCAGGCCAGTGAGCGCGAGACGATCCCAGAAGGGCTGCACCTGGCCTTCCCCAGCACACCGGAGCTGGCGGCAGAACTCGCCGCGCTGGCGGCAACCGAGCAGGACTGCTGCACCTTCTTCGACTTCACCCTGAGCCTCGCCCCGGCCCAGCTGACGCTGACCGTCCGGGCACCCGAAGCCGCCGGCCCGCTGCTGGCCGACCTGTTCGGAGCCACCGCATGAAGCCCGAGACGAAGTCCACCGACAAGACCATGCTCGGCGCCGGAGCTCTGGCCGTTCTGGCGTGCGCGGCGTGCTGCATCGGCCCGATCCTGACCTTCCTCGGCGCCCTGGGCGCCGCTTCCGCGATCGGGGCGTTCTGGGTTCCCGCGCTGGCCGTGATCACCGTCTTCGCCCTGGCCGGCACGGCGTGGGTGCTGCACCGGCGGCGGCGGACGGCTGCCTGTCGGACCGAGCAGTCCGCGCCGGTCGACCTCGGGTTCCCCACCCCTGCGCCCGGTAGGGCGACCGAGAGCCGTTTGCCACAATGACCTGGCCCCAATCGGGACATGCAGCACGCGGGAAGAACGGGAAATCATCGAAGATGCCGCGGGAATCGCAGGGTCTGGTCGAGGGGATGGAACACCACCAGATCGCGATCTACCTCGGCGCCATGGCTGTCGGTGGCCTGCTCGGCTGGGCTGCCCCTGCGACTGGACCCGGGCTCGAGTACGCCATCAACCCGGTCCTGGGTGCGCTGCTGTTCGTGACGTTCCTCCAGGTACCGGCCGCCGACCTGCTCCGCTCGCTGCGCGACGGCCGGTTCCTGGGAGCGGCCCTGGTGGTGAACTTTGCTGTGGTCCCGCTGGTCGTCGCCGCGATGTTCTCCTTCCTGCCCGCAGTGCAGGCAGTCCGTGTGGGCGTTCTGCTGGTTCTGCTGTGCCCGTGCGTGGACTACGTGATCGTCTTCAGCGGCCTGGCCGGCGGCTCCAGCAGGCGCCTGCTGGCCGCCACACCGCTGCTGCTCGTCGCCCAGATGCTGCTTTTGCCCGGGTTCCTGTACCTGTTCATGGGCTCACGGCTGGCCGACGTCGTCGAAGTCGCTCCGTTCGTCGAAGCCTTCCTTGTGCTCATCGTGATCCCGCTCGCACTTGCCTGGGCTCTCCAGGCATGGGCGGCCCGTCAGCAGGGCGGCCAGAAGGTCTCGGACGCGGCCACGACGGCGATGGTGCCGCTGATGGCCGCGACCCTGATCACGGTGGTCGCCTCCCAGGTCCCCAAGCTCGACGGAAGCCTGCGGGACGTTGCCGCCGTCATCCCCTTCTACGTCCTCTTTCTCGTGGTCATGGCCTTCGCCGGGCGCGCCATCGCTCGCCTCTTCCGCCTCGACGCCCCCGCCTCCCGGGCAGTCGTCTTCACGGGCGCGACGCGTAACTCCCTGGTCGTCATGCCCCTGGCCCTCGCCCTCCCCGACGCGCTGGCCCTCGCCCCTGCCGTCGTGGTCACCCAGACCCTGGTCGAGGTCATCGGCATGGTCGCCTACGTCCGTCTCGTCCCCCGCCTCATCTCGGCCCCGGACCGGCAGGCGGTCACGGCCGCGTGAGGATGGTGCAGATCTCGCCCGCGGAACATGTGTCGGGATCGGTGACGGCGGCTCGTCGGGCAAGCTCGCGCAGCGCCGTACGCGTCTGGCAGAGCTCAGCCATGCGCCGCTCGATGTCCGCGAGCCGCTCGCCGATCAACGTGGTGACGTGCCCGCACGGGGCCTCGCCGCTATCGCGGATGTCCAGCACCGACCGGATCTCGGCGAGGGTCAGGCCCGCGCCCTGGGCGTCGCGGATGAACGCCAGTCGGCTCACAGCCTCCGGCGTGTAGTCGCGATAGCCGCTCGCTGTGCGGGGCGGGGCCGGCAGGAGGCCGGCCTGCTCGTAGAAGCGGATGGTCTTGGCCGTCACCTGGCCTGCTGCCGCGAGGTCACCGATGCGCATCCCTCCACGCTACGCCTTGACCTTCCACCGCACTGGAAGGTCTAGCGTCGAGCCGAGAACCCAGAGAACCAAGGAGGGCGGCGGGATGCGGATCACGATCCTGACGGTGCCTAACTGCCCGAACGTGCCCCTCGTGCGGGAGCGGATCACGACCGCGCTCGGCGGCCGCACGGCACAGGTCGAGCTGATCGAAGTCCGCGACGAGGCCGAGGCCGCACGCTGGGGCATGACCGGATCGCCGACGGTGCTGCTCGACGGCACCGACCCGTTCGCCATCGCAGGGGCACCGGAGAGCGTGTCCTGCCGCCTCTACCGGGACACCGACGGCCGCACGGACGGGGCCCCGAGCGTCCAGGCTCTGCGCCAGGCGCTGTCCGGCGTGAGCGCACCGCAGGCCGCAGCCGGCCAGGAGTGCTGCGATGCGGACGTGCTGGACCTCGTCGGCAGGGCCGGACGAGGCCGGCGCGCCCCCGCCGAGCGGGGACTGCGTGCGGTGCAGCAGGCGGTGCTGCGGCACTTCGCCGCCACCGGGCACGCGCCGCAGACGTCCGTACTCGAAGCTGCCGCTGCGCAGGCTGACAGGACGGCCGCGGAGGTGCTCGCCGAGCTGGACAGGGAGGACTTCCTGGCCCTGGATGGGGCAGGGCGAATCCGGGTAGCGTACCCGTTCTCGGCGACCCGGACCCGGCACCGCGTACGGCTGAACACCGGGGTGGAGGTGTGGTCGATGTGCGCCATCGACGCCCTCGGCATCTCCGCCATGCTCGGCCAGGACGTGGTGATCGCCTCCTCGGACCCGGTCGACGGCCGGCCGGTGACCGTCACCTGCACCGGCGGCACGACAGTGTGGGAACCGGCGGCCGCAGTCGTGTTCGTCGGTCGCCGCGACGGCGTCGGCCCCGCCGCCACACTCTGCTGCGACGCGTTGAACTTCTTCACCAGCCACGCCTCGGCCGAGCAGTGGCAACAAGAGCACCCAGAGGTGCGCGGGCAGGTCGTCAGCCAGGCTCGCGCCGTGGAGATCGGCGAGGAGACATTCGGCCTTCTCCTCTGCGAAGACTGAGCGTCGCTCCCCGGTGGTAGTCGGGCTCGGAAACCGTCATCATCGCAACCCCGGGTAGCGGTTCCGAGTCTGAACGAGAGCTGGCAGGTCACAGTGATCGAGAATCCGATGGACCGGCAGGCCGTGTACGAGGATTACGAACGAGCCCGCCGCACCTTCCACCACCTGCTGGACTCCGCCTCGAAGGCGGACCTTGCCCGGCCCACCCGCGGTACCAAGTGGACCAACGGGCAGCTGCTGTGGCACATGCTCTTCGGCTACATCGTCGTCCGGGCTCTGCTGGTCCTGGTTCGTGTCTTCGGGCGGCTTCCACGCGGCGCCGGCAACGCGTTCGCCCGGCTTCTGAACGCGGGAACCGTGCCGTTCGACTGGGTCAACTACGCCGGTCCACGAGGGGCCGTGAAGGTCTACGGGCCGCGCCGGATGGGCGCCGCCTTCGACCGAGTCCTCGACTCTCTCCAGCGACGGCTGGCCGCCGAGTCCGACGCCGATCTGGCCCGCGGTATGTACTTCCCCGTCCGGTGGGACCCCTTCTTCAAGGACTTCATGACGCTCGCGGACATCTACCGCTACCCGACGCAGCACTTCGACTTCCACCACCGTCAGCTCACCCTGAACGGCAGCGACGGGCTCCAACGGGAAGGCTGAGGTCAGCTGATCCGTGGGCTGCGGCGCTCGAGCAGGACCACGTCGCGCCACGCGCCGTGGTGGCGGCCGATGCGCTCGCGGGTGCCGATGACTCGGAAGCCGGCTCGCTGGTGGAGGGCGAGGCTTGCGCGGTTCTCGGGGAAGATGCCGGACTGGATCGTCCAGATCCCCGCGGCCTCCGTCGAGCCGATCAGTGCGGTGAGGAGCTGCATGGCGACGCCTTGCCCACGGGCGGCAGGGTGGACGTAGACGGAGTGCTCGATCACGCCCGCGTACGCGCATCGGTCCGAGACCGCGCTCGCCGCGATCCAGCCCAGGACCTTGCCGTCCTCGCCGACGGCGGCGAAGCGGTGTTCCGGCAGCTTGCCCGCTTCGAACACCTGCCAGGTGGGGGCGGTGGTCTCGAAAGTGGCGTTGCCCTCGTCGATCCCCGCTTGGTAGATCGCCAAGACTTCATCCGCGTGTGCCTCGGCCAGCGGTGCGATGGTGATGCTCATGCTGCGGCCGCGCGGGTCAGCAGCTGCCCCATGGCGGCGAGCACCGAGGGCTCGACCCGGTAGTACACCCAAGTGCCGCGCCGCTCAGAGGACAGCAGCCCGGCCTCGCGCAGCTTCTTCAGGTGGTGGGAGACCGTCGGCTGGGAGACGCCGACGTCGGAGATGTCGCACACGCAAGCCTCGCCGCCCTCGTGCGAGGCGACCAGCGAGAACAGGCGCAGGCGCACCGGATCGCCCAGGGCCTTGAACATGACCGCGGTCCGCTCGGCCTCCTCGGCCGTCAGTGGGCGCTCCGACAGGGGCGGACAGCACGCCGCCACGGCCTCCGGCTCCAGCAGTGGCAACACCTTCGTAGTCATGCCCCCCATCATCCGAGAAATTTCGATGGATGTCTATGTTGACGAACGTCGATCCAGGGTCCACTCTGGAGGCGTTAAGACATCGACAGACGTCGAATCAACTGGGAGCCTGCCGTGAACGCATCCACCGAGACCCTGCCCGTCGTCGTGATCGGCGCCGGCCCGATCGGACTCGCCGCGGCCGCCCGGCTCATCGAGCGAGACATCGAGCCCCTGGTCCTGGAGGCCGGACCGGTCGCCGCGTCCGCGGTGCGTGACTGGTCGCACGTACGCCTCTTCTCCACCTGGTCCGAGGTCACCGACCCGGCAGCCGAGAAGCTCCTCGCCCCCACCGGCTGGGTCAAGCCGGACGGTGCCACCTACCCGTCCGGCGGCGACTGGGCCGAGCTCTACCTCCAGCCCCTGGCCGACGTCCTCGGCGACCGCGTCCGCTACAACGCCACCGTCACCGGGGTCTCGCGCACCGGCCGCGACCGCATCGTCGACGCCGACCGCGAGACCCAGCCCTTCGTCGTCCACCTCACCAGCCCCGAGGGCCGCCAGGAGAGGATCTTCGCCCGCGCCGTCATCGACGCCTCCGGAACCTGGTCCACCCCCAGCCCGGCCGGCGGCAGCGGCCTGCACGCGCTCGGCGAGAAGAGCGCGGTCGACCACATCACGTACCGCGTCCCCGACCTCAAGGACCCGGCCGTCCGGGCCCGCTACGCCGGCAAGCGCACCGCCGTCATCGGCTCCGGCGCCTCCGCCTTCACCGCGCTCGCCTACCTCGCCGACCTCGCCAAGGCGGAGGACGGTACCGGGACGCATGCGACGTGGATCCTGCGGCGCGGGATCAGCGGCTCCACCTTTGGTGGCGGCACGTCCGACCAGCTGCCCGCCCGTGGCGCCCTCGGCCTCGCCGCCAAGGCCGCAGTGGACGGCGGATACGCAGACGCGGTCACCGGCTTCCGCACCGACGCCGTCGAGCGCAACGCCGACGGCCGCCTGGTCCTCGTCGGCGAGGACGGCCGCCGCCTGGACCCGGTCGACGAGGTCATCGTCCTCACCGGCTTCCGCCCCGACCTCACCTTCCTCGACGAGCTGCGCCTCGGTCTCGACGAGCGCCTCCAGGCCCCGGTTGAGCTGGCGCCGCTGATCGACCCCAACCAGCACTCCTGTGGCACGGTCTACCCCCACGGCGCGGGCGAGCTCTCCCACCCGGAGAAGGACGTCTACCTGGTTGGCATGAAGTCCTACGGCCGGGCGCCGACCTTCCTGGCCATGACCGGCTACGAGCAGGTCCGTTCCGTCGCCGCCGCCCTCGCCGGTGACCGGGAGGCCGCCGAGCGCGTCGAACTCACCCTTCCCGAGACCGGCGTGTGCGGCGGCGCGGGCCTCTTCGACCAGCCCGAGGCCGCCGAGGAGACCGGTGGCGGCTGCTGCGCAGCCCCGGCCACCCTCACCATCGGAGCCCCCGCCTCCTCCGGTGGCTGCTGACCACCGTGCCAAACACCAAGGCCGGCGTGGCCGTGACCGGGACGGGGGTCCGGTCACGGCCACGCGCCGTACTTCCCGCCCTGTGCGCCACGCAGATCACCAGCTGGGGCATCGTCTACTACGCCTTTCCGGTGCTCCTCCCACGCCTCACGGCCGACACTGGCTGGTCCGCCAACGCGGCCACAGGCGCGTTCTCCCTGGCCCTGCTCGTCTCCGCCCTGGTCGGAATCCCTGTCGGCCGGATACTCGACCGACGAGGCCCCCGAGCGGTGATGACCGCCGGATCCGGCATCGGCGTACTCGCCGTCCTGACCATCGCCGCCGCCCCCAGCCTGCCCGTCTTCTTCCTCGGCTGGATCCTGGCCGGAACCGCGATGGCGGCCACCTTCTATCTGCCCGCCTTCGCGGCGATCACCCGCTGGTGGGGACCAGACCGGGTCCGGGCGCTGACCGTCGTCACCCTGGCGGGCGGCTTGGCCTCCACGGTCTTCGCCCCGCTCACCGCCATCCTCGCGGAGCACCTCAGCTGGCGGCAGACCTATGCCGTCCTCGCCCTCATCCTGGCCGCGATCACCATCCCGGCCCACGCCCTGGCCCTTCGAGCCTCCTGGCCCCCGGCACCTCCGGCCCCGCCCACCACCGACCGCACCCCAGTAGCCAAGACCCGCCCCTTCATAGTCCTGGCGGCGGCCTTCACCCTCTCCGGCTTCGCCATGTACGCCGTCGTCATCGGGCTGATCCCGCTCCTCACCGAACGCGGCGCCGACGCCACAACAGCCGCCTGGGCTCTGGGACTCGGCGGCGCCGGCCAGACCCTCGGCCGCACTCTCTACGCGGGCCTGGCCGGCCGTACCTCGGTCACCGCCCGCACGGTCACCCTCATCGCCCTCGGCGGCGCCACCACGGCCGCGCTCGCCCTCATCCCAGGTCCGCTGCCCCTGCTGGTCGTCCTCGCAGTCCTGGCAGGAGTCGTCCGCGGCAACCTCACCCTCCTGCAGGCCACCGCAGTCACCGACCGGTGGGGCACCACCCACTACGGCCGTCTCTCCGGACTCCTCGGCGCCCCGGCCCACATCGCCGCCGCCCTCGCCCCCTGGGCCGGCGCAGCCCTGGCCGGCCCCCTCGGCGGCTACCCCCAGCTCTTCGTGCTACTTGCGGTGCTCTCCGGTGTGGCCGCGTGCCTCGCAGTGTGGGGACGGAGTGACGTGACATCAGCCCCGTGAGTCGGGAGGACATGATGCGTCGGGATGGAGATCAGGCTGGAGCGGCTTTGTGTCATGGACTTGGAGCCATCGAGTCCAGCCCGCGCGCTCAGGTGGTCCCTGAAGCGGCGATCAGCAGGTCCGCTGCGCGGTTGATGTCGTCGGGGGTGCTCCAGCGGCCCAGGGAAAGGCGGAGGGCGGCGAGGCTTCGGTCGGTGTCGAGGCCCATCGCGCTCAGTACGGGGGAGGGGGTGTGGGCGCCGCTGTGGCAGGCGGAGCCGGTGGAGGCGGCGATCTCCGGGATTGCGGCGAGGAGTTCGTGGCCGCGTACGCCGCCGATGCTGACGTTGAGCGTGTTGGGCAGCCGTGGTTCGGCGGGACCGTTGACGTGGACGCGGCCCGGCAGGGCCGCGGCGAGCCGCGAGTGCAGGTGGTCGCGCAACTCTCGGATCCGGTGATGGTCGCCGTCCGCGAGATCGTCGGCAGCGAGTTGGGCGGCTGCGCCCAATGCGGTGGCAAGAGCGACGTTCTCGGTGCCGGCGCGCAGGCCGCGCTCTTGGCCTCCGCCGTAGACGAGGGGCTCGAGGGCTACTCCTGTGCGGACGTAGAGGGCGGCGATGCCTTTCGGCGCGTACATCTTGTGGCCGACAACGGTCATGAGGTCGACGCCCGACGCGATGACGTCCAGCGGGATCTTGCCGGCGGCTTGGGCCGCATCGCAGTGGAACAGCGCGCCGTGGGCGCGCGTGAGGCGGGCCAGCTCGGAGACCGGCTGGAGGGCGCCGGTCTCGTTGTTCGCGGCCATCACCGAGACCAGCACGGTGCGGGGGGTGAACGCGGCCGTCAGGTCCTGCGGATCCACGAGGCCGTGGTGGTCGACGGGCAGGCACGTCACGTCGGCGCCGTGCAGGCGTTCCAGGGCACGGCATGTCTCCAAGACGGCGGGGTGCTCGGTGATCTGGGTGATGACGTGGGGCCGGTCGGTCTCGGCGGCGAGTACGGCACCGCGGATCGCGAGGTTGTCGGCTTCCGAGCCGGAGCCGGTGAACACGATCTCGTCGGCGCGGGCGCCGATGAGTGCGGCAACCTGTCGGCGGGCGCGTTCGAGTGCCTGCTTGGGCTCGGCGCCGTACACGTGTCCGCTGGAGGGATTGCCGAACCACTGTGTCAAGTACGGTTCCATCGCCTCGGCGACCCTTGGATCGACCGGGGTCGTGGCGTTGTAGTCCAGGTATAGCGGCCCGTCGGCGAAGGCGGGATGGGCCGGGATCACGCGGCAGCCCCGCTGTCCACGGGCAGGTCGGCCAGGCGCCACTCCAGCATCCCGTCGGTCAACCGCACCGCCTTGCGGCCCCGCTCGCGCAGAAGCCGTACGGCGTCGTGGGCCATGACGCAGTACTCGCCGCGGCAGTAGGCGACGACCTCGGTGTCGGCCGGCAGTTCGGCGATGCGGTCGGCGAGCTCGTCGACCGGGATGGAGAGGGCGCCGGGGATGTGGCCAGCCGCGTACTCCGCGGCGGGTCGCACATCCAGTACGACTACCTCGCCCGCCTTCGCGCGGGCGAGCAGCTCCTCGCGTCCGACCGCTTCCGGCTGGTCGTCGCCGAGGTAGGCGGTCCGCGCGGCCTCGACGCCTGCCTGGTGGGTCTGGGCGACCTTGCGCAGCAGCGCGTAGAGGGCGGCGACGTCGTCTCCGGCCAGGCGGTAGTGGATGCGTACCCCTTCACGGCGGGTGGCGACCAGTCCGGCCTGCTTGAGGGTCTGCAGATGCGCCGATGCAGTGGTCAGATTCAGCCCCGCGGCCTTCGCCAGAGCATCGACCGTCCGCTCACCCTGGGCCAGCAGGTCGAGCAGTTCCAGACGTTTCCCGCTGCTCAGCGCCTTACCGGTGTGAGCGAAGGCGTCGTACAGCGCCGACTTCCGTGCGGCATCTCCCATGGCATCCTCCATAGATCCATGGAATATTGTATCCATGGGCGGGTGCGGAGACCACTCGGCGCCTACCGTGACATGTGGAGGACCTCATGGGCTTCGTCGACGATCATCTGATATCGCTGGTCGACAAAGGTCTGGGCAACAGTGCCTACCTCGTCGACCTCGGTGACGGCCGGGCCCTGGCCGTGGACGCGAGCCGGGATCTGCGGGCCCTGCGCGCGGCAGCCGACCGGCGCGGCCTGACCGTCGCGTACGCCGCAGATACGCACCTGCACGCCGACTTCCTGTCCGGGGCGGTGCAGCTGGCGGCCGACGACGGCGCGACCGTACTGGCCTCCGCCGCGGGGGACCGCGCCTTCCCGCACACCCCGCTCGCCGACGGCGACGAGACCGATCTCGGCGGCCTGACCCTGCGCGCGCTGGCCACCCCCGGCCACACCGACGAACACCTCTCCTTCCTGCTCCTGGACGGCACCCGCGAACTGGGCGTGTTCACCGGCGGCTCGCTCATCGTCGGCTCGGCCGCACGTACCGACCTGCTCGGCGCCGACCGAGCCGAGGAGTTGGCCCGAGCCCAGTACCACTCGCTCAGGCGGCTGGCCGAGCTGCCCGACACCACCGAGGTGTGGCCGACGCACGGCGCGGGCTCCTTCTGCTCCGCCCCGCCCGGCGCCGAACGCACCACCACCATCGGTGACCAGCGACGGGCCAACCCGCTGCTCGCCGCGCCGAACGAGGACGCCTTCGTCGCGCAGCTGCTGGGAAGCCTTGGCTCCTACCCCGCCTACTTCGACCGGCTCGGGGAGGCGAACCGGCGCGGGCCCGCGGTCCTCACCGCCGCTCCCGCGCTCGCCGCGCTATCACCTGCCCAGGTCCGCTCTCTTCTCGGCGAGGGGGCTCACCTCGTCGATGTACGAAGCGTGGTCGATTTCGCCCAGGGCCACATCCCGGGAGCCATCTCCATTCCGCTGCGCGACCAGTTCGCCACCTGGCTGGGCTGGCTGCTGCCCGACGACACCCCGATTGTCTTCGTCGCCGCCCCCGACCAGGACCTCTCCGAACTCACCTGGCAGGCGCTGAAGATCGGGTACGAGCGGCTGGCCGGCCACCTCGACGGCGGTATGGACACCTGGACGGCCGACGGAGGTCGGCAGCAGAGCATCGAGCTGCTCCCCGCCGACCGCATCGCCGAGCGCCCCGTACTCGACGTCCGGCAACGGGCCGAGCACATCGACGGACACATCCCGGGCGCGGTCCACATCGAACTCGGAGACCTCAACATGCGTTCCGGCGACGCCCCCGAGGGAGCCGTGGTCGCCTGCGGTCACGGGGAACGCGCCATGACCGCCGCCAGCCTCCTCCAGCGCGCCGGACACCAGGACCTCGCCGTCCTCGACGGCGGCCCCGCCGACTGGGCCAAGGCCACCGGCCGAGCCCTGGAGGAAGGCGCGTGACCACCAGCGAGACCAACTCAGGCATACGCCTTGGACTGCGCGCCAACCTCGCCCAGTTCAGCCTGCTCGTCGCCGTCAACGCCCTGGTCGGCGGCATGCTCGGCCAGGAACGCACCGTCCTCCCGCTCCTCGCCGAGGACGTCTTCCACCTGTCCACCGCCACGCTCGGACTCACGTACATCCTCGCCTTCGGCGCGACGAAAGCCGTCACCAACTTCTTCGCCGGGACCTGGTCGGACCGCTTCGGCCGCAAACCCGTACTGATCGCCGGATGGCTGATCGCGCTCCCCGTGCCCGCGATGCTGGCCTGGGGCCCGTCCTGGGGCTGGATCATCGCCGCCAACATCCTGCTCGGCATCAACCAGGGCCTGACCTGGTCCACCACCGTCATCATGAAGATCGACCTGGTCGGACCGGAACGGCGCGGCCTGGCCATGGGCTTCAACGAGGCCGCCGGCTACGTCGCCGTCGCCGCCACCGCCATGGCCACCGGCGCCATCGCCGAACACGCGGGGCTCCGGCCGGCGCCCTTCCTGCTCGGCGCTGCCTACGCCGTCCTGGCTCTTGGCCTGTCCACCTTCGCCGTACGCGAGACCCGCGACCACGCCCGCTTCGAAGCCGTCCGCCACCGGGCCCCCGCGGGCGGTGACCGGGACGGGCAGTTGACCACCGGTCAGGTCGCCCGCCTCACCAGCTTCCGCGACAAAGCCCTCTCGGCCGCCAGCCAGGCAGGCATGGTCAACAACCTCAACGACGCGCTCGCCTGGGGCATCTTCCCCCTCCTGTTCGCCGCCCACGGGCTGTCCATCGCGCAGATCGGCATCCTCGCCGCCCTCTACCCGGCGGTGTGGGGCGCGGGCCAGATGCTCACGGGCTGGTGGTCCGACCACATCGGCCGCAAACACCTCATCACCACGGGCATGCTGCTCCAGGCCGCCGCCATCGGCCTCGTCGCCGCCGGAACCACCTTCGGCGTCTGGGCCACCGCGCAGATCCTCCTAGGCATCGGCACGGCCCTCGTCTACCCGACCCTCCTCGCCGTCATCGGCGACGTCGCCCACCCCGCCTGGCGCGCCCGCGCCGTGGGCGTCTACCGGCTGTGGCGCGACGGCGGCTTCGCCGTCGGTGCACTGCTGGCCGGAGTCCTCGCCGACGCCTACGGACTCACGCCCGCCATCTGGGCCATCGCCGCCCTCACCGCGGCCTCCGGCCTCCTCGTCGCGGTACGCATGTACGAGACGCACCCGCGCAACTGATCCTGCAGCAGTCCCCGCGCGTCGTCGCCTTTGCGTCGAAACCGCCAGCAGACGGGTTAAATTCCACATGTCCGCAGGGAGCGCTGAAGGGTGCGGTGACATCCGCCATGGAATCAGTTCGGCTTCCCGGAGTCGTCGCGGGATTCGGGTTTCTTGGCGGTGCGGCCTGGGTCTCGGCCGTAGTCATGGCTGCGGCCACCGTGGCGGGGGCGTCATTGGCTCAGCGCAGTTCGGCACGGGCAGGCCTCGTCATACTGATCGCTTCGGGCATGATGCTGGCGACCTGCGTGGTGGATCTGCTGCCGGAAGCCTGGCACCAGACCGTGGACGCGGGGCTGTCGGCCTGGGTGCCGGCCATCACGGCGTCCGCGGGCTACGGGGCGATGGCGCTCTTCACCCGCCACGGCTGTGGATGTGGGGGAGGGCAGGCCGTACGGGCGGCCGGCGCGTACATGCCGGACAGTGGCCCCGAGTTGAAGGATGCCGCAGGGGTCTTCTCGGTCGGGATGGGAGCGGCTGCGGCCCTGGCCACGCATCGCCTGGTCGAGGGCTCGGCCCTTGCGCTTGCCTTCTCCCTGCCGGTCCTGCTGACTCTCGCCGTGGGCTCCGCCAGTGACGGGCTGGCGCTGGCTTCGATGCTGCGAGCCAGTCGGCAGCGCCTGCTTCCCTGGCTGACGGTCGCGTGTGTGAGCCCGACGGTGGGGATGTTCGTCACCGCCGTACGCCCGTTGCCTGACGTGGTGATCCCCGTGGTGCTGGCTCTCGTGGCAGGCGTGATACTCCGGATCGCGGTGGTCGGCGTGAGGCTCGCCCTGGCCCAGCGGTCGCGGGAGCCGCTCTCACACCGCCACATGGCGGCTGCCGTCCTGACAGTGCTCACCATGGGCGCGCTCCTCTTGGCTGCACATTGACACGGATCGGAAAGACCGCACGCCTGCATGTCCCCTGTGAAGGGTGCGCCAGGGCCCCACGCAACTCGTGACATCTGGCCCCGAGCCCGGCGGCGCTGCGGATGGCTGGGGCCCATACCCAGCGCACTCGGATTCGCCATGGACACATCTCGGGAGCCGTCTTCATCCCGCGGCGCGACCAGTTCGCCGGGCCGGCCGTGAGCGATGGATCAGGCGGTTCGACGGCCGATGCCGGGCAGGAAACGCCCGGCTCGAGCGGTGTAGTCGGCGTACGCCGCCCCGTGCGCAGCCGCGAGGTAGGGCTCCTCGACGATCCGCACCTGTAGTTGCACCGCAGCCACCAGCCCGACCAGTGCGAGGACGGCGACCGCATTGGGCGCCATCAGGGCCAGTCCGGCAGCGGTGACGGTCATCGCTGTGAAGACGGGGTTGCGCACCGTGGCGAACAGGCCGGAGGTGACCAGGTCGGTCCGCTCGGCGGAGTCGACCCCTACTCGCCAAGACGTGCCCATCGCACTCTGAGCCACCAACGTCGCCACGACTCCGGCCGCCGCGGTCGCCAGTCCCAGCCAGCGCAGCGGAGCGGCACCGGCCCAGGGCAGCGCGGGTACTCCTGCGAGAGCGGCGACGGGAGCTGCCGCGCCTCCGAGCAATGCGATGACGAAGAGGATGCCCGCCCACCAGGACGCTGTTCCGGGGCGGCCGGAGATGCCGCGGAAGCCCGCATCCCCGGTCCGGCGTGCCTGGATCACGGCCCGGACCCCGAACGCGGTCGCTGCGTACCCGGTGAACAGGACCAGGGCGGTCCACGCCCACGCGCTCATCGCGACGTGCCCGTGTCGTCGGTGGAGCAGCAGGTGTCCCCGGGGGTGCCGCAGGCGCTCTTGGAGTCCCTGGAGTTGGGCATGGGCAGTGAGGGCGCGGGTCCGCAGGCGCAACCCTTGCCCTGCCAGGCGTCGATGCCTTCCTTGACGGCAATGGCGGCGATGACGAGGGCCGCGATCGGGTCGGCCCAGGACCAGCCGAGGGTCGCGTTGAGCACGAGGCCGACCAGGAGCACCGCGGAGAGATAGGTGCACAGCAGGGTCTGCTTGGAGTCGGCGACCGCCGACGCGGAACCGAGTTCTCGGCCGGCGCGACGTTGTGCGGCGGAGAGGAACGGCATGACCGCCAGGGACAGGGCGGCGATCACGATGCCCGGCACCGAGGTCTCGGCCTCGCCCGTGCCGGTCAGCGCGCGGAGGGCATCGACGGTGACGTAGACGGCGAGCGCGAAGAAGGACACGGAGATGATGCGCAACGTGGTCTTCTCGCGCGCCTCGCGTACGGCGTGGTCGCGGGTGGAGAACTGCCAGGCGACCGCGGCCGCGGAGGAAACCTCGATTACGGAGTCCAGGCCGAAGCCGACCAGCGCGGTGGAGGAGGCGATGGTTCCGGCGGTGATGGCGACGATTCCTTCGATCACGTTGTAGGTGATCGTCGCCGCGACCAGGAACCGTATTCGGCGGGCGAGCGCGTCACGGCGGGCCGGCGAGGGCCCCAGGGATATGACGCTCATCAGCAGCAGCCCTCCGTCTCGGCGTCCACGCAGGTCTTGTCGTTTTCCACCGCCAGGACCGCCGACCGGAGGTCTCCCAGAGCGTGGCCCAGACGGGGGTCAGCGAGTTCGTAGCGGGTGCGGCGACCGTCCGGGACGGCGACGACCAAGCCACAGTCGCGCAGACATGCCAGGTGGTTCGACAGCCGGGTGCGGGAGATCCCCAAGGCGTCGGCGAAGTCCGACGGGTAGCCGGGGGCTTCCTGCAGTTTCAGCAGGATTCGGCAACGGATCGGGTCGGCGAGGGCGCGGCCGAACCGCGCCAGAGCCTCGATGTCGGTAGCGAGAGTCAGCACACCCACAACGATACACAGATTGCTGAATCCAGGAAATCCTGAATCCAGTCGGGGGTCTCTGAATGAGGCGACAGTTGACCTTGGATGGCCGGCTGGCCCCCATGGCCGCTGCCCCGCTCAGTCTTGCCAGTGATCGGCGCGGGCGGGCGGTGGGGGGGCAACATGGCGGACAGCGGGCAGGACCTGGCCGACGCGCAGCGGCGGCACTGGCAGGAGACCTACACCGTCCACCCCGGCATGTATGGAGAACGGCCCTCCACTCCAGCAGTCCACGCCGCATCCGTGTTCCGTTCGGCCGGAGCGACGGACCTGCTGGAACTCGGCGCCGGGCACGGCCGCGACGCCCTGCACCGCCCACGGCGACGACATCTATGAATACGGCGGCTTCACCGTCCACTTCTCTCCCCCCCCGCGACCTGGTCGACGCCCTCGCCGAGGGGCTGGAACCTGGAGGAGGTCCACGCGTTCGAGGAAGGTGATCTGCCCCGCCGCCTGTGGCGCGTGACCCAGACCCTGCCCCGATGGCAGCGGGCCTGATCTGACCTTCCGGTCCGAGCTCGCGTTCAGCCCGCATCCTCGCTGCGTACACGGCGTGTTCGTCGCGGGATAGCTTGCCTGGGGCATGCTCTGGACGGCTTCCGTCCGGCGCCGACTGGCACCTCTGCCCTCGCTGCGCGGCCGAGTCTAGGCAGCCTCGCACCCCCGGCCGATGGGGCCATGGGCTCAGATATCGTCGGGCGTTATCGGAATTTGTAAGAGCGGCCTTGCCGCCGAGGAGTGTGCGCATGAGTAAGCCGTCGACCGCCAGCGGTGTCCCGGACGAGCTGCAGCGGCGGCTCGGCGTGACGGACGCCGTGGTGATCGGCCTCGGGTCGATGATCGGCGCGGGGATCTTCGTCGCCCTGGCCCCGGCGGCGCATGCTGCCGGCTCCGGGCTGCTGCTCGGTCTGGCACTAGCCGCCGTGGTCGCTTACTGCAACGCCACCTCCTCCGCGCGGCTGGCCGCCCGCTACCCGGCCTCGGGCGGCACCTACGTCTACGGCCGCGAACGGCTCGGCGAGTTCTGGGGTTACCTCGCGGGCTGGGGATTCATCGTCGGCAAGACCGCATCCTGCGCCGCGATGGCGCTCACTGTTGGCTCGTACGTCTGGCCAGGCCAGGCGCACGCGGTGGCGGTGGGCGCCGTAGTGGCACTGACCGCGGTCAACTACGCCGGGGTGCACAAGTCCGCACTCCTGACCCGCACCATCGTCGCCGTGGTCCTGGCCGTACTCGCCGCCGTGGTCGTCGCCGCCCTCACCTCCGAACAGGCGGACGCCGCCCGGCTGACCATCGGCTCGGACGCCGACTTCGGCGGCGTGCTCCAGGCAGCGGGCCTGCTGTTCTTCGCCTTCGCCGGGTACGCACGCATCGCCACGCTCGGCGAGGAAGTCCGCGACCCCGCGCACACCATCCCCCGCGCCATCCCGCTTGCGCTCGGCATCACCCTGGTCGTCTACGCCGCCGTCTCCATCGCCGTCCTGGCGGTGCTGGGACCGCAGCAGCTGGCAGACACCACGGCGCCGCTATCGGACGCCGTACGGGCCGCGGGCGCCGGCTGGTTGTCGCCCGTCGTACGTGTCGGGGCCGCCGTCGCCGCGCTCGGCTCGCTGCTGGCGCTGATCCTTGGCGTCTCCCGGACCACCCTGGCCATGGCCCGCGACCGGCACCTGCCGCACGCCCTGGCCGCCGTCCACCCTCGCTTCAAGGTGCCCCACCGCGCCGAGCTGGTGGTCGGCGCTGTGGTCGCCGTGGTGGCCGCGACGGCGGACGTGCGCGGGGCGATCGGTTTCTCTTCCTTCGGCGTGCTGGCCTACTACGCCATCGCCAACGCCTCGGCCTGGACCCTGTCCCCGGACGAGGGCCGCCCGCACCGTTTGATCCCGGTCCTCGGGTTGGCCGGGTGTCTGGTCCTGGCCTTCGCTCTGCCGCTGACCTCGGTGATCTCCGGGGCCACAGTGCTGGCCCTGGGCGCAGCCGCGTACGGCATCCGTCGCGCAGTCGCCGCCCGCCGGGAACGGTAGTCCCGTACGACACGCCTGCCGGCAGGGCGCAAAAGGACCGATGCCCTCATGCCCCGCGGGACCATGACCGGTACCCGATACTCCGAAGGCAGGGGGCATCCTGGTATGACTCGGCTCAGGACGTGGCAAGCGGCGCTGACCGGCACCACCGCGCCGGCGGCGGTGATCCTCATCCGCGTGTACGTCGGCGCGGTCTTCCTCTCCGAGGGGATCCTGAAGTTCCTCCGCCCGGAGCAACAGGGCGCCGGCCGGTTCGACAAGGCCGGCATCCTCGTCCCCGGTTTCCTCGCGCCCCTGGACGGGGCCTTCGAGATCGTCTGCGGGGTGCTGATCCTGGTCGGGTTGCTCACCCGGCTCGCCGCTGTGCCGATGCTGGTGAACATGCTCGGCGCGCTGATGATCACCAAGCTGCCGATCCTGTGGGGCGACGCCCCGCTGTTCACCGGTAAGTCCGGCTGGTGGGACTTCGCCCACGAATCCCGAACCGACCTCGCCCAGCTGTGCGGCAGTCTCTTCCTGCTCATCGTCGGGGCGGGCGCCTACTCCGTCGATGCCCGTCTGCACCGCGGCGTCGCTGCTCCGTCGGCCGAGGCGGAACCGGCACGCGGCTGAACGGTGCGACAGAGCCGAGCCGAGGTGGCGTCGCCGAGAACTTCGCAGGCTGCTTCTACCAGCTGCACCGACTGTGCATCCCCTGCTCCCGTGCCAGCCGCGCCAGCAGGGCGGCTTGCCGTCTAGGAACGGGTGCTGTTGGCCAGGAGCGGCAGGTCGTGGAGGAAGTCGTCAAGCGTGGTGCCGCTGGTGTAAATGACGTGAGCCTTGTCGTCGCTCGGCCAGAACGCAGCGACCTGGGCGCCGTGCGAGGAAGTGACCGTTCCGTCATGGTGGGTCTGCGGGTCCTCCACGGAGATTCCCAGGCTCAGGGCAGCCTTCTTGACCTGCTCCAGGTCCCCGGACAAGCCGGTGAAGTTCTTGCCGAAAGCAGCCAGCCAGCTTCCGAGCTTGTCGGGGGTGTCGCGAGCAGGGTCGGTGGTGATGAACACGACCCTGGTGTTCTCCTGGACCGCCGCAGGTTGCTTGGACAGCGCAACGGAGATGTCGCCCATGATCGTGGGGCACACGTCGGGGCAGTTGGTGTAGCCGAAGAAGATCAGCGTGGACTTCCCCGCCGTCTGCTCGCGCAGGTCGAACGGCTTGCCGCTGGTATCGGTCAGGAGCAGGTCGGGCTTGGCGAACGGGCTGGACAGCGCCGTGCCCCGGTAGGGAGAGCTGTTGGCCGCATCGACCTTCTGGTTCTCCTGCGCTGGCGTGTGGTGCGACGAGCCCGTGCCACAACCGGCGATCAGAGCAGAGGCCGCCAGCGCGAGCAGGATCGGA
This sequence comes from Streptomyces antibioticus, assembly GCF_002019855.1. NCBI lineage: Bacteria > Bacillati > Actinomycetota > Actinomycetes > Kitasatosporales > Streptomycetaceae > Streptomyces > Streptomyces antibioticus. The sequence continues at coordinate 1,211,146 of NZ_CM007717.1, read as the reverse complement.
GGCAGGCGGCGAGCCAGGGTGCTACGAGTCATCGACGGGGATCCGATCGGGCTTCGGCGGTACGGCCCCGGCGGACGCGGGGGTGAGTGCAGGACGACGCTAGCGGACGGCCCGACATCGTTCCTCACGCGCCCCACTCCTTGTGGCCGGGCCTCCGGACGATCAAGTCGGGTTCAGTGGGCGGTTCCGTGATCAGCGTGACCGTCATTGCTGTCGGTCTGAGCGGTTGTGGCGGTGGTGTGGACCGTGAAGGCGGCGGTGCGGACGGTGCCTTGGTGCTTGAAGTCGAGGAAGAGCCGATAGGCGCCGTTGGTGGGCGCGGTGGCCATGAAGGAGACGGCGGGGCCGGGCTTGGTGGTGCCGTCGCCGGGTTCGCCTTCGGGGTGGACGTGGAGATAGGCGAGGTCGCCGGCGCGCAGCGCGACGAGGTGGCCGTATGCGCCGAGGTAGGGCTCGAGGTCGGTGACGGGCTTGCCGTCCTTGGTGACGTTCAGGGTCAGGTCGCTCATCTTGCCGGTGGTGAGGTTGCCGTCGAGGGTGACGGTGTAGCCGTCGATCTCGGCGGTGGCCTGCTGGGCGGGCAGCTCATGGGGCTGGTAGGTCCCGGAGACGGCGAGGTCGGTGCCGAGGGTCAGGGCGGTGGCGCCCTTCTTGGCGGGGGTGAAGTCGGCGAACACGCGGTAGTCGCCGGCCGCGGGCAGGTTGACGGGGGTGCTCCAGGTGCCGTCGCCGGCCCGTGTCGGGTGCAGGTGTCGGAAGGTGTTCAGGTCCCGTGAGGCGACGATGAGGTGCAGCTCCTTGTCGTGGGCCGTGGTGAAGTCGGTGACGGCCTTGCCCGCGTTGTCTTTGATGGCGAAGCGCAGGGACGACTCCTGGCCACCCGCCAGGCGAGGGGTCTGGAGGTCGAGGCTGTATCCGTCCTGGGAGACCTGCAGTCCGCTGGGCAGGGCCGTCGAATTTGGCGCGGCTTCCGTTTCGGTGTGTGTGGCGTGTTGCGCTGTGGCGGTCCGGTCCGTCAGCGGTTCGGTGACTGACCCGAGTGCGTAGGCGCTGGTGAAGGTTGCTGCGAGTGCGGCGCCGAAGAGTCCGATCTTGCCTGCGGTGTTCATGGTCTTCTCCCTGTCGCGTGATGCATCGAGGTGTTCGGAGTGCTGCTGGAGCACACCCCAACCATACCCCCCAGGGGTATCGATGCAACCTTGGGGAATGGTTGCATCGGATACGGGGTGGGGGTATACATGGATCCCATCGCCAATACCCCCCAGGGGTACAGTCACCCCGTCTGAGATTGCTGGAGAACCCCATGTCCTCGTCGTGCTGCTCCCCGAACAACACCTGCTCCTCCGGCTCCGCCGAGGGCACCGTCGCCCTGGAGGGCTTCCGTACCGTCTACACGGTCGCCGGGATGACCTGCGGCCACTGCAAGGCGACCCTCACCGACGCGATCGACGCGATCGACGGCGTGAGCAACGTCGAGGTCGACCTCGCTTCCGGCGAGGTCGCCGTGATCAGCGCGAACGCCCTGGACGACCAGGTGATCGCCGGCGTCGTCGACGACGCCGGCTACGAGTTGACCGGCCGCGCGGCCTGACCTCTTCCTCCCGCTCTGCCCGTCTGCCGCCGGGGCCCTCCCGGGCCCCGGCCGTCCGCCCGCACGAGGAGTTACGCATGACCACCACCGCAACCGGCGCCGCCGAGGTCGAGCTCGCCATCGGCGGCATGACCTGCGCCTCATGCGCGGCCCGGATCGAGAAGAAGCTCAACCGGATGGACGGCGTGACCGCCACGGTCAACTACGCCACGGAAAAGGCGAAGGTCACCTACGAAGGCGACGTCACCGTCGCAGACCTCATAGGCACCGTCGAGGCCACCGGCTACACCGCCCGCGAACCCGAACCGCCCAGAAGCGCGAGTCCCGTCGACAGCGACGGGGCTGCCGAGGCCGGGGCGGCGGACGAGCTGAGACCTCTTCGGCAGCGGCTGATCACTGCGCTCGTGCTGTCGGTGCCGGTGATTGCGATGGCGATGGTCCCGGCCCTGCAGTTCGACTACTGGCAGTGGCTCTCGCTGACTCTGGCGGCCCCGGTGGTCACCTACGCCGCCTGGCCGTTCCACAAGGCCGCGTTCACCAACGCCCGGCACGGCGCCGCCACCATGGACACCCTGATCTCGGTGGGCACTTCGGCGGCGTTCCTGTGGTCGCTGTGGGCCCTGTTCTTCGGCACGGCCGGCACACCCGGGATGACCCACCCGTTCGAGCTCACCATCGCCCGCAGCGACGGCTCCGGGAACATCTACCTCGAGGCCGCCGCCGGCGTCACCGCCTTCATCCTCGCCGGCCGCTACTTCGAGGCCCGCTCCAAGCGGAAGGCCGGCGCCGCGCTGAAGGCGCTGCTCGAGCTCGGCGCGAAGGACGTCACTGTCCTGCGCAATGGCCGCGAGGAGCGCATTCCCACCGCCGAACTGCAGGTCGGCGACCGGTTCGTGGTCCGCCCCGGTGAGAAGATCGCCACCGACGGCGTGGTGGTCGAGGGGGCCTCGGCCGTGGACGCCTCGATGCTCACCGGTGAGTCCGTACCCGTGGAGGTCGGTGCGGGCGACAGCGCCACCGGCGCCACCCTCAACGCCGGCGGCCGGCTGGTCATCGAAGCAACCCGCGTCGGCGCCGACACCCAGCTCGCCCGGATGGCCAAGCTCGTCGAGGACGCGCAGAACGGCAAGGCCGCCGCCCAGCGCCTCGCCGACAAGATCTCCGCCGTGTTCGTCCCCGTCGTGATCGCACTGGCGCTCGCCACCCTCGGATTCTGGCTCGGCAACGGCGCTGGCTGGACCGCCGCGTTCACCGCCGCAGTGGCCGTACTGATCATCGCCTGCCCCTGCGCCCTGGGCCTCGCCACGCCCACCGCGCTGATGGTCGGCACCGGCCGCGGCGCCCAGCTCGGCATCCTCATCAAGGGACCCGAAGCCCTGGAATCCACCCGCAAGGTCGACACGATCGTCCTGGACAAGACCGGCACCGTCACCACCGGCAAGATGACCCTCCTCGCCGTCCACACCGCCGACGGCGCGGACGAGACCGAGGTGCTGCGCCTGGCGGGCGCCTTGGAGCACGCCTCCGAGCACCCCATCGCCCAGGCCGTAGCAGCCGGTGCCGCCGCCAAGGTGGCGCCCCTGCCCACTCCGGAGGACTTCGCCAACATCGCCGGCCTCGGTGTCCAGGGCATCGTCGACGGCCACGCCGTCCTCGTCGGCCGAGAGAAGCTGCTCGCCGAATGGGCGATCGAACTGCCCGCCGCCCTCAAGGAAGCGAAGGCCGCGGCTGAGGCAGCCGGGCGGACCGTGATCGCGGTGGCCTGGGACGGCGAGGCCCGCGCGGTCCTGGAGGTCGCCGACGCGGTCAAGGACACCAGCGCCGAAGCCATCACCCGCCTCAAGGCCCTCGGGCTGACCCCGATCCTGCTGACCGGCGACAACAAAGCCGTCGCCGAAGCGGTCGCCGCCGAGGTCGGCGTCGACCAGGTCATCGCCGAGGTCATGCCCGAGGACAAGGTCGACGTCGTCAAGCGCCTCCAGGCCGAAGGACGCAGCGTCGCCATGGTCGGCGACGGGGTCAACGACGCCGCCGCCCTCGCCCAGGCCGACCTCGGGCTCGCCATGGGCACCGGCACCGACGCCGCCATCGAAGCCGGCGACCTGACCCTGGTCCGCGGCGACCTGAGGGCAGCGGCCGACGCGATCCGGCTGTCCCGCAAGACGCTGGGCACCATCAAGTCCAACCTGTTCTGGGCCTTCGGCTACAACGTCGCCGCCCTCCCGCTCGCTGCTGCGGGCCTGCTCAACCCGATGATCGCCGGAGCCGCGATGGCCTTCTCCTCGGTCTTCGTCGTCGGCAACTCCCTGCGCCTGCGCTCCTTCCGCGCCGCCGCCTGACCCCGCACCGCCGAAGGCGCCCCCGCCACTGGCGGGGGCGTCTTCATTCATAGACCTGCTGCGGAACACTTCGGCACCACCCCTCGTTACATCTATACCCCCCAGGGGTAACTAGGCTGATGGAAGGAAGGGATCGCCGTGCACGGCTACACCGCCAACAAGGACGACATCCTCAAGCGCCTGCGCCGCATCGAAGGTCAGGTGCGTGGCTTGCAGCGCCTGGTCGAGGAGGACACGTACTGCATCGACGTCCTCACCCAGGTCAGCGCCACCACCAAAGCCCTGCAGTCCTTCGGGCTCACCATGCTGGAGGATCATCTCCACTCCTGCGTCGCCGACGCCATCGCGGAAGGCGGCGACGAAGCCCGCGACAAGGTCCAAGAAGCCTCCCAGGCCATTGCCCGCATGGTTCGCACCTGACGGCCTCAGCCGCCCGCGATCTCCTCGCGTACGGCGGTGACCAGCCACGAGCTGCTGCGCAGCCACACGGCCCCGGCGCTCTCGTAGGGGCGTAGCGCGTCGATCAGTGCCCGTCGGGCCTGCTCCTGGGTGTCGGGTGTGACCTGGCTGAGCAGGTGGCGGCCGGGGCCGGAGTCGAGCAGGAAGGCCGCGGCGTCCTCGGCGTCCTTCCCCCAGTTCCCGGCGGCTTCCACGCGCTCCACGCGGGCGTCCTCGAACCCGGCGGAGGCCAGGAGGGCGAGGGTGTGGTCGGGGTCGGTGAGCGAGAACATGCCCGGCCCGCCGGGTGCGCCGAAGCCTCCGAGCGGCAGGATGCCGTTCAGTGAGGCCAGCGCTTGGAGCCATTCGTTGGCCTCAGCTTCCGCCGCGCAGATGAACGCCAGCCGTCCACCCGGGCGCAGCGCGCGCCGGATGTTGGCGAAGGCGGCGACCGGGTCCGCGAAGAACGTGATGCCGTAGCGGCTGATGGCCGCATCGAAGGCCCCGGGCTCGAACGGGTGGACCTGTGCATCGCCTTGCATGAAGGACACGTTGTGCACCCCCTCGAGTTCCGCGCTCGCCCCGGCCCGCTCGAGCATCGGACCCGACAGGTCCAGCCCCAGGGCCCGGCCCTCACCAGCCCGTTGGGCGGCCAGGCGCGTCGTGCGGCCGGCTCCGCAGCCGATGTCCAGCACGTGATCGGTTGCCGAGATCGCCGCGGCGTCCAGGAGGGGCTGGTTGAAGCCGTCGTTGACGGCGTCCCAGCGTTCCTGGCTGCGGGCCCACTGCTCACCCTCATAGCCGTTCCACGCCTCGGCCTGCGCGGTGTTGATGAATTGACCCATGGGTGAACTCCCTCCCGCCGGAGTGCGGCACAGCACTCCGGCCCTAGTATGGGCAAGTGCCCAAACAGTATGGGCGTTCGCCCATACTTTCAATGGGCTTGGCGGAAGGGGCTGTTGTGTCACCTCGTGGAGTGGCGATTCCCGACTTGCGCGAGCGGCTGTTCGCGGCCGCGGAGCGCGTGGTGGCCCGCGACGGTGCGGCTGCCCTGACCAGCCGCGCGATCACTGCGGAGGCGGACTGCGGCAAGGGCGTCCTGCACACGCACTTCGCCGGGCTGGACGAGTTCGTCGCCGAGCTGGTCCTGGACCGGTTCGCGCGCAGCGCCCGCCAGGCCGGGGCGCTGGAGGGAAAGGTGGGGCAGGCCACGGTGGCGGCCAATCTTCAGGGCATCGTTCTCGCCCTGCTGGAGGCCCTGCCTCCGGCGGTGGTGGGGCTGGCGATGACCCGCCCGGTGGCCGCGCTGCATACACGGGAGGGCTTTCAGGCCGGCGCGCCCGCGTTCGATGCGATCCAGCACGCCTTCACCGTTTACCTGCAGGCGGAGCAGCGCGGCGGCCGGCTGCCCGCCGACGCCGACGCTGCCACCATCGCGCTCGCGCTCGTCGGCACGATTCACCACCTGCTGATGACACGCGTCCCCGGACGCGGAGACGATCCGAAGGTGATCACGGAGCGGCTGCTGGCCGTTCTGCTCGGTGGTGCCGGGCAGCCGCCGGTGGTGTGATCCGCGGGGTCAGTGCCCGTGGCCGTCGTTGTGGGGCTTCTCGGCCGGGGGAGTGGCGGGAGCGGTACGTGTCGGTGCTGACGGCTGGGTCTGCGGTGCGGGCTGCGTGCTGCCGGTGACGGTCGGTTCCTCCTGGTGGGTCTCGCTCTCGCCCGAGTCGGTGCCGTGGCTGTGGCCGCCGCCCGATTCCGGAGCCATGGAGGAGGCGACGTAGCGGAGGCCGGCGAAGGCGGCGAGGGCTGTGATGAGGACGGCGAGTCCGGCCAGGCCGAAGATGCGCCGCCACGAGACGTGTTCGTCCTTGATCACGTAGGCGATGAAGGAGAGCAGGATGCCGGCGGGGATGAGGGTGGCGGCGCGAGTGGGGAAGTCCTCGAAGTGCTGGAGGCCGCCGCTGAGCATGCCGATGCCGAAGGAGAGCAGCAGGGAGGCGCCCATGATGCCCGCCACCTGCTTGAACGTCGGCTTGCGGCGAGTGAGCAGGAATTCGTTCAGGGCGGTTGCGGCGAGGAAGACCAGGACGCCGTAGAGAGCGATGCGGGTGTAGCGGGCGGGGTCGAGGGGGTGGTGGACCACGGCGCCGCTGATCAGGCCGGCGCCGACGAAGTAGCCGACGTATCCGAGGTACCTGGCCAGGAGGGCTTTGCGGCGGGAGCGGGCCTCCCGGATTGCCGTACGGCCTGTCGGCGGGGGTTCGGTGGCAGGCGCGGCCGGGGTTGGGTCGGCGATCTGGGTGGGTGTCACGGGGAACTCCTTGGCGGATGTACGGGTGCAGGCACGCCGAGGCGGCGACGGTCGCGTCGCGGGTCATGGCAGGAGCGAATGCCGGAGGGCAGGCTGCACCGGGCCCGGCCCCGGTACGGGGGCGGGCAGGGTTACGTGTGTGCGGGCAGCGCGAGCTCGCCGACGGCGTGTAGGGGCGCCGGGAGCTTGGGGTGGTCTAAATGCGCAGGATTGCTGTCGTGCCTGGCGGACGTGAGCTGCCCGAGGCAGGCGCAGGAACCGGGTTCGCGTCCGGGGCTGCAGCAGGCACCGCGGGCAGGACCTGCGTCAGGGCGTGCTCGGCGGGAGGGGCCAGCGTTGGCTGCTGCGGCGGCGCGCTGGTGGCGCACTCCTCGGCGGAGTGGGACGAGCCGTGCCCCTCGCCGTGATGGTCGTCCGAGGTGCTCTCGGTGACCGCCAGATCGACGCCCGGGGTGAGGACGTCCGCGGCAGTGTCGGTGTGGCCGCGGACGCCGTCGAGGCTGACGCCGTGCGAGTAGAGGAAGGCGAACACCAGCAGGGCCACCAGCAGCACGCATCGCGGGCCCGCGAGGATGCGGGTCCGCAGTGTGGAGGTACGGGGCCGGGCCGGGTTCACGCCGCGATCCTAGCCTCGGCCCCGTGCCGGTTTGCAGGGTGGGCCCTGCAGGATTCACTCCGATAGGTGATCTTGAAGCTGGCTCCGGAGATGTCAGTGCCCTGTGTTCGTCAGGCCCGGCCGGTGCACGACGGTCCATGTGCGGCCGCCGTCCTTGGACTCGTAGACAGCGTCGTTCGTGTCGGCGGCCAGCAGGTGGGTGGGGCTTGCCGCGGACAGTACGGCGGGCTGCGCGTCCTGGGGGAGGCGGCCGCGTTCGGTCCAGGATGTACCGTCGCCGCCGGCCAGGACTCTGCCGTCGGGCGCGAGGGCGATCAGCTGGTCAGGGGCGGGGCGCTCCACGGCTGCCAGGGCGGGGGCGCCGGGGACCGGCTGGAAGCTTGTGCCTCCGTCGGTGCTGTGCAGCAGCCCGTCGCGGGTAGACGCCCACACTTCCTGCGGTGCCCCCGGGTGGGCGGCGAGATCGCCGCCCGGGATCTTCGCGCGCCGTTCCCAGGTGGCGCCGGCGTCCTTGCTGGCCCAGATCTGCGAGGTCTGGCTGTCGAGGCCGTAGACGATTTCGCCGGCCTGCTGGAGTGAGTGGAAGTCGGCCTCGCCTCCGGCGGAGACGGTGGTCCAGGTCTGTCCGGCGTCGGTGCTGCGGATCAGGCCCAGGTGCGGAGAGGTCGCCGTCGGGTCGGTGGGGGAGGGGTGGCCGCTGGCGAGGAAGGTGCGAGGGCCGGTGACGGTGAAGCCCATCGTGTCCTGGTAGCGGTCGGCGATCCGTACGGCACCGGTGGGGCCGAGTCGGAAGACGCCGAGGTGTCCGGCCGCGTAGAGGCTGCCGTCGGCGGGGTCCACGCCGAGACCGTGGAGGTGCCCCGTTCCCGGGTCGGGGTCGCCGGCCTTGGTCGCGGCGGGCTGTGGGTCAGTGGTCGAGCACGCGGTCAGCAGTAGGGCGCCGGCCGCCGCGCCGGCCGCGAGTGCGGGTATGCGGAAGCGGATGGTCATGTGTGAGGTCCAGAACGCTTGAGGGGAGGCTGGTCGGCGGGGTGCGGGCAATCGTTGCCGCCTGCCCGCACCGGGGTGTGCTGATGCAGGTCAGCTCTTGCCGAGGAGGGTGTTCATCTGGGCGATCTCCGCGCTCTGGGAGGTGATGATCGCTCCGGCCATGTCCTTGGCGGGCTGGTACGTCCCGTCGGACTGCTCGGTCTTGGCCATGGCGACGGCGCCCTCGTGGTGCTTGACCATCATCGTCAGGAAGGCGGTGTCGAACGCCTTGCCGGAGGAGGATTCCAGCTGCTTCATCTCCTCGGCCGACATCATTCCGGACATGTCGTGCCCGCCGTGGCCCTGGCCCTCGGCCGGGACCTGCTCGCCCCACGAGGTGAGCCAGCCGGAGAGCGTCTTGATCTCGGGGTCCTGGGCCTTCTTGATCTCGCCGGCGAGCTTCTTCACGTCGGCGGACTCGGCGCGGGTCGCGGCGAGGTCGGCCATCTCGATGGCCTGACGGTGGTGGGGGATCATCCCCTGGGCGAACGTCACGTCGGCGGCGTTGTGGTCGCCCTGCTGCGCCGGGGCGGAGGCGGCCGGGGAGGCAGTGTTCTGGTCGCTGCTGGCCGAACCGGTGTCGTCGCCGTTCCCGCCGCAGGCGGCGAGAACGAGGGCGGCGGTGGCGGCCGCGGCCACGGCGGTGGCGCGGCGGATCGGGGAACGCTTGGTGGTCATGGTGGTGCAACTCCTGCTGTGAGGCACGCGCGGATGCGGACGTGCTGAGGGAAGGGCGGGGCTGAGGGGCAAGGTCACCGGCCGCCTGAGGGCCGGGCATGCCGGGGCCGCCCTATATGCGCAGGAGTTGCAGTTCACTCAGTGACGGTGGGGCCCGTCCGCAGGCGGTGGCGTCGGGGATGATCCCGTGCGCGAGGACCGCCTCGACGTCGATGGTGCCGGGCAGGACCGCGGGGGCGGGCAGGACAGGTGCGCCGGCCGTGCCGGCGGCCGCGCACGTCGCATCGGCGTGCTCGGCATGCCCGCCGCGTCCGCCGTCGACCGGATCACCGGCGTGAACGCAGCCGTCATGGCACGGAGCATCGGAGGCGGCCTTTTCGTGGCCGGCGGCCGACGCTTGGTGGGAACTGGCCGCCGCGTGGGCGCCCGCCGGGACGGAAGCGCCCGGCCCCAGGCCATGCATGGCCACCAGCCCCGCGAGTACGGCGAGGACGAGGAGCAGGTACGAGCGCAGCCCGAAGGGCTTCATCGCTCGCTTCACCTGGACGTCCATGTCCGCATCGTAAGCGGCCTCATCCGCGGGCGGCGAGGCGAGGTCAGCTGTCTGCCCATTGATGAATACCCCTGGGGGGTATAACGTTCGTGCGGTCGAAGACATACCCCAAGGGGGTATGTGTGGACTCTGTCTTGGGAGCGGTCATGCCAACCCTCAATCCGCGTCGCTGGTGGGCCCTCGGGGTGCTCGCCGCCGCACAGTTCATGGTGATCATGGACACGTCGATCATCGGCGTGGCGCTGCCTGAGATGCAGCGCGACCTGGGGTTCTCCCAGGGTGATCTGCAGTGGGTGTTCAACGCGTACGTCATCGCCTTCGGCGGACTCCTCCTTCTGGGCGGCCGTCTCTCCGACCTGCTGGGGGCCCGGCAGGTCTTCGTGGCCGGCTGGGGCGTCCTGATCGCCGGTTCCGTCGTGGCGGCGGCCGCGACCACGGCGTGGGTCGAGGTCGCCGGACGCGCGGTACAGGGTGTCGGCGGCGCTCTCATCGCACCGGCCTCGATGACCCTGCTGATGATGCTCTTCGGTCACAACCCCAAGGAGCTGGGCAAGGCCCTGGCCCTGTACGGCGCCGCGGCCCCGGCCGGCGGCACAGCGGGAGTGTTCCTGGGCGGGGTGTTCACCGAGTGGGCCAGCTGGCCGTGGGTGTTCATCATCTACGTCCCCATCGGCATCGCCACCCTCCTCGCCACCGGTGTGCTGCCGGCCGTCGCAGCCCGCCGCGGCGGTGGCGTGGACGTCCTCGGCGCTGCCGCCGTCACCGCGGGCCTCGCGCTCACCGTCTTCGCCGTGGTCCGCGCGCCGGAAACGGGCTGGGGCGCCCCTCAGACGCTGGTCGAGCTGATCCTCGGCCTGGCCCTGCTGGCCGTGTTCGTCCTGATCCAGCGTTCGGTGAAGTCACCGCTCATGCCACTCGCCATCTGGCGCACCCCCGGCCTCGGCGTCTCCAACCTCGCGATGGCGCTGCTCGGGGCGGCCTGGATCCCGATGTGGTACTTCCTCAACCTCTACCTCCAGCAGGTGCTCGGCTACGGCGCCTTCGCCTCCGGAGCGGCGCTGCTGCCCATGACCGGCCTGCTGATGCTCCTCATGACCACTGTCACCGCGCGCCTTCTTGGCCGCTTCGGCCCCAAGCCGCTGATCACTGGCGGCCTGCTGGTCCTGGCCGCCGGCCTCGTGTGGCTGTCAGCGGCGCGCCCGACCGGCTCCTTCGTCGTCGACGTCCTTCCCGCCTCCCTGGTGGCCGCGCTCGGCATGGCCCTGGCCTACATCCCGACCCTGATGTCGGCCATGGCAGGCGCCCCGCAGGAACAGGCCGGCCTCGCCTCCGGCATCGTCAACACCACCTACCAGGTCGGGTCCGCCCTCGGTCTCGCCGCCCTGACCGCACTCGCCACCTCGCAGGGCGCAGGGGCACTCGGCGACCTGCCCGCCCTGACCGACGGGTTCAGCGCCGCGTTCCTGGCCGCCGCAGGCATCGCGGCCGCCGGCGCCCTGGCCACCCTGACGTTGATGCGGGGCAAGTCGCAGGGCGGGTCGGCCGACGAGGCGGCCAGCCTGGGTGAGGCAGCAGTGCAGCCCGAGCGCGCCACCAACTGACCGCAAGGAAAAGGAGATGAAGGCCCGCCGGACTCCCGGCGGGCCTTCCGCGCGCCTGGCTCAGGCCGAAGGGGCGACGGAGATGCGCTGGGTTCGCCTGCGCCAGCCGTAGCGGGTGAGGCCCTTCGGCTTGAACACCGACAGCACCATCGCCGCGGCCAGGGCCACCAGAGCCAGGGCGGCGTGGAACAGGGGCGACGGGTTGCGCACCGCCTCAGCCGGGGCGTCGGTCGCTGCGATCTGCGCCATCGCCTCGAAGGTGGGCATGTACAGCAGCAGCACCCCGGTGCAGACCACCGTGATGGCGAGCTTGAACAGCACCCAGTAGTGCCGCAGCATCCCCCACGGCGTTACCCACGACTGCACCAGCCCTGTGACCAGCGATGCAAAAGCCAGCGGCACCAGCGTGAACCAGGCCACCGGCTCCATGACCCGATACACCCCGCGCACGACGTCGGCTTCGGAGCTGCTGACTCCCACCACGGCCAGGGTGAGGAAGCAGAAGACCGCGCCCAGCCAGCCGACGCTCGCGCCGATGTGCGCGACCAGAGCCGTCTTTCGTACCGGCGCCGAGGCGGCCATCAGCGTCTGACCTCCGACAGTGCGTTGCCGGAGTTGACGACGACGGTACCCGGGACGCCCGGACCGGCCCCCTGCAAGTGTCGGCTGGGGCTGTGCTCGCCACCGATCAGCAGCATCACCACGATCAGCAGCACCACGGCGATCACCGCGATGCCGCAGATTTTTACCCAGCGCGGCATGCCCGGGCCCCTGTCTCCGCTGTCAGCGGTACCGGCCATGACGATTCCTCCTCGACTCGCCGCCCCGCTCGACGGACGACTGTATTCCGCATTTTACGAGACATGGTGTCTCGATGTCGATGGGAGTGTATCGAGGGCGTCGGTTCGTATACTGGGCGGATGCCGAAGCTGTGGAACGAGACGATCGAGACGCACCGTCGCGAGGTGCGCGAGGCGATCCTCGACGCCACCGCCGCCCTCGTCTCCGAGCACGGATTGCGCGGGGTCACGATGTCCCAGATCGCCGAGACGGCGGGCATCGGGCGGGCGACGCTCTACAAGTACTTCCCCGACGTCGAGGCGATCCTGGGTGCCTGGCACGAACGCCAAATCTCCCACCACCTCCAGCACCTCACCCACGTGCGGGACGAGGCGCCCGACCCTGGCACGCGACTGGAGGCGGTGCTGACGGCGTATGCCTTGATGACCGCAGCCCGTGGCAGTCACGACGCCGACATCGCGGCCTACCTCCATCACGGCCCCCACGTCGCCCACGCGCACGAGCACCTTCACGGCCTGATCCGCGACATGATCGCCGAGCGCGCCGCCGACGGTGACCTGCGTGCCGACACCGACCCTGGCGAACTCGCCACGTACTGTCTGCATGCGCTGTCCGCAGCCAGCGCCTTGCCCTCCGAAGCGGCTGTCCGTCGACTCGTCCAGCTCACCCTGGCAGGCCTGCGCAATCCCCGCTGAGGACGGCCGATAGCATCCCGTTCCATGGCTGGGCGGCGTGTGCACCATTCGGCCCGGCGGTGGGCTGGGCTCCTCGTGCTGCTCGCACTCATGTGGTGCACGACAGGTTTGGGCCGTGCGGCGATGACCGCTGACCACGCGATGCCCGCCATGGAGACGGCTGCGGCGCAGGGCCCGGAGGTACCAGCCCGAGCCCATGACCGCGCTGTTGCCGCACCCATGTGTCCGATGGACGCGATGGAGTGCGCGCGTCCCTTCCAGGATTGACCGCCGGGGGCTCGCCGGTGCCATCCCGCCACCCTCCTGCCCCGGGGCGCTGACGCCGGGGGCTGCGCCCGCGCTTTCAACATCCCCGAACTCGGCGTCGAGGAGATCATCAAGAAGAACGGCGACACCCGCATCGACCTCGGCGCCCGCAAGCCCGGCAAGCTCGTGTTCTCCTGTGCCATGGGCATGCAGGGCGGCACCATCGACTTCCAGGGAGTCCAGGCATGAGCGGGCTGCGCCGTCGTAAGAGCACCGCGGCCGACCGTGAGGCCGGCAGACCCCGGCACGGTCCTCCTCCGTATCGAGGGCATGCACTGCTCCAGCTGCGTACTCCCCATCGACGAAGAGGTCGAGGAGATTCCCGGCGTCCGCTCCGCCCACACATCCCTGCGGGACGCCCGCACCCTGCTCCAGCTCGATCGCCCAGGTGCCGCCCACGCTGACGAGCTGATCGCGGCCGTGGAGCGGGCCGGCTACTGAGCCGTCCAGGTCAGCTGAACAAACCCCTCGCCATATACCCCCCAGGGGTATATGGTCGAGGTGTGGGGCCACGGGGGGCCCACGCTGGACGAGGCGAGGAAGAGGCGAGAGAAATGGACCACTCCGCACACCGCACGGAAGAGGCCGCGCACGACCACGCGGGACATGCAGGACACGTCCACGACGCCGGGCATGCGCACCACGCGGGGCACGTCCACGCCGGCGGCGGGACGACATGGTCGATGGCCGCGAAGGCCACTCTTCACTGCCTGACCGGATGCGCCATCGGCGAGATCCTCGGCATGGTCATCGGTACGGCCCTCGCCTGGGGCAACGCCCCGACCATGGTCCTGGCGATCGCGCTCGCATTCCTCTTCGGCTACTCCTTCACCCTCTATGCCGTCCGCAAGGCCGGCCTCGACTGGAAGGCCGCGATCAAGGTAGCCCTGGCGGCCGACACCGTCTCGATCGCCGTCATGGAGGCCGTCGACAACGGGATCATCGCCCTTGTCCCGGGCGCGATGGACGCCCACCTCAGCGAGGGCCTCTTCTGGTACGCGCTCCTCGGCGGTTTCGCCGTCGCCTTCCTGATCACCACTCCGGTGAACAAGTGGATGATCGGCCGCGGTAAGGGCCACGCCGTCGTCCACGCCTATCACTGACACGATCGGTCGTACGCAGGCCCTTGCCTGAGCCATGGCTCAGGCAAGGGCCTGCACCGCGTAAAGGCTGCCCACGCCCGTGGCGAGACCGCCCAGCAGCAGTCGTAGCGCGGACTCGGGAAGTCGTGGCTGTAGGTGCGCGCCCACATAGCCGCCGACGAGCCCACCCAGACCACAGGCCAGACCCAGCAGCCAGTACGGAGCGATGGCGCCCGTGCCGGTGAGCGACAGGAGCGCGTACGTGCACGCTCCGGCGACGGAGGTGACGAACGTCGAGGTCAACGCCGCGGGTGCGACCCGAGCGACCGGCACCCCACGGCCGACCAGGATCGGCCCGAGCAGTGACCCGCCGCCGATCCCGTACACGCCACCGATGATCCCCACGCCCAGCGCCAGCGCGACCAGTACATGTGGCGCAGGCTCGGCCTCGGCGGTCACTCTCCGAACCGGCCGGAGGGTTCGCCAGCACAGCCACAAGCCGAGGGGCAACAGGAAGAGCGCGACGAGGACCCGGAAGACGGCTGGGCCCGGCACGGCGAACACGCGGATCACGGCCCCGATCACCACCCCGGGCAGCGTGCCCACCACCAGCAGCCGAACCAGCGGAGTACCCAAGGCCCCGCCGCGCCGGTAACGCAGCAGAGCGCCCGGGCCGGCCACGACGTTGTACAGCAGATTCGTCGGCGTCACCGCCGGGCTGGGCACTCCGAACACGCTCAGCTGCACCGGCAGCAGGAACACCGCTCCCGACACACCCACCGGCGCCGTCACTACCGCTATCAAGAGCCCCGCCGCGACGCCGGCCAGGCACGTCCACCACTCCACTGCTTTCCCCCCGCGTAGCAGGACTCCACATTGCTGCCGAACGGCCGTCGGCGGCAAACCGCGAGCGACCAGAGAGCCTCCGTCACCCAGGAGCGGTGTCCGCCCGCTGGTTTCCTCCAGGAAGCGGAGCGCTTGCGCAAGGGCGACTACGCGACCCGCCCGCATCCACGACAACACCGTGCCGGGCATGAAGGAACCGTCCGCAGGCGCGGCGGAGATCGAAGTCGCCTATGCGAGCGCTCCGACGGCACCGCTGTACGGTTCTGCATTCGGGAGGTGCCGGTGTGATCCTGGCCCTAGGACGCTGTACGGCTTCGCAGAAGGCGCACCCCCACCTCTGGTCGGCGGCGGGAAAGTGAGGGCCGTCGTCATGAACGCGCCCGTCAAGGAGATGCTGCACAGCTACCCGGCCGACCTCGGCAACGTCGACCAGGACAAGCTCGCCCGCTGCATCGAGGAATGCCTCGCCTGCGCCCAGGCATGCACGGCTTGCGCAGACGCTTGTCTCTCCGAGGGGATGGTGGGCGACCTCACCAAGTGCATTCGCACCGACATGGACTGCGCCGACATCTGCACCGCGACCGCCGCCGTCCTCTCCCGGCACACCGGTTACGACGCCAACATCACTCGAGCCCTCCTCACCGCCTGCGCCGTCGCCTGCAAGGCGTGTGCGGACGAATGCGCCTCCCACGCCGAGATGCACGAACACTGCCGCATCTGCGCCGAGGCGTGCCGCTCGTGCGAACGGGCCTGCAACGACCTGATGGCTTCCCTCGGTTGACGGCGTCGCCAGCAGAAATGAGCGAGGAAGCCCAGCGGGACCCGCATCCGGGCTGGGACCAGATTTGGGGACCAGTGCAGGATGCGCGCATTCTCGGCAATGCCGAACGGTCATGGCGAGGTCGTTCAGCCGACTGCTGTGATGCCGTGGGTGGCCAGTTGTTCCGGCAGATCGGCCAGCGTCGTCAGCTGCTCGACATGGTGGACACCGGCCGGCACGCCTTGCGTCAAGAGGGCGCGAACGACGTGGGCGGCCACCAGGCCGGTCGCACGGCTCTGCCCCTGACCGGTGAGGGCCAGGGTCGCGTGGCGGTTGCCGCGGTAGGCGTCGGCCCGTACCGCGAAGCGGTCGCCGCCGAGGTGGACGCGGCTGAAGACGCTGGTCAGCAGCTGCTGTTGGTGTGCCCCGCGGGCGCCGCGGAGTAGTCCTGCCCGGCGTAGTGCGAACAGTGCGGCGGTCAGCGGCCGGGAGTCCAGGCAGAGTCGCGTGGTCACTTCCGGGACGCCAAGGGTGCGCCGCAGGGTGTGCTGGTCGGAGAACGGGAACGAGTGGGCGGTCCGTACGCCGAACCCGGGCAGGGACAGCCGCTGCGGGCGGGCCGTGACGGGCGTGCTCAGGCCGGCGACCGTCCACCGCACCGCGTCGGTGCCGTGCCGCTCTCCGGCGCCCAGCAGTACGGTCAGGTCGATCCGCTCGGCACCACCGACGGCGTCGTTGACGCGCCGGGCGAGGAGGTTGGTCAGCCCGGGGGCGACACCGACGCTGAGCACGGCCGTGGCCCCGGCCGCAGCCGCCAGCCCATGCAGATCCGTCACCTCCTCGAGCAGCCGGTGGGTCGCTCCGACGTCCACGAGGTGGATTCCGCGTTCGAGGCAGATCCGGGCAACCCCCGCATCATCCGGCTCGACGCACAGCACAACGGCGCTCACATCACCCAGCTCGTCCAGCACCTGCCGGAGACCGGCCAGGTCGCCGACATCCACGCGTACCCCGCCGAGCCGCCGCGCCTTCACTTCGTCCCGTCCCGAAGGGACGACGCGGCCGGGAAACCACCCGGAGAGCGTGCTGGTCACCGTCGCACCCACGGCTCCGTATCCGCCGACGACGAGAACCCGTCCTGCGGAACCTGATCTCACTGTAGTCATACTCCAGTGAATTACACTGTAGTCCCACTACAGTCAAAGAGGAGGGATCAGATCACCGTGGCTGAACCACTGACCCGGACGGAGAAGACCCGGCGTACCCGACTTCGGATGATCGACGCCGCAGGACGGCTGTTCACCCAACGAGGCTGGGCGGGCACGACCATCGACGAGATCGCCCGCACCGCAGAGGTCGGCGTACAGACGGTGTACTTCACCTTCGGAAACAAGCGCGCCCTGCTCAAGGAAGTTCTGGACACCGCCGTCGCAGGCGACGCGGATCCGGTCGCCACGCTCGACCGTCCCTGGGCCCGTGAACTCCTCGCCGAACCCGACCCCGCAACGCAACTACGCCTCCAGGCGGCAGGAGCCTGCGGCATCCTCGAACGAGCCGCGCCAGTCCTGGAAGTCGTACGCGGAGCTGCCGCCGCGGAACCCGAGCTCGCCGAGCTGTGGCAGACCAATCTCCGCCAGCGGCACGCCGTCCAGCTCCACTTCGCCCAAGCCCTGGAGGCCAAGACTCCCGGCGGCCTGCGCGACGGCCACGACGCTGCGTCAGCCGCCGACATCGCCCTGACGCTGCTCGGCCCCGAGACGTACGCCCTGCTGGTGACCGACCGCCACTGGACACCTGAGCGGTGGCAACGATGGGCCGCAGACTCTCTTGCGCGCCAACTCTTGCCCTGAGATAGGAGGTGGCGGGCCGGTGTCTCCAACTTCCCCAGCTCGCTTCGGCGTAGGTGGCGCGCCAGCAGCCGGGCAGCGGCCAGAGTGGCCATCCCGGCGACGGGTACAGCGGTCCGTCCTAGCCGAGTTGATTGATCCACAGCAGCTCCGCGAAGGCGCCGACGAGGAGTGCGGTGAACAGGCCGGTTCCGTAACCGAGTTCCAGGCAGGGTCCCTCGGGGAAGGGGCCTCTCCGTGTCAGCGCGTCACGTAGCGGATCCTCCCGCCAGCACGACTCGGAATACCGGGGCGCGAAGCGTTATGACGACTTCCCGCCGCCGCAGGGAGCTCCCGGCTCGGGAGTCTGCGGCCCCTGGACATAGTGCTCGAAGAACTGCGCTACGCGTGAGTCGGAGGCATCGTTCACGTTCAGCTGGCGGCCCCAGGCCGTGAGCGTGATCGGCGCGGTCTGGCCCGAGTAGGGGCTCATGAGCGTGTACGGCGTTTGCGACACACGCTCGGCCAAAGTCTTGACGTCGGTGGCACGTGCCTTGTCCGTGTACGTGACCCACACGGCGCCGTGCTCGAGCGAGTGGACCGCATTCTCGTCGGGCACTGGCTTGCCGTAGACGTTGCCTTCGCAGTTCTGCCAGACCGGATGGTGGTCCCCACCAACGGGTGGGGCCATGGGGTAGGAGACGTCCCTGGTGACATGCTCCCGGCCCAAGCCCTGCCAGGTCTTCTCGCCGGTGATGCCCTGTACTTGTTTCTGCTCGGAGGAACTGGGGCCCGAGACTAGATAGCCGATGCCTACGCCGGCTGCGGCGACGATCGCTGCCGAGACGACGGCAATGGTGATCTTCTTTCGGCGTTCGCGGGCCCGGTCGGCACGCCGCATCTCCTCGATTCGCGCGTGACGCGACCCGGGTTCGTCTCTCGGACTGCGGGAACTCATGTGCTGCGCACCTCCTGGGTGCGATGCACCGGGCGCCGGATTACGTCGTCGGCGGCCCTCGCTGCTTTCTCCATTGTAAGGATGGCGGCCGCGGCCCCGCGACTGCTGAGCGGGACGTAGCCGCGGACGCCGTACGGCATCTGACCTGCGATGCATGGCCTGGTCGCGCCGGGGCCCGCCCAGCCGGTTTCGCCGGTCGCCGTCGACACGGGCGGCTGGATCACAACGCCTACGGCATGTAGCCGAGGGTGGTCATCCTCCGGGCTTCGGGGTGGAGGCGCCGCTGGCCGTTGAAGCATCCGGTGGGGCCTGGCCAGCGTCGAACGCGGCAGCGCAGTGGGCGGAGCAGAAGTGGTAGGTGCCTGTGTTGGTCGTCCTGTGTTCCGCGGCGTGGGCCGGATCCAGGTGCATGCCGCACACGGGGTCCACGACCTCGAGGGCCGACCGGCCCGAGTCTGGATGCCGGTGTCGCCCGCCGCTGAGTGCCTGATGGGGCGCGGATTCCGAAGGACCGGCCACCTGGTGGTCGACGGGGGTTTCGACGCGGGGCTGGGTGCGGGCCGGTGGGGTGTGGGGGAGCGGGGTGGTGTGCCAGCGGCGCAGGCGGGAGGAGTTGCCGACGACGGACAGGGAGGACAGCGCCATGGCCGCGGCGGCGATGATCGGGCTGAGGCGGATGCCCCACAGGGGGTAGAGGAGTCCGGCGGCGAGGGGGATGCCGACGGCGTTGTAGATCAGGGCGAAGAACAGGTTCTGCCGGATGTTGCGCATGGTGGCGCGGGACAGGCGGATCGCGGTGACCACTCCGGTGAGGGAGCCGGAGATGAGTGTGATGTCGGCGGCTTCGATAGCGACATCGGTGCCCGTTCCGATCGCCAGGCCGACATCGGCGGCGGCCAGTGCAGGGGCGTCGTTGATGCCGTCGCCGACCATGCCGACGGTGCGGCCTTCGTCCTGCAGGCGGCGGATCTCGTCGGACTTGTGCTCGGGCAGCACCTCGGCGAGCACGCGGGTGATGCCGACCTGGGAGGCGATCGCGGCGGCGGTGCGGGCGTTGTCGCCGGTGAGCATGACGACCTCGATGCCAAGGCGTTGCAGGGCGGCGATGGCGGCCGCGGAGTCGTCCTTCACGGTGTCGGCGACGGCGAGGACTCCGGCGGGGCGGCCGTCGATTCCGGCGAGGACCGGTGTTTTGCCCTCGGTGGAGAGCCGAGTGAGGTGCGGGGCGAGCGGGGTGGTGTCGATGCCGGCGTCCGCCAGGAGCAGCCGGGTTCCGACGAGGACGGTGTGGCCGCTGGCCTCGGCCCGTACGCCTTTGCCGGTGACGGAGTCGAAGCCGGTCGCGGCCGGCCAGGTCAGCCCGCGCTCGCGGGCTCCGGTGACGACGGCTTGGGCCAGGGGGTGTTCGCTCACCTCCTCGGCGGCGGCTACCAGGCGCAGCAGCTCGCTCTCGTTGAAGCCGTCTGCGGTGTGGATGTCGGTGAGGACCGGTCGGCCTTGGGTGACGGTGCCGGTCTTGTCGAGTACGACCGAGTCGAGTGTGTGGGCGGTTTCCAGGGCTTCGGCGGAGCGGATGAGGATGCCTGCCTGGGCGCCCTTGCCGGTGCCGACCATCACCGACAGCGGTGTGGCGAGCCCGAGGGCGCAGGGGCAGGCGATGATCAGTACGGCAACCGCGGAGACCAGGGCCAAGGTGAGGGCCGGGGGCGGGCCGAGGGTGAACCAGATGGCGAACGTGGCGATCGCGATGGCGATGACGGCGGGCACGAAGTAGGCGGAGACCGCGTCGGCGAGGCGCTGGATGGGGGCCTTGGATGCCTGCGCGGCCTGGACGAGGCGGATGATCTGGGCGAGCATCGTGTCCGCACCGACCTTGGCCGCCCGTACGCGCAAGGATCCCGTGCCGTTGACGGTAGCGCCGATGACGGTGTCCCCGGACCGTTTGGTCACCGGCATGGGCTCGCCGGTCACCATCGACTCGTCCACGGCGGAGGAGCCGGACACGACCTCGGCATCGACGGGGATCTTCTCGCCCGGCCGGATGACGACCTCGTCGCCGACCGCCACCTCTTCGACCGGGATCTCGGTCTCTTCGCCGTCCCGGACGACGCGGGCGGTGCGGGCCTGCAGGCCCAGCAGGGCGCGGATGGCCTCACCGGTGCCGGCCTTCGCGCGGGCCTCCAGGAGCCGACCGAGCAGGATCAGCGTCAGGATCACGCCGACCGCTTCGAAGTAGACCTCGCGCACGTCCTCAGGCAGGACGGCGGGCGCGGCGGTGACCAGGAGGCTGTAGCCGTAGGCGGCACTCGTGCCGAGGGTGATCAGGGAGTTCATGTCGGCGGCACGGTGGCGCAGGGTCAGCCAGCCGGTCACGTGGATCGGCCAGCCGGTGTAGAACATCACCGGGGTGATCAGTGCCAGCTGCACCCAGTGGTTCAGCATCCACCCCGGCACCCAGTCCGCCCCGAACAGCTCGTGCGCCATCACGGCGAACAGCACCGGGGCGGTCAGCACCGCCCCGACGGCGACCCGGCGGGTCAGATCCTTGATCTCCGCCCGGCGCTCGGCGATGTCCGCCGCCTCCGCCTCGGCTGCCGACCGCTCCGGTCCCGACGGCGGCGTCTCGCGCGCTGGTCGGCTCGGGGGTGGAGCAGTGGTGCCGTGGCCGTCAGGGTGCGGG
The DNA here is from genome assembly GCF_002019855.1 of Streptomyces antibioticus. Classification (NCBI taxonomy): domain Bacteria; kingdom Bacillati; phylum Actinomycetota; class Actinomycetes; order Kitasatosporales; family Streptomycetaceae; genus Streptomyces; species Streptomyces antibioticus. The sequence continues at coordinate 1,190,033 of NZ_CM007717.1, read as the reverse complement.
GCATCGACCGTGGTCACCCCTTCGGCGGGCTCGACGAGCAGTGTCCCGTGGATCATGTTCATGCCGCAGGCGAAGCCGAACGTGCCGGGCCGGTCCGGTGCCAGGCGCACGGTGGTGCGGGTGTGGGCGGGCAGCCCGGCGCTGACCTTCAGGTCGGGGAAGACCACCCGGGAGGTGCACTCACCGGATTCCTGCCGGTCGAAGACCAGCTCCAGCGGCGTACCCTGGCGGACCTTGATCAGATTCGGGCTGTAGCCGCCCCGGACGGTCACGTCCACCCGCTGCAGCCCGCCCTCCAGCCGGGCGGCCCCGGCGCGGCGCGGGCCGAAGAAGTACCAGCCCAGACCGCCGATCAACACCACGGCGGCCACGACGACAGTGACATCGACGGCGCCCATGGGCCCTCGCCTCCCTGCTCGGCATCGTCCCTTCCAGCATGCGCCCACCCCGTGCAGTGGTGGGCGGGGACCACCTGGCCCCCGCAAGGGACCACTCGGCCCCAGCCCTCACTCCCCGGGCCGCCGGATAATGTCAGTAGGCAGACAAGCCCCGTGGCCCACGCCCCGTGCCCGGGCCGGTCAGGCAGGTGAGTGGAGATGATGTTCTGGTACGACCACGATGTCAGCGGGTGGGGCTGGTTCGCGATGACGGCCAGCATGATCCTGTTCTGGGTGCTGATCATCACGGCGGCGGTACTCCTCTTCAAGGCCCTTAACCGCCCCCACGAGCACACCCAGGCCCCCGCCCCCGCCGCGCCCACACCCGAGCAGATCCTCGGCCAGCGCCTGGCTCACGGGGAGGTCGACGAAGACGAGTACCGGCGCCGTATGGCCGCCCTCCACACCAGCCCGCCGAACGCCCCGTAACCGGCCAGCCACGCCGGGGCGGAGCCGTCGCTCTTGAGGGAGGTCGCCGTGAAGGCCAACCGCAATTACGGGCTGTACGCACTCGCCGCCGCGATCGCGTTCGTGGGCGCACTGGCACTCGGCGTCCCGCTCGGGACGCTGGCGTGGCTCGCGCTCGTCGCCGCCTGCCCGCTGATGATGTTCTTCATGATGCGCGGCATGCGCGACTCCGGCGGCCACGCAGGCCAAGACTCCACGGACAAGGATCAGCTGGGCAGGCACGACCACCCGACCGGGCCCGGCCACACCTGACGCGCGGCTGGCGAGTCGAGCAGGTGAGCGCGATGACCGCACTGATAGCCGTCCTCGCCGCCGCGCTGATCCTGGCGGGCGTCGTCTACGACACCGCCCGCCTGATCACCCCCGGCGAGTGCCGGATGCCTCCGCTCGCCAGGCTGCGCGGACGGCGGGCAGCCCTGGAAGCCGCCGAGCTCTGGTGTGTGGGCCTTCGCCTGCACCACGGCATCGACGCCGACACCTACCGGCAGCGGATGAGCCTGCTGGCCAACGGGCACCGCACCGCACCCCGTCGGGCACCCGCCAGGAGGACGTTACGGCCGACGGCGCATACGGCCTCTGGCCGCTGGTCGTCTTCAACACCGCCCTGTTCATCCTCTTCGCGGCCAGCTTCTTCCACCCAGGAAGCAGCAGGAGTGGCGGGCCATGGGCGCGTACAGCGCCCTCCTCATCGCACTCTTCACCGAGATGTACGGCGTTCCGCGCAGGATGTACCTGTTGGGCAGTTGGCTCGGCAGCACTTTCCCCCTGCTGAGGACACCCACGCCGGCGGTTACCTGTGGAACGACCTGACCGGCTGGACGGGCGACCCGCACCTGAGCCCCTTCCACCTTGCTGGCTACATCGCCGTCGGCGGCTGGCTGATCGCCACCGCCTGGGAGCGCCTCCACGAAGCCGCCGCCATCCGGAAGGGGCGGGCGGCGGTGCTGCGGCAACTGCTCGGCCTGCCACGGCCGTTACGCACCGCGTAGGGGACGACCACTGGGAGGCGGCGGCGCGGCGGAACCTGGGGTGGGAGCTCAGCGATCTGACACAGCCGAACCGCGGCACGGGTGCCGCGGTTCAGCCCGTCTGCGACCGTCTCCGGGTCTTCAGTCGTTGCCGTCGACGTCGGTCCCCACCACAGGGGCGGGCGGATGGTCCCCACCCACCAGTACGGCGACGCCGAGCCGTTGCTGCCTCGCGAACCGCGTCCGGCCGAAGGTATGCCCGCGGGCCGTGATCCGGGCCTGCCAGACGCCCGCCATGGTCGCCGCGAGATCACCCCTGAAGGCGCCCGGCACCTCCTCGTCGAGCGGCACGGTCACCACGACACCGTCGGGGCGCCGTACCTCCGCCTCCACGTCGGCACGGCCTTCGACCGGTCGCCCGAACTCGGCCAGGACGGCGTCGAACCGGATGGTGGCGCCCGGTTCCATGCTCGGCTGGGTGACCCGCGAGTTGAGGCGCAGATTGCTCCACGAGGTGACAACGATGCTGTAGCGCGGGCCGTGGGCGGTCAGCCGGTCCAGTTCGGTGCCGCGCGCCGGATCCCCTTCCGCCGCGGTCCTGAGTTTGGCGGTCTCCTCGCGTAGGACACGCTCATCGGCTTTGAGACCCACCTGCCACGTCCCGCTGTGAGCGCCGGTCCCGGCGGGGAACGGCAGCCGGAAGCGGCAGAAGATCATGTTCGTGGTGCGTCTGACGGTGGCGCCGAGGGCGGTGAGTTCGGACTCGGTGAGGACCCGCCCCGCCGGTGTCTCCAGCTCGAGCGAGACCGATGGCACGTCCAGCGACAGAATGACGGTCGCCTCGATGTCCGTCTCGTTGAGCTGGAAGGGGACCCGGACCTCCTCCTCCGGGGTAACGACCCCGGAAGCCTCGGTCACCACGTCTTCGTCGGCGGCTGAGGCGAGGACCTGTTGGATGTAGGTGGACAGCCGGAAGAACCCTTCGGCGTCGGTACCGGGGGTATCGGTGAGCAGCAGCCGACCACCGGTACCGTTCGCCAGCCTGGTCAGCGCGGGGGCACTGACCAGGTTCGCGGCCCCCGCGACGACGGCGAAGGTCCGCGTGGTGATCGTCCCGCCGACCTCGTCCAGGAACTTCGGCTGGTTCTCCAGCCCGTCGGTGACCACGACCAGCGCACGGCTCGTGAAGGCGCGGCCGTTCGCGTTCATGGTCTGCTGGGCGGCCACCAGCCCGTCCCCGAGGGAGGTGTCCCCGCCAGGCTCCAGGGCGTTGACCGCCGCCAGGACGTCGGCGCGCTGACTCAGGGCGGGCGCGAATGGCGACAGTTTCACCTCGGGGTGCGCGTCCTGGTCGAAGGTCACCACCCCGGCTCCGCTGTCGTCCCGGATGAGCTCGACGCCTCGCGCGACCGCCTCGCGCACCATCTGCATGTGGCTGAGGCCGTTGCTCGTGGGCTGGGCCATGCTGAGGGACTTGTCCAGGGCGAACACCACTCCGGCGGTCTCCCGCTGGACGGTGTTGCCTGTGAGGATGAAGTCGAAGACTTCCCCGGTCTCCACACAGCGGATCTTCGCCGCTCCGGCGGCCGCCGCCCCCGGCGTCGCCGCACCGGTGAAGGCGAACCAGACCCGCACCAGGTCGAAGGGGGCGCTGTCCGCGACCGGTGTGTGCGTCACCCTCGCGCCCCGGGAAGTCAGCGCGTACGGCGCGGCCGGTCCGCTGCCCGAGACGACCTCCAGGTGGACGGGCGCGCCGGCCCGGATCCGGAAGACCGCCGGCCGCCAGACGGTTTCCAGGGTCGGCACGTCCTGGAAGTGCACCGCCGGGGAGACCTGCTCGACCAGCGGCGGGTCGGTGTCGTAGATGAAGCCGAGGGTGCGCCGGTAGTCGAGGGAGCGCGCGGGTGTCGCGTCGGTCGTGACGAGATGCCCCATGGTGTCGCCGAGGTTGTGCCCGATGGGGCCACCGCTCGCCGGAAGGTAGGGGGCCGTGGGGTGTGTGTACTGCCAGCGGGCCCACAGGCGGTCGGCATTGCAGTGGTGAAGGAAGAAGACGGGGTCGTTGGGCGAGGTTCCGGGGCCCATGTCCCCACCGACCCAGATGTGCACGCGGTTGTGCATCTGGGAGCCGAGTTCGGCGGCGGGTACGCCTTCCGGGGGCACGACCCGTTCCCAGCCTTCCAGGCGGTTGCGGAAGCTGCCCTGGCTGGCCGTCGACCAGGGGGCGGTGTCGTAGACGCCCCAGTTGACGAGCATGTTCTCCACCTGGGCCGCCGTCGGAAACAGCGGCTTGTTCCGCGCCGGCGGGCCGCCCGTACTGCCCAACGCTCGGATGATGCCCTGCCGGGGGACGAGCCCACCGGTCTCCAGATCCTCGATCAGAGCCGTCCAGTGCTTGAACGGCCCCGTCGTCACTTCGCCGTTCGGGCCGTCGCCGTCGCCGCCCACGTATACCGGGCCCGCATTCGGGTCGGTGTTCCACAGAGCGGCCGCCGCGGGAGCGACCGCGTCCGCCGCCTCGTCCCAGTAGGGGAGGGTGACGTTCTTCTTCTTGGCCTGGAGCAGCAGCTCCAGTTCCCGACAGAAGTACCGGTGCCATGGCAGGAACGCCGGCCCCCGGTGCGCGACATTGCGGACGCCCGGGTTCACGGTCTCCCCCGACAGGGGAGTCGCCTCCATCATCGCGTGGTGGTGGCGCTCGATGAAGTCGTCGTAGCTGCCGTCGGCCTTGATTGCGTTGAGCGCGTCCTGGAAGTCGGCGAGCTCCTGCGGGGTCAGGCTGTAGATGTTCTTTCGGATGTTCATCGGCCGCCGCCCCCTCCGGAGTGGTTGTGATCGCCGTGGCCCCCACCGTGGTCGTGACCGTCCCCACCATGGTCGTGACCACCGCCCCCGTGGTCGTGACCGCCGCCATGACCGTGACCGCCACCGCCGTGGCACGCGCCCGTGCGGGCCAAGCCGCGCAGCACCCACGTCTTCCCCTGTGTCTCCAGGAGCGAGTCCACGAGGTCATCGATGGTGGGGAATCCGGTGAACATGTTGGCGAGCTGGCTGTGGTACTCACCGTCGAGGAAGATGACGTCGACGGGCATGCCGTCCAGCCGGAGATTGACGCCGCCGCTCTCTGCCTCCCCGATCTGGACGTCCACCCCCCGGCTCATGTAGCGGCGGCTCTCCGGCCGCCCTGCATCACTGTTCGAGGGCATGAGGGACTCTCCTTGGCCGGCCGTACGGCCGGTGACGGGGACATGTCTCAATTATCACCATGCGTAATGATTAATGACACGCTGTCATGGCGTGCCGTCGAGCGCAGGGATTCACCCGAGCGCGCGGTGGAGGGCGTCCAATCGGGGCAGGGGGAATGGCAAGAGCAATCCGGGGTTCATCGCTGCCGGCTCTCCGGGCTGCTGCCGCCCATCGCTGACATGAACGTGTCGATCCACCGCGTTGGCTTGCTCATCTCTGCCTTCGCGATCGGCACGGTCGTCGGCGCGCCGCTGCTGGCTGCCACGACCCTGCGGCTGCCCCGCAAGACCACCCTGGCCACACTGATCACCGTGTTCGGCCTCGGCCAGGTCGCGGGTGCGCCCCGCTGCTCACCGACGTGGCCGGCTCGACAAGAGTTGGGTCTCGGGCGTCCTCGCGGCCTTCGGCATCGGCGCGCTGATCGGCACCACGATCGGCGGCCGGGCCGCCCACGCCCACCTGTTCGGCGTGCTGCTCACCGGCAACGCCGCGTCGAGGCTCCTGCTGATCGGGCTCGCGCTGTGCCGCGCGCGTACGGTTGACGTAGGGCGACGGGTAACGCCTGTGCAGGCACTGACGGCGGCCGCTGCGGCGACCGCCCGCCGCGATGCGGTGTTCTGCTCCCGCACAGGAGGGAAAGGCAATGTCCGAGCACAGGGTCGGCACGCAGGAGGAATTCGAGGGGGCGCGAGCGGAGCTGCTCGTGGAGGAGAAGGAGCTGACCCGGCGCGGTGACGAGCTCGCGCGGAAGCGGCGGGAGCTTCCCTGGGTGCCGGTCGAGAAGGACTACAGATTCGAGACCGAGGGCGGGACCAGGTCGCTCGCGGACCTCTTCGACGGGCGCTCGCAGCTGCTCGTCTACCACTTCATGTTCGGCCCGCCGTACGAGGCCGGATGCCCTGTCTGTTCCTCGATCGCGGACACGCTCGACCCCAACGCGGTCCACCTCAAGGCCCGCGACGTGACGCTGATCTGCTCCTCGCGGGCACCGGTCGACAAGCTCCTCGCCTACCGGGAGCGGATGGGCTGGAGCTTCGACTGGGTCTCCGCCGGCGGCGGCGACTTCCACCGCGACCTCGGCTTCACGTACACGGAGGAGGAGCTGAGGCCGTTCCTTGCGGGCGAGATCCCGGCGACCGTGAGCCAGATGGCGCAGGCGTGCGGCACGGACGTCCTCGGCTACGTCACCGAAGGCCCCGGGCTGAGCTGCTACACGCTGTCGGACGGCACCGTCTACCGGACGTACGTCACCACCGCGCGCGGCCTCGAGCCCGCCATGGCCTACTACGGCCTCCTCGACCGGACACCGCTGGGCCGCCACGAAGAGGGCGAGGAGGCCCACTGGCTGCGCCGCCACGACGAGTACAGGACCTGACGGTGGCCGGTGCGGACCGGGGGAGAAGCCGGGTTGAGCGGGAGGCGGTGTTGCCGAAAGGCGTCGCCGAGCGCGCTGGAGGGGGTGGCCAGGCACTGGTAGAAGGTGGCCCGATCACGGCCGGAGGCGACCTGGCTGCTGGCGAAGGCTGAGATGTGGCGTGTACGAGCGGCGCCGCTGACGTGCCGCCAGTCGGTACCGGCAGATCTCCGGCTGCACTTAGACCGTGTCCTACGTGGTGAGGCGGACGAGGCGCTTGTAGCAGCAGAGGGCGGCGGCGAGTCCGAGAAAGGCCAGGTAGTTACGGGGATTGCGCTCATAGCGGGGGCTGAGTCTGCGGTAGCCAGACATCCACGACATCGTCCGCTCGATCACCCACCTGCGACGCCCCAACCGTTCGCTTGACTCGATGCCTTTGCGGGCGATCCGGACTCCGATGCGCTTGCCGCGTAACCATTTACGCAGGTCCGGGCGGTCGTAGGCTTTGTCCGCGTGCAGGCGCTGGGGTTTGAAGTACCGGCCGCGATGGGGGTCGTGTCTCGTTTGGTGACCCAGCACCATGGGCTTCAGTCCCTGGCTGTCGTGGGTGTTGGCGGCCGAGACGCCGACGACCAAGGGCAGTCCGTTCGCATCCGACAGGATGTGCATCTTGGAACCCGGCTTGCCTCGGTCCACGGGGCTCGGACCTGTGTGTTCGCCCCCTTTTTAGCCCTGACATGGGCGGTGTCGAGGACGACACGGGTGACGTCGATGAGGCCGGCGTCATCGAGACGATGCAGGACGGTCTCGTGCAGGCGGCCCCAGACGCCGGCTCTGGACCAGATCAGGAACCGGCGGTGCGCGGTCGACTTCGATATCCCGAAGCAGGGCGGCAGAGCCCGCCAGGCACAACCGCTGACCAGCACGTAGATGATCGCCGCGAACAGCGTCTCATCAGGCGTGTCTTGCGTACCGCCGCCCTGCGGCCGCACCCTCGACGGAGGGATCAGCGGCTTCGCGATCTCCCACAGCCCGTCCGGAACAATCCAACTCCACGTACCCCGCCCCATACCGAGGTCAACGACGCCTCACCACGTAGGACACGGTCT